>CANQYC010000036.1 GCA_947627945.1 uncultured Clostridia bacterium
AAAGGCTGGCATCAATCGTGCCGCACTTGCCCGGCTCGGCTGCCGGACAGAATGTTACATGGCGGATGCAGATGTCGCTGAAGCAGCCCGGAAAGCCGGTACCACACGGGCAGCTGCCGCCGTTGACAAGGCGGCAGCTCTGAAAGAGCCGGTGATCTATGCGGTGGGGAATGCGCCCACGGCACTCCTGCAGCTTTGTGAGCTGCATGCGCAGCAGCGGTTCACGCCTGCGCTGGTGATCGGGGTGCCGGTGGGGTTTGTGAATGTGGTGCAGGCAAAGGAGCGTCTGATCGTCTCCGGGATGCCCTGCATCGCTGCAAGAGGCAGAAAGGGCGGGAGCAATGTCGCTGCGGCGATCTGCAACGCCTTATTATACATGACGGACGGGACGAGGGGAAGCACAGAAGGGGACCATAGAAAGGATGAAGAAGTATGAAAAGAGATCTGAAAATGGCATCACTGCTGCTTGCGCTCACCATGCTGCCGGTGCAGAGCCTGCCGGCTGGCGCAGATGTCACACCGAATCCGGTCATCAGCCGGAACTGTCCCGCATGGGCTGGCAGCAATCCTGCCACGGCGACTGCGGGGAACGACGACTACTATTTTTCCTTCTGGAGCGGGTCGGCACCGGATTACCTTGCCTATGACCTCTCCGGCGTACCGGAGGAGGAGCGGCAGGTCATTGATGCTGTCTGGTACAACACCAGCTCCTATGACACGATCGGGATGTATATCTCCCGGAACATGCAGGCATCGGACTATACGGTCGAGGTCAATGCTGCGCCCGGCGGAGACTATCCGGAGGATGGCTGGGTCGTGGTGGAAACTGTGGAGGGCAACACGCTTTCCTCCCGGCAGCACATCGTGGATTTTGCCGGCTATAACTGGATCCGCCTGCATGTCACCGGTGCGGACGGAAAAGAGGGCGGCAATGTCAGCATGAATTTCGATGTACACGATGTCTCGCAGGGCGTGACGGACAGCTGGCTGTTTTTGGGCGATTCCATCACCTACGGCGGGATGAACAACTGCTATGGGACGGGGTTTGCGACCTACATCAACCAGCTTGACAGCCGGTATTTCCCGGTGCAGGAAAATGGCGGCATCGGGGGCATTACCAGCACGGACGGCGTGAACAACATCGACCGCTGGCTCTCCACCAGTCCTGCGACCTATGTCAGCATTGCCTACGGTACCAACGATGCATGGGGCAACCAGACGGGGGCGGAGAAATACTATGAGAACACCGTCACCATGATCCATAAGATCTTAGATGCCGGGAAGATCCCGGTACTGCCGAAGATCCCGCATGCGACAGAAGCGGGTGTGGCAGACTATCTCGACGACTATAATGCCATGATCGACAGGATCTGGGAAGAGTATCCGGAGGTGATCCCCGGTCCGGATTTTGATGCGTTTTTTGAAGAACATCCGGAGCTGCTCAGTCAGGACGGCGTGCATCCGGCATCAGAGGGCTATGAGGAGATGCGGCGTGTCTGGGCAGAGGAGATGTATGCCCGTGTATATAGCAGTGGCACCGAACTGCCCGAGCGGAAACAGGGAGATGTCAATGCGGACGGCAGTGTGGACGCTGCCGATGTGGTCATGCTGCAGGACTATCTGCTGTGCAGGGGCAGTCTGACGGATCCCGCTGCAGCGGAGCTGTACAGGGACGGCGTGATCAATGTCGCTGATCTTGCCTTGCTCAAACGGGAAGTGCGGGCAGGGAAGTAGTGTTTCAGGGGGCGGTGCATCTGTTTTTTTTGTGCTGCCTGAACAGTGCCGATGGGTGCAGTGTCAGGCATCCGATGAACACATACACCGCCGCACCGCAGAGGACTGCGGCGGGCAGTGCTGCCCGCTGCGGGAGCAGCTCCATGAGCCGCCCATAGCTGACCCAGGCTGCCGCAGCGCACATGATGCCGCCATAGCATTCCGCAGCGAAACTGCCCCAGAGATGCAGCGGTTCCCGCAGTTCCCTGCGCAGACACAGCAGAGCCGGCACTAAAATGACACCGTAGCACAATGTGGTGGCAAGTGCCGCACCTGCCGTATACATCAGGGGGATGAGCAGAAGATTCCCGGCAAGCTTTACCGCAATGCCCGGCAGCATCAGCTTTACTGGCAGATCTTCCCGTCCGACCGCCTGCAGCAGACTGAATACCGGAAATGTCAGGCAGAGAAAGACCATCCCCGGGGCAAGCCATTGCAGGCTGGCACAGGCGGCATGGATCTCTGCCTCCCGCCCGGCGAACAGGAATTCCAGCACGCCCCTTGCCAGTACCAGAATGCCGCAGCCTGACGGGATCGCCACAAGCCCTGTCAATACCAGTACCTGCCTTGCATAGCCCGCTGCCGCAAGGCGGTCGCCCCGTGCCCATGCCTGAGCCGTACAGGGCAGCACGCCCCGGGCAAGCATATTTGTCAGGCTCGGCACCAGATTGAATACCGTGATCGACAAGCCCATGAAAGAGCCATAAACGAAGGCGGCAGCCTCTTCCGGCGGAACACTGTCCGACAGGGCTGCGCCCCGGTAGAATCCCGCCGGGTCTGCGGCAAGCAGTGCAGAAAACCGGCGCATCACCGTCACCAGATCAATGAGTGATGTCAGATTGGTCACCAGTGCCCCCATGGCAGCCGGTATCATCACCGCCAGCAGCATCCGGCGGATGTCCCGGCGGGGCGGCAACGTGCCGGGGACGGCTGTGATCTCTTTTCTGCGGCGCAGTCCCGGTATCAGCACACACAGATACCCTGCGAGCGTCGAGACCGTCACGCCAAGCACGGCACCGAGCGCACCGGCAGTCTCACGGCTCATGCCGGGCGGACAGTGCGTCATCAGATACCGGCAGAGCAGCAGCCCGCAGATCAGCTTTGCCAGTGCCTCCGCTGCCTGTGAAACAGCGGTCTGTGTCATGCTGCAAAGTCCCTCATAATAGCCCCGTTCCACTGCCGTCAGACAGCAGAGCAGCACCGCCGGGGTGATGGCAAGCACTGCCGGGTATGCCTCCATGCTGGAGGTATGGCGTGTGAATACTTTTGCCAATGCTGCCGCCAGCAGGGTGCCGGCAAGCCCGGCACAGAAAAAGAGCCGCCTTGCCACGGTGCGGACATACTGCGCACCAGCGGTATCCCCTCTGCCGGCAAAGGCAGCGGTGGGACGGGCGACGGCTGTGGACAGTCCTGTGACAAATATGGCATACAACGGCAGGAATAGCCCATAGGCACAGCTGAAATATCCCATGCCCGTGCCGCCGAGCAGCGTGGTCAGCGGGATCTTGAACAGTGCGCCCAGCACCTTTGCCGTCAGTGCCGAGCCGGTCAGCAGCAGAGAACCGGTCAGAAAGCTTTGTTTTTTCATGTACTGTCATCTCCTTTGAGAAATCTGTTCTGCAAATTCCACAAATCCCCTTGACACAAGCCGGATTTTGTAGTAAAATAGATACATGGGCGTGCAAAAACGCCAGTGAAACACAGACCGCTACCAGAATTTTATGTTTAAGGGATGAAATGTATGAATTATACTTTTTCTGAAAAGGTCTCCCAGCTGCAGCCCTCTGCGATCCGTGAGATTCTGAAGTTCACCTCCGATCCGGAGGTCATCTCCTTTGCGGCGGGCAATCCGGCTCCCGAGGCGTTTCCGACTGATGTGATCCGTGACATCACCGCACGGCTGTTCGAGGAGGAACCGATCACGGTGCTGCAATACGGCATCACCGAGGGGTATACCCCTCTGCGGGAGCTGCTCAAGGAGCGCATGGCTGCCGCCGGATGCTTCCGTGAAGAACAGGAGGATCTGCTGATCACTTCCGGCGCACAGCAGGTCATGGAGCTTGCCTGCAAATCCCTCTGCGATGCGGGAGATACCCTCATCTGCGAGGCACCGAGCTTTATCGGCTCTCTCAATGCCTTCAAATCCTACAATGTCAATCTGGTCGGTGTGCCAATGGATGAGGAGGGCATGGATCCTGAACTGCTCGAGGCAGCACTGTGGGCAAATCCGAATACCAAGCTGATCTACCTGATCCCGAATTTCCAGAACCCCACCGGCAGGACGACCACCCTCGCACGCCGGAAGGCACTGTATGCGCTGGCGCAGAAGTACGATACGATCATTTTGGAGGATAACCCCTATGGTGATCTGCGCTTTGCGGGGGAGGATATCCCGACGATCAAGAGCATGGACACGGAGGGCAGAGTGATCTATGCGGGTACTTTTTCCAAAGTGCTGTCTCCCGGCATCCGTGTGGGATATGGCATTGCACCGAAAGAGATCATTTCCAAGATGGTCGTCTGCAAGCAGGTGTCCGATGTGCATACGAGCAATTTCGGACAGATGCTCGCCTATCGCTTCATGAAGGAGGTGGATTTCGATGCCCATCTGGCAGGGCTGCGGGAGATCTACCGGCAGAAAGCTGCCAGAATGATCCACGGCATGGAGAAGTACTTTTCCCCGGCTGTACGCTTCACACGTCCGCAGGGCGGTCTGTTCCTGTGGTGTACGCTGCCGGAGGGCAGTGATATGACAGGCTTCTGCAAGCGGGCGGTCGCTGAATTCAAGACGGCGGTCGTACCCGGCAATGCATTTATGGTATCCGAGGAGGATGTGACAGACTCCTTCCGGATGAACTACTCCACCCCGACGGACGAAGCCATTGACAAGGGCGTGGAGCTGCTCGGTTCCCTGACAAGGGAAATGTTTGACTGAGCATTCTCTTGGATCATAATTCTTCAAGGAAAGGAAATCATCATTATGGCAGTTGTAAGACGTTCCCCCCTTGACCCCTATCCGGTCACATCCAAATATCTTTCCACCCGCAACAGTGCGCTGCACATCCCGGCTTCCCAGTTTCCCAAATTCAAGATCAAGCCGGAAGATGTCTACGGTGTCGTGATCGACGCACCGATGGGGATCAACGCACTGGTGACGATGGTCTGCTTCATCAACGGTGCCGCCAATCTGTATTTCAACAACGGCAGTGAATATACCGGTGCTTCCACCCGGTACAAGGCAGTCGTGCAGGCGGCAAGGAACCTTGTGGTCAATGCTGCACCGCTGCGGAACCTTGCCAAGCATACTTCCATCTTCCCGCTCCCGACTTATGGCACATATTTCGTCTATCTGCTGACAAAGCGGGGATGCTTCCGGACGGAGCTGCACCCCTCCGCCCTGCGTGAGGAAGAAAAGGAAAAGCGTGTGGTCTACTACATGTCTCAGCAGGTGATGAGTGCGCTGCGCATGGCACAGCTGAGGGATGCAGAAGGTCTGCCGGAAGGCGGTAAGAAGGATGAGTGAGCAGAATCAGCAGCAAGAAAAGAAACTGATCTTCAGCGGCATCCAGCCCACGGGTACGTTCACGCTGGGAAACTATATCGGTGCCATCCGCAACTGGGCACCTTTGCAGGACGAATACCGCTGCATCTATTCCGTGGTGGATGAGCATGCCATTACGGTGCGCATTGAGCCGGCTGTCCTGCGGAGAAAGACGCTCGAAGCGTATGCACAGCTTCTGGCATGCGGCATTGATCTGGAGAAGTCGCTGCTCTTTATCCAGAGCCATGTCCCCACCCATGCACAGCTGAGCTGGGTGCTGAACTGCTCCGCTCAGTTCGGAGAGCTGTCACGCATGACACAGTTCAAGGACAAGAGCAGAAAACATCAGGATGATATCAATGCCGGGCTGTTTGACTATCCCGTGCTGATGGCAGCGGACATTCTGGTCTACAATGCGGATCTTGTGCCGATCGGCGCAGACCAGACACAGCATCTCGAGCTTGCAAGGGTCATTGCCAGACGGTTCAACAGCCGCTACGGCGACACCTTTACCGTGCCGGAGGGGTATGTGCCGCCGGTCGGTGCAAGGATCATGAGCCTGCAGGATCCGACAAAGAAAATGTCCAAGTCGGATGAAAATCCGAATGCGGTCATTCTCATTCTCGATGACAAGGACACCATCATCCGCAAGTTCAAGCGTGCGGTCACGGACAGCGGCTCTGAGATCGTGTTCCGTGAGGGCAAGGATGGCATCAATAATCTGCTGACGATCTATTCTGCCGTGACAGGCAAGAGCATCGAGGAGGCAGAAAAGGAATTTGATGGAAAGGGCTATGGCGATTTCAAACTCGCAGTCGGAGAGGTCGTTGCTGACCATCTGGCACCGGTGCGTGACGCATATGCCCGTCTGGTCGATGACAAGGCATATCTGAAAGAGTGCTACACCCGCTGCGGTGCGGAGGCACTGCGCTATTCCCAGCGTATCCTGAATAAAGTCTACCGGAAAGTGGGCTTTGTTGCGTCAGAGATACGGTAACGACATCTGTTTTTCAGGAGGAGAAAACTATGGTAGAGTACGAGCAGAAGCCGCAGTATACCATTTCTGATCTGCAGGAGATCGTCAAACTGCTGCGTTCTCCGGGCGGATGTCCGTGGGACAGGGAACAGACGCACAGCTCTGTCCGTAACGATCTGCTCGAGGAAGCCTATGAGGCTGCTGAGGCGATCGACTTACAGGACATGGCACTGCTCCGTGAGGAGCTGGGGGATGTGCTGTTACAGGTCGTGTTCCACTGCACGATGGCAGCGGAGGAGAAGGCATTTGACTTCGATGCGGTCTGCGACGAGGTCTGCAAGAAGCTCATCATCCGCCACCCGCATGTCTTCGGGAATGTCGTGGCAGAGGATACGGGTACCGTCCTGAAAAACTGGGATGCCATCAAAAAAGAGACCAAGGGACAGACTTGTGATGCCGATACGCTCCGGAGCGTGGCGAAGTCTCTGCCTGCGCTTTCCCGTGCGCAGAAGGTGGGAAAGCGTGCCGCCAGAGCCGGCATGGACTTTGGAAGTGTGGAGGATGCATTTGACTGCGTCCGTGCCGAGCGTGCGGAATTACAGGCAGCCATCGCCGCCGGGGATGTCTCCATGATGGAGGAGGAGCTGGGGGATCTGCTGTTTTCCTGTGTCAACACGGCACGGCACCTCGGGATCGACGCCGAGCAGGCACTGACAAAGGCTACCAATAAATTCATTGACCGGTTTGCCACAGCGGAGCAGATGCTCACGGATGACGGAAAAAAACTGACAGAACTTACGGCAGATGAGCTTGACATGTACTGGGTAGATGCCAAAGAGACCCAGAGACATATGTTACAAAACAAACAGGAGGAACACACATGACAAAATCTGAATTGATCGCAATTTATGCAAAGCAGCGTAACCGCAGGAAAAAGGAAGCGGAGGAAGATGTGAATTTCATCTTCGATACGATCCGGGATACCCTTGCACAGGAGGAAAAGGTCGTGCTGACGGGTTTCGGTACGTTCGATGTCCGTGAGCGCAAGGAGAAACGCTGCCTGACACCCCGCACCAGAGAGCCGATCCATCTCCCCGCAGGCAAGGCACCTGCCTTTAAGGCTGGCAGAGGGCTGAAGGATGCTGTCAAGGGGAGAAAGGACTGAGCCATGCGGCTTGACAAATATCTGAAAAATTCACGCCTTATCAAGCGGCGCACCATTGCCAATGAGGCGTGCGATGCCGGCAAGGTGCTTGTCAATGGAAAGCCGGCAAGGGCTTCCTACGATGTCAAGGTCGGGGATGTGCTGGAGATCGTGATGGGACCACGCCCTGTCAAGGTGCGTGTTCTGGTCGTTTCTGAGCATGCCACAAAGGCGGATGCGGCACAGATGTACGAAGCTGTCAGCTGATGCAGAAGTTTACAGATCAGAAAGATCTCCATAGCTTATATTCGTTTGTTATTGTAATAATAAAGCTGCCTCCCGGTGCTATGCATCGGGAGGCAGTTCTGTTTTTGGTGAAAGCATTTTAGGTCACTGTGAGGACTGTCCGGGCGTGCCGGGATCCTCATCATGCAGAAACTCGGCAATGATATAGCGTGGACGCTGCTTGACTTCGGCATAGATCTTGCCGACGTATTCTCCGATGATGCCGAGGCACAGGAGCTGCATCCCGCCGATGAGCCAGATGGAGCAGAAAGTGCTTGACCAGCCGACCTCTGTGTTTCCGAAAAATTTGGAAATGAATGCCCAGAGAAATGCTGCTGCACTGACAGCGACCATCAGAAGCCCGAAACTGCTGATCAGTTTGAGCGGCTTGACACTGAACGAAGTGATGCCGTCAATGGCGAAAGAGAGCATCTTCCGCAGCGGGTACTTGCTCTTTCCGGCAAAACGTTCCTGCCGTTCATAATAGACACAGCTGCTGCGGAATCCGATGAGAGGGATCATGCCCCGGAGAAAGAGGTTCACCTCCCGGAAACCTGCCAGTTCCTGTAATACCCGGCGGCTCATCAGCCGGAAATCCGCATGGTTGTAGACGATCTCCGTCCCCATACCCTGCATGACACGATAGAAACCTTCGGCGGTAAGGCGTTTGAACAGGGTGTCTTTCTTTCTTGCCTTGCGCACGCCGTAGACGACTTCATTTCCTTTCTGGTATTCCCGCACCATCTCATCAATGGCGTTGATGTCGTCCTGCAGGTCGGCATCCATGCTAATGGCGATGTCGCAAAGCTCCCGCACTGTCATGAGTCCGGCGAGGACGGCGTTTTGATGCCCGGCATTGTGCGCCAGATCAATACCGGAGAACAGCTCCGGCTGCTGTGCATGCAGGGAAGTGATGATATCCCATGTCCGGTCTGAGGAGCCGTCATTGACAAAGACGATGTGGCTGCGGGGAGAGATCAGCGACATTGCCATCAGGCTCTGGTACTTCTCCCTGAGACGTACGGCGGTCTCCCCAAGCACCTCTTCCTCGTTATAACAGGGGATGATCATATACAATACCGAAGCGGCGGGCATAGCAGTTTCCTCCATCTGCGGGGCACAGACCTTTGTGTCCCGGAATTTTGATCCAGTCTTATTATAACACAGATACAGAAAATATGCAAGTACTTTCTTCCGGGGAATGCGAAAAATCGGTCTGTATCTGTCCGATGCCTGTTTTTTCTGAAAAAAATTTTGTTTTCCTATTGACTTTTTTGGTGAAGATGTAGTATAATAAGAGAGGTAGGATAGTTGAGATCATTACCGATCAATAAAACAGCCACAGGGCGGACAGGAGTCAGGCGATGGAGGAAAAAGGATACGATCCGGAAATATTTACTTTGACTGATGAGGAAGGCGTGGAACACGAATTTGAACTCATGGATGTCATGGAGGAAAACGGCACTGTATACTACGCACTGATCCCGTATCTCGAAGATCCGGAGGAAATGCTGGAGGAGGATACAGAGCTTGTGGTACTCAAGGTCGGCGAGGAGAACGGAGAAGAATTCCTTGCAACGATCGACAATGATGAGGAATATGAGCGCATTGGTGCCCTCTTTATTGAGCGCATCTCCCAGATGCTGGAGGAGGGCGACGACACGGAGGAGGAAGCGTAAGCACCTCCTGCACCCCCTGACGGGGGAACATTAGCAGGCTTACTGCCTTGTTCGGGTAAGTATAGTTATTATAATCCAACACTTATTTCACGGGAATCTGATGCTCTGTCTGAGGATTGCAGACCTCCCGTTTCCGGCTGCATCGCACGCCGGATCCGGACGTTGGGAGCGAGAGACTTACAGGCGGATACCCACCTTGCGGAGACGCTTGGTTTTATTTTCTATATGACGGCAAGGCGGTTCCTTTGGAAACCGATCGAGAGCGCATCCATGACGGAACGCTCTCGATTTTTTGTATCTTGAAGGCTGCGGATCATCCCCGCCGTTTGTAGAAGCATGCGATCAGGCATCCGATCAGCAGTACGAGTGCCGAAACGCCGAGCAGGATCCATGTTCCGGCGGGGATCGGTGTGCCGTTGTCTGTGGGCTGAGAAGCGGTGTCCTGTGTCTGCATATTGTCCATCTTCCCACCAAAATTGTCATTCCCCTGCATCATTCCGCCGCCGTGCATGCCACGCTGCGGAAAGCCGGACTGGGTATTGTCACCGTTCATTTCCCCCTGAAATGTGTCAGGCTGTGTGCCATCTGCTGTGCCGTCCTGTGGAAAGTCAGGCTGTGAGGCGTCTGCATCCATACCGCCTTGTGGAAAATCGGGCGGTGTGCCGCCATTGGCACCGTCTGACATGGCAGGCGGCTGCATTCCAGCGTTTCCGCCGGGCATCTGCCCGCCGCCGAACGCTCCGGTATTGGATGCGTTATCAATGGTCATTTCTGTTTCGGTGTCCCCGATGGACAGCGTGCAGGTATCGCCAATGTGCATGTCGGGCGTGCTGACAAGGACGGAGGAAAAGCTGTAGGGAACGGTCTCGGAAAGCAGTGCATCCCCATCGGCATTTTTTACTGTGACCGCAGTCCCGGCAGATGCCGATGCAGCAGACATCAGGAAGCCCTGTGATGAGGAGGCATCAAAGCCCTCCGCCATGCCGCTGCTCCCGCAGGCGAGGACGGTGCCGCCGCTGATCTGGCAAATACCGCCGTTTTCACTGCCGTAGTCGATGGCACAGCTGCCGCCGGCATCCCCGACGCTGATGAACAGGTTCCCGCCACGGATGAAGATGTCCTGATTGGAGTCGATGCCGTCCGCATCTCTCCCGTTTTCATTCGTGATCGTGATGCTGCCGCCGCTGATGTCAATGACGGCTGTTCCGTTGTCTCCGTTGGCATTGATGCCGTCATCGGAAGGGGAGATGTTCAGTGTCCCTCCGGTTATCGTGACCTGGACTGCCTCTATCCCCTCATAACAGGAGGGAATGCTGACAGTTCCGGATTCCATGTAGAAGAACGAAGTTTCCTCATCATTGGACGCCGTGATCGCATCATCGCCAGCTGTCAGGGTGATGTTTGCATCTCTGAGACGGACACTGTCATTGGCGTGGATCGCATCCTGTACAGACGTTACGGTGAGCGTGCCGCCTGTGACGGCAAAGTCGTCATTGCAGACGATGCCGTGCTGGTACGCTGCATCGACGGTCAGGGAACCAGTCCCGTTGATCGTCAGATCATCTCTTGCATAGATCGTTCCGTCCACGCTGCCGGAGACAGCTTCTTCGCTGTAGGATGCCCCGGAGGAAAGGGCGTTTTTCGTTCCGTCCTGCAAAGTCAGAAAGACCTTGCCCGCCTGTTCGATGCGGATCGCCGCATCGTCTTCGCAGTGGACGGATGCATTGGAGAGCATCAGCCAGATCTTATCATCGCCGTCTGCTTCGATGCGGATCGTCCCATCGGAAAGCGTACCGGAAATGACGTATTTTCCCGCATAAACGATGCAGATGTCCCCATCTTTGTCGTAGGCTCCGTTCCCGTTTATGGTACTTCCATCATCTGACAGGGTGATCGTGGTCGCATCGGAGGTATCCCATGCGGCGTTCAGGTCGTTTTCTGTGAACATGGCATCACTGTTTTCTTCGCCGGAAATGACTTCGATCCCAAGTGCCCTGCCGTTCATGAACAGGACGGTGAGGAGCAGTGTGACCACGACGATCCCGATACAAATGACGTCAATATGCTTATGCGTTGACATAAGGCACCTCCTTATCCCATATACTCCCCGTTGAAGCTCACCAGCACGGCACTTGTTACGCCTGTCATTTCGGAAAGCGTGTTGATGAGATCGGTGTTGTCGTCTTTCAGGCGAACCTCAAGATTGAGTTCAATATTGCCTTTCTGTGCCGTCTTGCTCTTGACGACGCAGCGGTTCGTCATTTTTTCAAGATATTCCTTTGCTGCCTGTTCACTTGCATGATCTGCACACTGCAAAACCACGATATACGGATCCTGATGAGACTTTCGATTGACGAAGACCAGCAGGATCAGTCCGACGATCACGCTGCCGATCACTGCGAGCGGGATCATGCCCGCTGCAAGCACGATGCCCACGGCGATCGCCCAGAACAGAAATGCGATGTCGAGCGGTTCCTTGATCGCTGTCCGGAAACGGACGATGGAGAGGGCACCGACCATACCAAGGGAAAGCACCACATTGGAAGTAACGGCAAGAATGACGATGGTCGTGATCATCGTGAGTGCGATGAGCGTCACGCCAAAGGAGGAGGAGTACATCACGCCGGTGTAGGTTTTCTGATAGATCAGGAAGATGAACACACCAAGTCCGAAGGCAAGGAGCAGGGCGAGGACCATGTCTAAGATGCTCACGCTCGAAACATTTTCGAGAAAGCTCGATTTGAAAATATCGCTGAATGTCATAACAGTATCATCCTTTCTTTTGGATCAGCCGTAGATGCGGCATTGTGCATATTTGGAAAAGGCGGAAGCCCGTCTGCCGGGCAGCTGGATGAGGTCACGGATGACGTCCGGCAGGAAAGCATCCCACTTCACTTCCATCAGGATGGGGGCATTGCCGGCGGGGATCGTCACAAGATCTGCATTCAGGAAGTCGGTACATCGATATCCCGCACGGATGTCATGGTCAAAGGTGACACGCACATTGCCGGGCGGATAGACGAACGGTTCCCGGATATAGTCAACAATGACCTTTGGTGCCAGTCCCTCTGTTTTCATCTTATAATACAGCTCCTGCATCAGCGGCGGGGCGTTCTGGGGTGTGAGGACGGCGTCGTTTTTCAGGATGGACTGTACCTGTTCTGCTGACAGTCTCACTGACTGTTTGCGGCAAAGACCGTTCAGCTTGCTTTTTTCCTCCAGACATAAGAATCCGGTGTCTCCGTTATAATAGCGGATGCGAAATTTTTCCCGGCGGTCTGTGCCGTCGATCTTCTCCCGCAAGGCACGGTCTGTGGGACTGTCAAAGTACAGGCTTCGGACGAGATATTTTCCGTTTATGGCGTGTTCATCCGTTGCCATAACGGTTTTCAGCCGGCTGCGGAGTGCAAAAAGATCTGCGGTGTTGAGTTCTATTTTCCATTCATGCCGAAAGTTCATGGTGCATTCTCCTTTCCCATGTCTGTAGTATATTCGATGAAACTTAACTGAAGTTAAAACACCACCGCACAAAATGCCGGATGGCTTTGTGAGGTGGTGCTGTCATAGTATAATTTCAGGAAAGGGCAGGGAAGATGCAGGTGAGGCAGAAAGAATGACCGTCCTCTGTCGAGGCATGGATCTTTCCATGGTGTGCTTCCACGATGGCTTTTGCGATGGAAAGCCCGATGCCATGTCCGCCGGTCGCAGAATTCCGGGATCTGTCCATCCGGTAGAAACGGTCGAAAACATGCTGCAATTCCTCGCTGTCTATCGCCGTTCCGGTCGTATTGTATACATCAAGCTGCAATGTCCGTTTGGTCTGTGCGAGATCAATTGAGATGCGCCCGCCGTCCTGAGAGTATTTCAATGCGTTCTCCACGGTGATATTGACGAGCTGCCGGATCGCTTTGTCATTGCCTTTCATGAACAGTCCCGGCTGTATCCGGCAGATAAATTCTTTTCCCTGTACCGCCGCCGGCGCACGAAATGCCGCAGCTGTCTCGGAGATCAGTTCAGAGACCGCAATGTCTGTCATTTTGAGGGTCTTGCCAGCTTCTTCCATGCGGGCAAGACAGACAAGGTCGTTTGTCAGTGTTGTCAGGCGTTCTGTCTGTTGGCGGATATCCTGCAGGCAGTCGGCATCTTCCGGGTCTGTCTCGAGCAGATCTATATTCGCATGGATGATCGTCAGGGGCGTTTTGATCTCATGACCGGCATCGGTGATGAATTGTTTCTGCTTTTCGTAACTCTCCGCCATCGGGCGGACGATCATTCCGGCGAAATATACGATCACAAAGAACATCACCACAAGCCCCGCCAATGTCATCACGATGCTGATGCGGAGATAATTATAGAATCCGTCCAGCTTTCTGCCGCAGTCAAGGAAAATAATGCGGGTGGCGTCTCCCTCGCTGCTCTGTAGATAGCGGTATTTATCCGCAAAGCCCGACCGGTCGTCAGACTCGAATACCTTCTGTGCATATGCCTCTGCCTGTGCGGGATCGACAGAGATGATCCTGCTCGTCTCGATGTGGATCACCTCTCCGGAAGGATCTACCAGCACGGAAAAATATCTTGATTCATAGGGGATCTCCGGAGAAAAATGTCCGGGAAGTTCCCTGCCGTCCATGCCGTTCGGGGGCATATCGGGGAATGTGCCCTTATTGCGGGAAAGAAACTGTAGGATGGAATCGGCATCCTGCACGATCGTTGAGTAATTGATCACATTCATCCCGGTCACGGAGATGGTCAGCACGATGCACAGTGCCGCCATTGCCAGACAGATGAACCTAATTTTTAGTTTTCTTATCATCGGGTGCCTCCAGAGAGTAGCCTATGTTTCTCGACACTTTGATGGAGATGTCGGCGTGGAGTGCAGCAAGTTTTTTTCGCAGATAGGATACATACACCCACACCACATTGATCTCCGCATCTGTATCAAATCCCCAGATCTTCTCCATCAGGCGTTCCGCAGAGAAGATCTGATGCGGGTTCGCCATGAAGATCTCCATCATCTGAAATTCCTTATTGGCAAGCCGGAAGCTGCCCGCCGGGGATGACAGCTCAAAGGTCGCACGGTCAAGCGTGATGTTCCCGACTGACAGTTTTGTGTTGACTTCCGTCTTTGTCCGTGTGATGGCACGGATCGCAGCGAGCAGACTTTTGGTGTTGAACGGTTTGGTCAGGTAGTAATTTGCGCCGCTGTCAAGCCCCTGCACCATATCATCGACCTCGGACTTCGCCGTCAGCAGCAGGACGGGGATCTGGTTCCCGGATGCCCGCAGTCTTTTGAGTGCGGTGATCCCGTCCATTTTTGGCATCATGATATCAAAAATGGCAACATCATAATTACCGCCGTCAAGATAGGTCAGGGCATCTTCGCCATTATGTACCGCATCGGCGGAGTAGTTGTTCTTTTCGAGCAATTTCACAAGGACTTTCGCTAACGTGCGCTCATCTTCGGCGATTAGAATTCTCATGGTATCGCATCCTTTGGTGTTAAAGATCTGTTTTAATTATATTATACTACAATGGAAAGGGAAATGCAATTCGGGATCCCCATCACAGAGATCCCGATCTTACTGGCTATACTATTCTATCCCCTTATGGATCTCATTCAGTTTCATCCGCATGTCCTCAAACGTGATCCCGCACCTCTTTACCCAGGCGATAAACAGCTCTGAGTTATCCATCTCCCACGGGAAAGACAGCACTTTCTTGTAGTTTACATACACTTCGACCCGTTCGAGCCATTTCGTACATCTGACCCGTGAGATCTCGTGACTTGTCCAGCATTTCCCGTCGCAGAAGACCGTATCCCCGGAAACGGTGATGGTCGGTCTTTTTTTCTCATGTATGATGGTGATGCTCACCAGTACGGCGATCAGGGCGATGAAACACCAGAAGATCACGTCGACCGCCAATAATGTGATACTTTCCTCCTCAAAATACGGTTTTGCCAGCATCCGCACGCCGAAAGAAGCTGCCAGCAGGACGATGGCACCGAATATTTTGGCGGTGTAGCTGCTTTTGCCGATCTCGAAATTCACGTCTGACATGTCCGGTCGGCAGTGTTTCCATGCCGTATTTTCTAAGGCAAGTTTGGAAGATCTGGTGCTTCCGAACTGGTTTTGCTCCATGTTCAAATGCCCTCCTGTTTGCAGCGGGGTCTATCCGCATTGTACACTACTATTATACACCATTCCCTCCCGCACTGTCAAGCCGGATCGGGAACATTCCCGCCGCTCGCCGATCTTCCCCCGACCTTTTTACATATTTATGCAATATCAACAGATGTTTTTTTTTTTTTTTGTTTATTTGTACAAAATGCACATAAATCAATTGACGCATTCGTGGGGGTGTGGTATAATAATATGTGTATATGCAAATATTCACAAAAATCAGGGACGGGCGGAATCGTCCGTTTCAAAAAAATCAGGAGGTTATTGCTATGAAGAAGATCGTTGCCGGGGCACTTGCCTGCTGCATGCTTGCGGGGGTAGTCCCTGCCAGTCTGGTGAAATTCGCCGACAGTTCCCTCTCCGCAGAGGCGGCGGATGAGTACATCGAGGGGGAATCAGGGTTCCTCACATACAAAAAATATGAAGACCATGTGGTGATTTCAGACTGCAAAACAACAGCTATGGCGGCTCCCATTCCTGCGGAAATTGAGGGCTTGCCTGTTACGGAAATAGGTGATAATGCTTTTCAAGACTGCTCTGTTCTAAAATCGCTGACGATCCCGGATAGTGTTACATTGATAGGCGACGAAGCCTTTTACAATTGCTCAGGTCTGACCGAGATAACGCTCCCGGATGGTGTTACGTCGATAGGTCAGGCTGCCTTTTGCGGTTGCTCAGGTCTGACCGGGATAACCATTCCGGATGGAGTTACATTGATAGGCGAATCTGCCTTTTCCGGTTGCTCAGGTCTGACTGAACTAACTATTCCGGATAGTGTTACGTCGATAGGCGAGTGGGGTTTTTACGATTGCTCAGGTCTGACCGAGATAACCATCCCGAATGGTGTTACATCGATAGGTGAGTGTGCCTTTTACTGTTGCTCAGGTCTGACCAAGATAACACTTCCGGATGGTATAACATCGATAGGCATATCTGCCTTTGAAGGTTGCTCAAGTCTGACTGAAATAACAATTCCTGCTGCTGTTACATCGTTAGGCGGTTATGCATTTCACGATTGCTCAAGTCTGACTTCAGTAACATTTCTTTGTCATGAAATAAATTTTTATGAACGCTTTGGAGAATGTTCAAACTTGTCGGAATTAGTATTTCTCGATCCTTATGCAGATATTGTTTTTAATACTATCGACTTTAATGAATCGCTCGTTATAAAGGGCTATGAATACTCCACAGCGCAGGGCTTTGCCGAGGCAAATGGCTTTGAATTTGTAAGCTTGGGTGCTATGCCCGAAACAACGGAGCCGGAAACGACGGAGCCTACAGAACCGGAAACGACGGAGCCTACAGAACCCGCAACGACAGAACCTACGGAACCTGCAACGACAGAACCTACGGAACCTGCAACGACAGAACCTACGGAACCTGCAACGACGGAGCCTACAGAACCTGCAACAACGGAACCTGAGCCGACAGAAACGACAGAGCCCATACCGACAGAACCCCAGCCCACAGAGACCCCGCTCGGCGATGTCACCGGCGACAATGTCATCAACGCCGGAGATGCAGCCATGACACTTTCCACCGCTGCCGAATACGGTGCGACCGGAAGTTATGGCGACATGACCGAAGTGCAGATCACTGCGGCGGATATTGACGGCAACGGCATGGTAAACGCCAGCGATGCGGCGTATATTTTACAATACGCCGCCATCCGAGGCGCAAACGGCAAGGACTTCGACATCCGTGATCTGGTAAAATAACAGAATATTCCGACATGAGCAGGGGAGAGCCTCGGGAGAGGGTCTCCCTGCTTGCTTTTTTGTGTTGCCCTACCCCTCATAAAATAAGCTGCCCTCCCTTGGCACTGGTCAGACCAAAAGAGGGGCAACTTATTTTGTGTAGAGTAGATAGTATTCAGGTTTCCCTGAACCCACTGTTATTATAGCATGATTCGTCAAAAAAGTCAATATGGCAATATGATGAGAATTTCAGCGGTTTTTTTGATCTCGGTGGTGAAAATGACGAAAAATCGAGTTACTTGATCACCTTGAAGCACACAGTTTTCGCATTGATCAGCGGACTGTTATAGGCAAAATAGACCGTTCCCGAGACTGGCGTCCGGATCTCGGCGACCAGCTCCCCGTCAAGCGGGTCATAGATCCTGCCCAGCACATCGCCATGTTCCACATTGCTGCCGATCTCTGTCGTTCTGAAAAACAGCCCCGATGCTTCGGATCGTATTTGCTTCGTCATGTCCTCATCTATGATCTCCGTGATATAGCCGGGAGGTGTTTTTGACGTGACGATGCCCCGATTGCCCATAAAGCGCAGTATCGCATTGACAGCTTCGTCTGCCGCTTTGACATCTATCTCGTCGGTCGCATTGGCATACACCGAAAATGCCTTTGTCTCCCATACCTGCCAGTTGTAATTCAGCGTTGTCGTGTCATAGGGTCTCGGCTTGCGGACGATGCCGAATGCAAGCCCGAAATCTTTCATGATCTCCGGGTCGGTAAAGCCCGTATCCATCATCTTGACATGGGGCAGGAAGATGCCCGGCTGATAGAAACTGGCAAGTTGAATACCGTACTCATACCCCTGTAATTTGCTGAAGATA
>CANQYC010000037.1 GCA_947627945.1 uncultured Clostridia bacterium
TTTAGCTCATCTGGTAGAGCGCCACCTTGCCAAGGTGGAGGTAGCGAGTTCGAGCCTCGTAATCCGCTCCACATGTATCGGGGAAATATTCCCGGTATAGTTGTAACATCCCGGAGTTCTCACTTCGGGATATACTTTTAGGGGCATTAGCGCAGTTGGGAGCGCGTCACACTGGCAGTGTGAAGGTCACGGGTTCGAATCCCGTATGCTCCATTGCAGCGTGACGCTGCACCCGCGCGCGTTCTATGGTGTTCGTCGGTATGCGACAACCAAAGCACGCGTTCTACTGCATATAACGCTCGCCACCCAATGCACTCCGTGCAAAGGGTGGCGGGCTTTTGTTGACCCCTCCCCCAACCCCCTCCCCTTCAGGGGAGGGGGCTATTTTTGCAGGGGGCTTCGCCCCCTGCACTCCCTTTTCGGGAATCTTCCCCTTTTTTAACACAAAAGCCCATCCCCCTTTTCGCCGCAAGGCGAATTGGGGGATAGGCGTTATACGAAGTTCAGCGCAAGCTTTGACCGTCACAAATCTTGAACACTATAGAATGCGCACGGATGCAGCGTCACGCTGCCTGCCTCCCCTGAAAGGGGAGGGTAGGGAGGGGTCAACAAAAGCCCGCTGCCCTTTGCACGCAGTGCATTGGGCGGCGAGCGTTATACGAAGCAGAACGCGTGCTTTGACTGTCACAAAGGCTTGACACCATAGAACGCGCGGGGGTGCAGCGTCACGCTGCTACATTTCTCCTGTCAGGTACATCAATATCCCCATCGCTGCCACGGGTGCTGTTTCGCAGCGCAGGATGCGTCTGCCGAGCCATACACGGTGTATCCCGGCTGCCTGTGCCTGTGCGGCTTCTTCTTCCGAAATGCCGCCCTCACTGCCAATGAACAGCCCGATGCGCTTGCAGCCCGCAAGCGGCACATCCCCGAACCGCATGCCCCCCTGTTCCTCATACAGCATCACCGCCGCATCTTCCTGCTGCATGGCAGCCAGAGCCTCCTGCCATGTCAGCAGCCCTGCCACTTCCGGCACAATGCCCCTGCCGGACTGCTTCGCCGCCGACTGCGAGATCTTTTGCAGCCGTTCCCGCTTCCTCTCAAAATCTGCCGCAGACGGACGTGCCACACACCTTGCCGTCAGCACCGGAACAATGCGAAATACCCCCAGTTCTACCGATTTCTGGATGATCTCCTCGATCTTGCTCCGCTTCGGCACTGCCTGATACAGCGTGACCTGCACCATCGGTTCCGAGGCACACGGCACGATCGACACCGGATGCAGATAGACCGCATCTTCCGTGATCTTCGTGATCTCACACAGATAATCCGTCCCGCACGCACAGACCGTGAGCTGTTCGCCGGGACGCATCCGGAGCGACCGCCCGATATGATGTGCGTCCTCTCCCGTGAGACAGATCTCGTCCGGATCCGCATGCTCTGTAAAAAATCTTGGCATAGCCGCCTCCTATCACATCATGCAGTAACAGCCGTCCTTCGTCTTGAACAGATAGATATGCTGGGACTGCGCCGTGGCAAATGACCCGCCGTTATCATACGTCAGATCCCATTCCACATCGAGATCATACGCCATTTCCACCGTATCCGAAAACTTCGTGTCCCCCGACAGACTGTCGAGCAGTTTCATCGCATCCGCCGCCCCGCCGGACTCTTTCGATGCCGTCAGATCATTGATGAGTGCCATCTTGAACTGAAAATCTTCCCCGCTCTGCTTTGCCACAGACGCATGCAGCGCATCCACCAGCTCCTGCATCGACTCATAGTCGTAGACCTCATCGAGCTGATACTGCGCATAGCCGGGCGGCGTCGCAGCCGTGTACATGTCTGCATCCTTGTTCTGCACCGCCCCTAAGAGCGATGCCACCGCAGCCACTTCCTCGTCCTCCAAAAACCGCCTGTCATATGTCATCGGCACCGCATAACTGCTGCTGTTCTCCCGCATGGTCGCACCATAGGGCAGCTCACTTTCTGCGGTAAAATCCGGCTCCTTCTCTTCACATCCCGCTGCTGTCATGGCGACCGCCAGCAGAAGCGGCAAAATGACCGTTCGTTTCATCTCATTTCTCCTTTTCTCAGGAATACTTCTTTATCACGCTGTCCATGCTCTCCGCAGATGCCTCTTTCAGCTCGTCCCATGAGCCCGCTGCATTTCCATAGAGCAGCAGCCCGTCCGTCAGATTGTCGAGAATGCCCCGTTCTTCGTAGGCATACCCCGTCTTGCACAGCCCCTGCATGCCCCAGCCGTATTCATACACGACCGGCAGCGTCTCCACATATGACCGTATCGCATCATACTGCTCCTCTGTCCGATAGCTCAGTGTCACGCCGGAACCGGACTTCTGCTCCGTCAATGCCTTTTCTTTCGCAGATTCGAGATATTTCTCCTCCGTCCGCACCCGCCGTTCACATGTCAGGTACTGTGCGACAGCCTCGGCATTCTGCGACCCTGCCGCCAGCAGCTTCGCCTCATACTCCGCACTCAGGTAGGATGTCTCGTTCCCCGGCATCTTCGGGAACGGCACCGCCATCAGATCCGCATCCGGACAAGCCGCATTCGAGGTGTCGAGCATCCAGTCCTGCATCGCAAGGAACAGCAGTTCCCCGTCATCCGGGTAACTCCGGTACCAGTCGTCATCATACAGCGGACGCAGCTCTCCGAACAGCTCCTCCGCCTTGGCAATGTCCGCATCGTCCAAAGCACTGACAAACCCCGTCTCCCCATATCCGACAAAGGGTTTCCCCGTACTCTGCATCCATGCCTTGCCGAGATTGCCCGCAATGGCAGGATTTTCCGTCTCCTCATGAAACTGCTTTGCCATGTCCATGAAGGCATCCCAGTCCCATTTTCCATCCTTGTACAGTGTATAGGGGTCTTTCAGTTTCTGCTCCTTGCACAAGCTGCGGCTGTAGATGAGCAGCACCGGATCACTCACCCCATAGGGCACAACATAGTGCTGTCCCCCCCGTGACAGGCTGTCTGCCGCCTCCCGCACCCCATCCCACAGGGCGTCGCTGAGATCTATATAGTCATCGAGCGGCTGATAGAGCTGCTGTCGGATCCCCTCTGTCAGAGCATCTTCCGTGAGCGGCACCATGTCCACCTGTTCACCGGCACGGATGCGGGAGACGAGGGTAGACGTGACCTTCCCCGGCTCACAGCGCACCCATTCCACCTTGCCATGGTATTCCGTTTCATACATCGCAAGCGCAGGGCTGCGCTCCGCACCTGCCGCAGGGTTCAGGTCATACTCGGCAAGCCAGTAGATGACACTCCCCTCGGGTTCCGTATCCGTGGCAGCGGGCGTTTCCGTCACAGCGGCTGTGGTATCCGGTTCCGGCTGGCTCTGGGTAGATGTTTTCTGACATCCCGCCAGCAAGACGGCGCAAGCCGTGAGCAGCAGTGAGATCCGTTTCCTGTTTTTCATTACATTTCCTCCTTGCATGTTCCATCACAGTTTTCTGTCTGTTCTTATTATACCACACTCATCCCTGTTAGTCAAGGCAGGCAGCGTGACGCTGCACCCGTGCGCATTCTATGGTGTTCAAGTTTTGTGACGGTCAAAGCTTGCGCTGAACTTCGTATAACGCTCGTCGCCCAATGCACTGCGTGCAAAGGGCGGCGGGCTTTTGTTTTCCCCCGCCATGGGAACCCTCAAATGCAGCTAATCAAGTTTTTTGCTCCAGCTTTTTTCCCAAAAAAGCTGGCAGGAGTCCAGAGGACAGCGTCCTCTGGTCGCCGTCCGCAGACGGCGAAATCCCCTCATGCGACGCCATTTTCAGGGGGTGAGTTTCAAAAACAGCATAGTATGCTGTTTTTGGAACGAGGGGGCACTTTTGGCAAAAAAGTGCCCCCTTCTTTCCCTTTTCCCGCACTGTCCCTTCTGCCCTTGGGCAGAAGCGAAACTGCAACGCCCCCTATTAACCCCTCCCCCAACCCCCTCCCCTTTCAGGGGAGCAACGTGACGTTGCATCCCCGCGCATCCTATAGTGTTCAATTTTTGTAACGGTCAAAGCTTGCGCTGAACTTCGTATAACGCTCGCCGCCCAATGCACTGCGTGCAAAGGGCGGCGGGCTTTTGTGTACCCCTGCACTCCCCCTTATATCCTCCCCCTAAAAATTTTCCACAACCCCCCTGTAAAATTTGTAAAAAGACTTGCTTTTTTATTTAAAACGTGGTATAATATATAATAGGAAAGATTCTATAAAAATGGAGGTTGAGACATGAATTCCTTTGACGAAGTCTTTGAACAGGTCAAGCTATATATCACGAGTCACGAACTGATCTCAGATATTGCACGTTCTACATGGATAGATACCATGAGCCCCGTCGGTCTCGACGGACAGGATGCCGTGTTTCAGGTCGATACCGGATTCCAGCAGGGCATCATCCAGAACAATTACCGCAGTATGCTCGAAAATGTGCTCGAGGAGGTCATGGGCTTCCCCGTCAACCTCGTTGTGAACGTCATCCCCGAAGATCCGCCCGAGGAAGATGCCCATGTGCCGGATCTGACAGAGATTGACCTCAAAAATGAAGAGCTGCAAAAAACCTTTGAATTCGCCGAGTATGACTATACGTTCGACACCTTCATCGTCGGACGCTCCAATGAATTTGCCTACGCCGCCTGCAAGGCGGTCGCCACCGATGCCGAATCGACCTATAACCCCCTGTTCATCTACGGTCCCTCCGGACTCGGCAAGACCCACCTCGTCACCGCCATCAAGCACGAGATCATGGCACATGACCCGTCGAAAAACGTCATCTATGTCACCGGAGAAGCCTTCGGCAATGAGCTGATCCTTGCCATCGACAAGAAGGACACCTCCGTATTCCACAACAAGTACCGCAATGCCGATGTGCTGATCGTTGACGACATCCAGTTTTTCTCCGGCAAGGAACGGATGCAGGAGGAATTTTTCCACACCTTCAACAAACTGCATTCCGAGGGCAAGCAGATCGTCATCACTTCGGACAAACCCCCCCGTGACCTCCAGACACTGGAAGAACGTATCCGGAACCGGTTTGAATGGGGTCTGATCGCCGACATCAGCGTCCCGGACTTCGAGACCCGCTACGCCATCATCCGCCGCAAGGCAGAGCTGCTCGACCTCAAGATCCCGGATGAAGTCACCGAATTCATTGCGACCCGCCTCAAGACCAATATCCGGCAGTTAGAGGGTGCCGTCAAGAAGCTCAAGGCTCTCAAGATGCTTGCCAACAGCTCCCCGACCATCTCCATGGCGCAGAGCGTCATCCGTGACATCCTCACCGATGACCAGCCCATCCCGATCACCGTCGAAAAGGTGATCGCAGAAGTCGCCAATGTCTACGGCATCACCCCGGACGACATCCGTTCGAGCAAGCGCACCGCCCAGATCTCCACCGCCCGCAAGGTCGCCGCCTATGTCGTGCGGGAAGTCACCGGCATGCCGCTCGCCGTCATCGGCACAGAATTCGGCGGACGGGATCATTCCACCATCGTCTATGCCATCAACAATGTCTCCGCAGCGATCAAAAAAGACGAAAACATGAAGAATCTCGTCGAAGACATCATCAAAGACATCCGGGACAAGAATCTACAGCCGGCAAGCACCTGACTTTTCAACAATTTTGTGGAAAACCATGTTCAAAACCGTGGAAAGTGATCCCTTCCACCGACATTCCACCTACTTTTCAACACCAAGTTGAAAAGTAGGTGGAAAGGTTTATGAGGTTTCAGGGGGATTTTTACTGTTCTGTAACCGTTTTCCACTTTTTCCGTCCCCCCGCTTCAACTTTTCCTGTCTGTTGAAAATCCCCCTCCCCACATTCCACAATTTATTTCACATTTTTTCCCTTTCCACTCCACGATCATTCCACTTTTTCACACTTTCCCACCCCCTCCCATCTCTTTCCACACATTCCACATTTTTCCCACCATCCCCCCTGAAAAACTTTCCCCCCCATTTCCGCTGTTCATGGGCATTCTCTTCCCCATCCAACTTTTCAACACGCTCTACTACTACTACTATTTTATTTTTTATTAGACAGATACATATATCCGCACGCAAGCCCATTCCCCATCCCATCCGCCGTTGAAACCTGCACGGCATCCACAAAGGAGTACCGATATGAAGTTTACCTGTGACAAATCTGCACTTTGCAGTGCCATTTCCCGTGTGTCAAGGGGCGTGTCCCCCAAATCCCCCATGCCCGTATTAGAGGGCATCTGTCTGCGGATGGAGGAGGGACAGATCACGCTGACCGGCTACGACCTTGAAATTGGCATCCGCACGACCATCCCTGCCGTATGCAGCGACACCTTTTCCTGTGTCCTCAGTGCCCGTCTGTTCAGTGAAATGTCCCGCCGCATGACGGGCGAACAGATCACCTTCGAGATCGACACGCAGTACAATGCCACGCTGACCTGCGACGACACCCGCTACCGCATCTCCGCCATGAGTGCAGAGGACTACCCCTCTCTCCCCGTGGTGGATGTTTCAGCGACCACTGCCGTGCCGCAGAAGACGCTGCGCTCCATGATCCAGCAGTCAAGCTTTGCCGCCTCGGTCAAGGAGGACAAACCCATCCTGACCGGCGAACTCTTTGAATCCGACGGCACCACCCTTTTCATCGTCGCCATGGACAGATACCGCCTTGCAATGCGGCAGGAGCAGATCCCCGGCATCGGCAGTTTCCGCTTTGTCGTGCCGAAGAAGGCACTTGCCGAGCTGATCACGCTGCTCGACGATGACGACACCAAGTCATGCGAATTCTTCACCAACGGCAAACACATCGTCTTTTCCGTCAACGGCTATGAACTTTTCGCAAGGCTCTTAGAGGGACAATTCCACAATTTCCGCAGCAGCATCCCGCCCGAGGAGACGACCACCGTCCTCATGCAGACAAAAGACCTCATCGCCTGTGCCGAACGCTGTGCGCTGCTCATCAACGAGAAGAACAAAGCCCCCATGCGCTGCGTGCTGTCCGGCAGCACCCTCGAGATCTCCTGCAAGACCGGCATCGGCGACATCCACGACATCGTCCCCGCCGAGATCACCGGCGACAGCATCACCCTCGGTCTGAGCAACCGCTATCTGCTTGAGGCACTCCGGGTCTGTGAATGTGACAAGATCTCCATCCACCTGAGCGGCAGCAACAAGGTCGTCAAGCTCACACCGCCCGAGGGCGAGAGCTTCATCTACCTGATCATGCCCATCCACCTGAAAGGCTGATGCTATGAAAAAAGAAACCGTCACCATCACCACGGAGTACATCAAACTCGATGCCCTCCTGAAATTCTCCGGTCTGTGCGATACCGGCGGCTTCGCCAAGGAACTCGTCCAGCAGGGCAGTGTGAAAGTCAACGGCGAAGTCTGCACCATGCGGGGCAAGAAGCTGCGGCCTGGCGACAAAGTGCAGGTAGATCAGTACGAGGTGGAGATCGTATAGCATGTACATCACCTCCCTGAAAGCGGACGGCTTCCGCAACCTGCATGCGGTGCAGATGTCCCCCGACCGGCACTGCAATCTCATCATCGGGGACAATGCACAGGGCAAGACCAATCTTCTCGATGCCATCTGGCTCATGACCGGATGCAAGAGCTTCCACGGTGCCAAGGAACGCCATTATCTCGGCTTCGATGCCGACCATTTCCGCTGCGAGATGGAGTTTTATGACGACCGCCGCACCCGGCACATCGCCTACACCACCACACGGGAACCCCGCCGCCGCACCATCACCATCAACGGCGTGGATACCGCCAAGACGGGCGGTCTCTTTGAAGTGTTCCACTGTGTGGCATTCTCCCCCGCCGATGTGGAGATCGTCAACGGTGCCCCCGAAAGACGCCGTGCCTTCATGGATCTCTGTGCCTGTCAGCTCCGTCCGTCAAGTATGCGGCATGTCAACCGTGCCGCCCTGCTCCTGGCACAGCGCAATGCCAGCCTGCAAAATGCCGCAAAGGGCAAGCTGCAGCGCAGTGACGTGACCCTCTGGGATGCCCCTCTGGCACAGACCGGAGCCCGCATCGCCTGTATGCGTGCTGCCTATGTCCGCAGCATCGCACCGCTCTGCGAACAGCTCTACAGCGTCATGACCGGCGGCAGTGAGCGTCTGACGCTCTCCTACCGCAGTGCCGTCTACGGCACACAGCCCCTCCCGGAGCAGCCCACCGACGAACTCACCGCCCAGTACCTTGCCTGTCTCGCCTCTCATCTTGACGATGACCTGCATGCGGGCTACACCACGAAAGGCGTGCAGCGGGATGACCTGCTGCTGACGATAGATAACAACCCCGTCCAGATCTACGGATCACAGGGACAGCGCAAAAGCACCGCACTGGTGCTGCGTCTGGCACAGGCGCATTTATACAACGAAAAAATGAAACGTTCCCCCGTCGTCCTGCTCGATGATGTCATGGGCGAGCTGGACGAGCGGCGGCAGCGTCTGATCTATGATATGGTGGCAGACATGCAGGTGTTCATCACCCTGTGCCACCCCTCCTCTCTGCGTATCGGGCAGCGGGGACTGACTGTGAAGATGGTAAACGGGAAACTTTCACAGCCGTAGATCCTTCCCGGAAAACAAGGAGAGTGATAGTATGGAAGAAGAACGCTATGATGCGGAACAGATAGAAGTGCTGGAGGGTCTCGAACCCGTCCGCAAGGTGCCGGGCATGTACATCGGTTCCACCGGCGCAGAGGGTCTGCATCATCTTGTGTATGAGATCGTGGACAATGCGATCGACGAGGCACTTGCCGGCTTCTGCACCGAGATCCGTGTGGAGATCCTGCCCGGAAATATCATCCGTGTGACCGACAACGGCAGAGGCATCCCGACCGGGATCCACCCCAAGGAGGGCATTTCCGCAGCAACGGTCGTCTACACCGTGCTGCATGCCGGCGGTAAATTCGGCGGCGGCGGCTATAAGGTCTCCGGCGGTCTGCACGGCGTCGGTGCCTCGGTCGTCAATGCCCTTTCGGAATGGCTCGAGCTGACCGTCAAGGACGGCGAACATGTCCATTTTCAACATTTCGACAGGGGAAAATACACCGAACCCATGACCATCATCGGCGATACCACTGAAACTGGCACCACCGTCATGTTCAAGCCCGACCCCGAGATCTTCGAGCTGACCGATTTCGACTACACCACACTGCGCCGCCGCATGCGGGAACAGGCATACCTGAATGCCGGCATCCGCATCGTCATCTCCGACACCCGTGACCCGGACAATGTCGAAGAAAAGGTTCTGCATTTCGAGGACGGCATCCGGCAGTTCGTCTCGCACATCCACCGGATCAAAGGCTACGAAGCCGTCGGCGACATCATCTACATGGCAGGGAAACAGGACGGCTATTCCGCCGAGATCGCCATGCAGTACAACGACAGCTACAATGAAGTCATCCTCTCCTTTGCCAACAGCATTCACACCAAGGACGGCGGCAGCCATGAGACCGGCTTCAAAAATGCCCTGACCAAGGTGATCAATGAGTACGGCAAAAATTTCAACATCCTGAAAGAAAATGAAAAACTCTCCGGCGACGATGTCCGTGAGGGCATGACGGCGATCGTCTCCGTCAAACTCATGGATCGGGAATTCGAGGGACAGACCAAAGGACGCCTGACTTCCCCTGAAGTGCGTCCTTTCGTGGAAAAACTCGTGCAGGAAAAGCTCATGGACTACTTCGAGAAGAATCCCGCCGTCGCACGGGAGATCTTAGATAAATGCCTTGCCGCAAGGCGTGCCCGTGAAGCCGCAAAGAATGCCCGTGAGACTGCCCGCCGGAAATCCGCCATGGAAAGTGCCTCTCTCCCCGGCAAGCTCGCAGACTGCTCCGAACACGGCGTGGAAAATACAGAGATCTATATCGTCGAGGGTGACTCCGCAGGCGGCTCCGCCAAGGGCGGACGTGACCGCCGCTATCAGGCGATCCTGCCGCTCTGGGGCAAGATGCTCAATGTGGAAAAAGCCCGCATCGACCGTGTCTACGGCAACGACAAGCTCATGCCGGTCGTGACGGCACTCGGCACCGGCATCGGCGAGGATTTCAACCTCGAGAAGCTCCGCTATGAAAAAGTGATCATCATGGCGGATGCCGATGTGGACGGCTGCCACATCCGCACACTGCTGCTGACATTCTTCTTCCGCTACATGCGCCCGCTGATCGAGAACGGCAATGTCTACATCGCACAGCCCCCCCTCTACCGTGTGGCACGGGGCAAGAAGGTCTATTACGCCTTCAGCGATCAGGAGCGTGACAAATTTATCGAAGAACTCTCCGATGCCAACGGCAATTCTTCCAAAGTCGCCGTACAGCGTTACAAAGGTCTTGGTGAGATGGATTCCGAACAGCTCTGGGAGACGACCATGAACCCGGAGACCCGCACCATTCTGCGTGTGAAGATGGAGGACGCCATCCGTGCCGATGAGATCATCACCATCCTGATGGGGGACAAGGTGCTGCCCCGGAAGGACTATATCGAACGATACGCCCGCACCGTGTCCAATCTGGATATCTGACCGGTGAATGCGATGGAAACACAAAAGCAGGCAATGTTACTGGAAAAAAGCTATCACATCCCCTTTGCCATGTTCCGGGAGGCGTTCACCGCATTCCAGAAACGCTTCGTCTACCCGAGGACATACTGCATCATCGCCTTGCTGCTGCTCGTCTGTGCAGGCTACTGCCATCTCCTTACAGGCGATGTGAGCAGCGGCGCAAGGGCGACCTACTGCATGGTGATCCTGACCGCACTCGTGCTGGCAGCGTTCCAGTGGTACACCCCCCGCAAGGTACGCCGCAACCTGATGCGAGCCGTCCGGGAGATCGAAAACGACCAGTATCTGCTGCGGGTCTATCCGGACTATGTGGAGATCGGCACGATCCTCCCCCCGGAGGACACCGAGACCGCCGCACAGGATGCCCTGTTCGATGATGTCCCGGAGGACGACTTCTCCGGCACAAGGATCTATTTCAACAAAGGGATGCATGTGATCGAATACCGGGATTTTCTGATACTGTATCAGACAAAGGCAATGTTCTTTGTGATCCCGAAAGATGCCCTGTCCGAGGAGGAACAGGAGATCCTCCGGGTGCATCTTGAAAAGAAGCTGCAAAAGAATTATAAAAAAGACCGGTCATTAACGAAGAGGTGAACTCATGAGCAACGAAACAGAAAGCATGCAGCCGCAGGAAAAAGTCATTCCCGTCGATGTTGCCGACGAGATGCATGACTCTTTCCTTGCGTATGCCATGTCCGTCATTATCTCCCGTGCATTGCCCGATGTCCGTGACGGTCTCAAACCCGTCCACAGGCGCATCATCTACACGATGCACGAAAATGGTCTGACACCCGATCAGCCCTACCGGAAATGCGCCGACACCGTCGGTGCCGTTCTCGGCAGATACCATCCGCACGGCGATGCCTCCGTCTACGATGCCCTCGTCCGTCTGGCACAGGACTTTTCCCTGCGCTATCCGCTCGTGGACGGACACGGCAACTTCGGTTCCGTCGACGGCGACCCGCCCGCTGCCTACCGTTACACCGAGGCGAAAATGTCGAAACTCTCCCTCGAAATGGTCACCGACATCCAGAAGAACACCATCGACTGGGGCAGCAACTACGACGACCGCCTGAAAGAACCCGAAGTACTCCCGTCACGATTCCCCAATCTTCTTGTCAATGGCTCTGTCGGCATCGCTGTCGGCATGGCGACCAACATCCCCACCCACAACCTCGGCGAAGTCATTGACGGCGTGGATCTCATCATCCGTGACCCCGACTGCACCCTTGATGATCTCATGGAGTGCATCAAAGGTCCCGACTTCCCCACCGGCGGCATCATCATGGGCAAGGCAGGCATCCGTGCCGCCTACGGCACCGGCAGGGGAAAGATCACCGTCCGTGCCAAGACGTCTTTGGAGGAGATCAAGGGGAAAAACCACATCATCGTCCACGAGATCCCCTACATGGTGAATAAAGCACGCCTTGTCGAGCATATCGCCGAACTGATCAAGGAGAAGCGCATCGAAGGTGCGACCTTCGTCCGTGATGAATCCGGCAGAGACGGCATGCGCATCGTCATCGGACTGCGCAAGGATGCCATCCCCGACATCGTGCTGAACAAACTGTTCTCCTACACCCAGTTACAGGACACCTGCAGCGTCAACATGCTCGTTCTTGCCGGCGGCGTGCCAAGGGTACTGACCTTGAAACAGGTACTCGAACACTACCTCGAATTTCAGGTCGATGTCGTCACAAGGCGTGTGAAATTTGATCTGGAAAAAGCCCTGAAGCGTGCCCATATTTTACAGGGTTTCGTACTGGCAGCCGACTACATCGAAGAAGTGCTTGCCATCCTGCGCTCCTCGTCCAACATCCCCGAGGGTAAGGAACGCCTCAGAGAGCGTTTCAAGGATGTGGACATGTCCGCACTCCTCGAGCGTTCCGACTACGACCTTACCGGTCTGCATCTCGAACATGCCATCGGTCTGTCCGAGGAACAGGCAGACGCCATCACCAAGATGACACTCGGCTCCCTGACCGGGCTTGAGCGTCAGAAGATCACGGACGAGCTGTTCGGACTGTGCGAAAAGATCTCCGATTTCGAGGACATCCTCGCCGACAGGCAGCGTGTGTACCAGATCATTTCGGAAGAACTCGGCGAGATCAAGCGGAAATTCTCCGATGCCCGCCGCACCGAGATCACCTCCGTCAGCGGCGAACTCGACATCGAGGAGCTGATCGAAGTCGAGGACTGTGTCGTGACCTACACCGATCAGGGCTATGTCAAGCGCATCGCCCTCGATGAATACAAGACCCAGAAGCGGGGCGGCAGGGGCGTACAGGGCATGAAGCAGCGGGATGAGGATTTCGTCTCCGAGATGTTCATCTGCTCCACGCATGACAATATCCTGTTCATCACCAACAAGGGCTATGTCTATAAGCTCAAATGCTACGAGATCCCGGACGGTTCCAAGGCATCCAAGGGCTTCCACTTCGCCAACCTGCTGAATTTACAGGAGGGCGAGCGCATCTCCGCCATGCTCCGCACCCGGAGCTTCGACAGCGGCGAATACGTCGTCATGGTCACCCGTCAGGGACAGATCAAGCGCACTCCCCTTGCAGCCTACCGCAATATCCACAAGAAAGGCTTGATCGCCATCGGTCTGCATGAGGGCGATGAGATCGCCGGCGTGCGCATGACCGACGGCACCGACCAGCTCATCATTGCCACCAAACTCGGCATGGCACTGCGCATGGACGAGACCTGCATCCGCCCGCAGTCCCGTGCCGCACACGGCGTCCGTGCCATCCGCCTGCGGGAGGGCGATGAAGTCGTCTCCATGGCAAGGGTGCGTGACAATGCGACCGTCCTGACCGTCACCACCAAGGGCTACGGCAAGCGGTGCAGCCTTGAGGAATACCGCATCCAGAACCGTGGCGGCTACGGTCTGAAGAATTACCATGTCGATGAGACCAGAGGCACCGTCTGCGGCATCAAGGTCGTGGACGATACGGATGACATCATCCTGATCTCCACCGAGGGCATCATCATCCGCATTTTAGCAGCGGACATCCGTGTCATGGGCAGAACTGCCAAGGGCGTCCGGGTGATGAAAGTCACACAGGACAACGAAGTCGTTGCCTTCACCCGTGCCGAACATGACAGCGAAGCCGAGACCGCCGAAGTCGAGCAGCTCTCCGAAGAAGAAGCTGCCGCACAGGAAGCCGAAGCCATGCAGATCCCGGAGGAAGAACTCCCCGAGGAGGAAACTCCTGAGGACGAAACGCCCGATGAGGAGGAGACATGAAGCTGACGCTCCGCCATGAGAAGCTGCATATCGAAGGTATCCGGAGGAAACTCCGGATACTTCATCTGTCCGACATCCATTTCAGCCCGCATCACAGCTATGAACAGAACCTCCTCCGGGGAGAGCAGATCGCCGATCTGGCAGCATCGCAGCCGAAAGACGTCATCGTCATGACCGGCGACCTTGTCTCCCGCAGCGCAGATGCCCGGAGCCTGCTTGCCGCCCGGATACTCCTGACCCACCTGCGGCACATGGCACCCGTGATCTGTTCTATGGGGAACCATGAGACCGACCTGTCCTGGAATATGCTGTATGCCTACCGGACTTACCTTGCCGCAGCAGGCGTGACCTTGCTCGACAATACAGCATGTGAGGTCTGCGGCGTGACGTTCTGCGGACTGACGCTCCCACGCTCCGTCTACCGGAATGCAAACGGCAGCTACTTCCGCCTGACCCCCATCACAGCGGAGCTTGTCACCTCTCTGCTCGGCGAATGTCCCAAGCCCTGCATCCTCCTTGCACACCATCCCGGCGGCTTCCCCGCCTATGCCGCATGGGGGGCACCGCTCGTACTCTCCGGCCATGTCCACGGCGGCATCGTCCGCCTGCCCATGCTCGGCGGCATCCTCTCCCCGGAACGCTGCTTCTTCCCGCCCTATTCCAAGGGCATCTACCACCACGGCAGCAGCGTCATGGAAGTCTCCGCCGGCATCGGAAAATTCCGCCTGAATGACCCCGCAGAAATGATACAGATCGAACTTTTCTGATGTTTTCCGACAATTTTTTCACCCATTCGCCTTTTTTTGCCTGCAATATGAAAATATTTTGAAAAACCCCTTGACACGGGAGCCATTATGATGTATAATAGTAGGGTATGGGAATACCGTTGCTGTATTCCGGATCATTTCATGTCTTACCGGCAGGGTCGGGGAGCATGATCAGCGAGAGGAGGAGAGACTGTGAAAAGAACGTATCAGCCCAAGAAGCTCCACAGAAAGAAGGAGCATGGCTTCATGAAGAGAATGTCCGACAGAAACGGCAGAAAGGTTTTAGCTCGCAGGAGAGCAAAGGGCAGAAAGAGACTTTCCCATTGACGAGTCAGACCACAAATCATGATTTGTGGTCTTTTTGTTTTATCGCTCAGATACCAGAGGCAAGGGCAGGTGCAGGCGCATGTTGTACACAGAGATCATGGATCGTAACACCCATTTTCTGGCATGTTACCGGAAAGGACAAAGCATCCCCTCCCGGGATGTCATCCTCTACGCACTGCCCAACCGTCTTGGTATCAACCGTCTTGGGATCACAACAGGAAAGAAGATCGGCAACGCCGTCTGCCGCAGCCGTGCAAGAAGGCTGATCCGGCAGGCATGGCGTGAGAACGAAGCAGATGCCCCCATCGGACTGGATGTCGTCATTGTCGCACGTCCCCATCTGCTCGAAGTCAAATCCGACGTACTCAGCCGCTATCTGCATAAATACGGGATCCCGGCACTCCATGACGTGCTGCGGAACTGCCCGGAGAGAAAGAGATCATGAAATATGTACTGTTGCTGCCGATCTGGCTTTACAGGAAATGTATCTCCCCGTTTTTCCCCCGCTGCTGCCGGTATTATCCGACATGCTCTGCCTATGCCATGCAGGCGATACAGCGGTTCGGTGCCGGCAAAGGCATGCTCCTTGCCGCCGCCCGTCTGCTGCGCTGTCACCCATGGGCACCCGGCGGCGTAGACGAGGTACCGGATACCTTCTCATGGAAAAAGATACCATTTCCCGCCGCAAAGCCCCCGGCTGCACATGTTGAAGAAGGAGAGGACGACAACCATTGTTTAACGCTCTGATAAACCTGATCGGCATCCCCCTCGGCTTTGTGATGAAGCTGATCTACGACCTTGTCGGGAATTATGGCATTGCCATCATCCTGTTCACCCTCGTCACCAAGCTCATTTTGCTGCCCGTATCCTATAAGCAGCAGAAGAACGCCGCAAGGCTCCAGCTCATCAACCCCAAACTTGCCAAACTCCGTGAAAAATACAAGGACAAGCCCGAAAAACTATCCCTCGAGCAGACAAAGCTCTATCAGGAGGAAAACATCAACCCCTATTCCTCCTGCCTGACATCGTTCATCCCGCTGATCCTGCTCTGGGGCGTGCTTGCCGTTGTCTACCAGCCCATGACCTACATCATGGACTATAAAAAACCCGTGATCGAAGAAGCACGATCCATCGTCGTCAGCATCGACGAAGACCGGGAAGCCACCCAGAAGACCCTTGACAGAAATTCCCTCCGTCAGGAGCTGATCATCGTAGAGAAGCTCATGCAGCACCAGACGGCATTTTCCGAAGCCGTAGAGGCAGGCAAGATCTCCGTCTACGATGCGGATGGCAATGCCTCCGACTACCACCTGACCGCCGTTGATCAGGAGTTTATCAAAAATGTCACCGATTTTGCGGATACCTTCACCATCGGCAGCACCAACCTGAGCGAGACGCCGAAAACGAAAATATCCGAAAATTCGTCCATATTCCTGTTCCTGCTCCCGATCCTGTCCGGACTTGTGCAGCTTCTCATGACCATCTACATGCAGGTGATGCAGAAGAAGCGCAACCCCGACATGCCCAGCATGGGAGCCATGAATATCATGCTCTTCATCATGCCGCTGTTCTCCGTCTGGCTGGCATATACCGTGCCTGCCGGTGTCGGATTCTACTGGCTGTGTTCCTCTGTATTCTCGTTCCTGCAGCAGGTACTGCTCTACGCATGGTTCAACGAAGCCCGTGTCCAGAAGATCGGCGAAGCAGAGCGCAAAAAGGCGAAGAAGGCAAGCCGCCGTCCGAGCATGATGCAGCGCATGATCGAGCAGCAGGAGGAGATGATGCGCCAGCAGGAGGGCAGTGCCGCACGCCTTGGCGGCGGACCGTCCAACCGCATCCGCTACTCCGACGACGATATGCCCAAGCTCAGCCGTTCCGAGCAGGAGGAGTACAACACCGCCGTCATCCGTGAAGCAAGACGCCGCATCGCCGAAAAATACGGCGACACAGAACAGGTACCGGAAGAGACGCCCAAAGAGACGCCGAAAAAGAAAAAGAAGAAATAAGGAGGTTCGGGAAAATGACTCAGAATTTTACCGCCAAGACCGTAGAGGAAGCCAAAGCACTGGCAGCACGGGCATTCGGTGCGCCGCTCTCCGAAATACAGTTTGAAGTGCTTGAGGAGCCGAAACGCAGCTGGTTCGGCGTAATGAAAGGACAGGCGATCGTCCGTGCGACCTATGTGTCCATTGATGTCTCCGACCGTGACCGCCGTGTCGTCGAGTCCGAGATCGTCAAAGAGGAGATCGTCAAGCCCGCTCCCGCAGAGAAACCCGCTCCCGTGGAAACAGCAGCCTCTGTAGCAGAGCCTACCCCCGCAGCAGAGCCTGCTCCCGTGGAAGAATCTGCCCCCGCAGCAGAGCCTACCCCTGCAGAAGAACCCGCTCCCGCAGAAGAAGTGACCCCCGCAGAGACATCCGCTCCCGCAGAAGAAGCTGCCCCGGCGGAAACATCTGCCCCCGCAGAGGAGTCTGCCCCCCGCAAGGAAAAGTCCGCTGTCGAGACGGATGAAGACCTCATCGCCGGCGAGCCGTCCGAAAAGGCACTCGAAAAGATCGAAGCCGCCAAGGCATATCTCATGGGCGTCCTCAAAGCCATGGACATCGAAGCAGAACTCGAAGTGAGAGCCGGCAGCGAAAGTGCCATGATCGACATCATCGCCCAGAACAGCGGTGCCATCATCGGCAGACGTGGCGAAACGCTCGATGCCCTGCAATACCTGACCTTCATGATCGCCAACCACAGCGACCGGGAATACTACCGCATCATCCTCAACAGTGCCGGCTACCGGGAACGCCGCCGCAAGACACTCGAAGAACTGGCGGCCAAAGTCGCCCACAATGTCCTGCGCAGCGGCAGATCCACCATGCTCGAGCCGATGAACCCCTATGAACGCCGC
>CANQYC010000038.1 GCA_947627945.1 uncultured Clostridia bacterium
CAATATAATCCCGAGTGGGGGTGCGGGGGCGAAGCCCCTCGCAAATAGTCCCCGAGTGGGGGGTGCAGGGGGCGAAGCCCCCTGCATGATAGCCCCCTCCCCTTCAGGGGAGGGGGTTGGGGGTAGGGCGATCGACATGAGAACTACCCCATACATAAACTGAGGGGGAGCTTCCTGAAAAAGCTCCCCCTCTTTCTTGCTCCCGCAATATCACAGCTCAGAACAAAACTCCACCTTTTCCCCATTGAGGATCATATTCGTCGTCCGTACCGCACACATCTTCCCGCACATGGAACAGGTATGGCGTTCGGCAATCGGCGTGCTTTCATAGTAGCTGCGTGCCTTTTCCGGGTCGATGCAGATTCTGAACATCTCCTCCCAGTCCAGCGCATGACGGGCTTCTGCCATCGCATTGTCCGCATCCGTCGCATGCGGGATGCCCTTGGCAATGTCGGCAGCATGGGCTGCGATGCGGCTTGCAATGATGCCCTCTTTCACATCGTCAACATCCGGCAGACGCAGATGCTCCGCAGGGGTCACATAGCACAGAAAATCCGCACCGCTTGCCGCTGCGATCGCACCGCCGATGGCGGAGGTGATATGATCATAGCCCGGTGCAATGTCCGTCACAAGGGGGCCGAGCACATAGAACGGCGCATTGTGACAGATGCGCTTCTGGAGCTTCATGTTGGCAGCGATCTCGTTCATTGCCATGTGTCCGGGTCCCTCGACCATGACCTGTACATTCTTCTCCCATGCACGCTCTGTCAGCGCACCCAGCTCGATCAGCTCTGCGATCTGTCCGGCGTCGGTGGCATCGTCAATGCAGCCCGGACGCAGGGCATCGCCCAAACTGATGGTGACATCATAGGTGTGCAGGATGTCCAGCACATCATCATAGTACTCATAGAACGGGTTCTCGTTGCCCGTCATCATCATCCACGCAAAGAGCAGCGAACCACCCCGGGAGACAATGTTCATCTTCCGCTTGTCACGCCGGAACGCCTCGACCGCACGGCGGTTGATGCCGGCATGGATGGTCATGAAATCCACGCCCTCCTCCGCATGGGCACGGACGACCTCGAGGAAATCCTGTGCCGTGATCTCGAGCAGATCCTTTTCCAGATACCCGATCGCATCGTACATCGGCACCGTGCCGACCATTGCCGGGGAACGCTCGATGAGCTTCCGGCGGAACTGGTTGGTCTTGCCGTAGTTGCTCAGATCCATGATGGCTTCCGCACCGAACCGGATCGCCATGTCCACTTTCTGCATCTCCGTGTCATAATTCTTCACATCGCCGGAAATGCCGAGATTGACATTGATCTTGGTGCGCATCCTCGTCCCGATCCCCTCGGGTGACAGGGAGGTGTGGCGTACATTGCAGGGGATGCAGACCTCGCCCTTTGCCACGAGGGCAAGCAGTTCCTCCGGGGCGATGGATTCCTTTTTCGCAACGATCTCCATTTCCGGGGTGAGGATGCCTTTTTTGGCAGCCTCCATCTGTGTGCTATATTGCTTCATACTTGTCTCCTTTCATTTCCCGGGGGAAATTCCCGCCCGGATATACATGTGCCAGCGGTCCGTTGCCGTGTCCGAGTTTCAGCATCGCAGCAATGGCACCGGTCAGATATTCTTTCGCATAGTACACCGCCTCTTCCGGCGGTGTTTCCTTTGCCAGCCAGACAGCCACGGCACTTGACAGGGTGCAGCCCGTACCGTGGGTATTGGGATTGGGGATGCGTTCACGGCGGTACCACCGTATGCCGCCCGGATGGCAGAACACATCATCGGCATGTGTGCCGTGTCCGCCCTTGAGCAGGACGGCGCAGCCGTATCGCCGGTGCAGGCTCTGCGCTGCCTGCTCCATATCGGCATCGGACGTGATGTCCGTGCCGCAGAGTACCCGTGCCTCCGGGATGTTCGGCGTGAGGATCTCCGCCATGGGGAACAGATGCTGCTGCATTGCCGCTACCGTTTCCGCCCCGGCAAGTTCCGCACCGCTCGTGGCAAGCATCACCGGGTCAAGGACGATGTGGCGTGCATGGTAACGCCGCAGACAGTCCGCAATGACCTGCACCTGTTCCGCCGAAGCGATCATGCCGATCTTGACGGCATCCGGCGGGATGTCCTCAAAGACGGCTTCCATCTGGGCACGCAGCAGTGCCGGCGCAATGGTCTGCACGGCACGCACACCGCAGGTATTCTGTGCCGTGACTGCCGTGATGGCACTCATGCCGTAGGTACCCAGTGCGGTCATGGTCTTGAGGTCTGCCTGTATCCCGGCACCGCCGGAGGGATCACTCCCGGCGACCGTCAGCACCGTTTTCATAGCATCGCCCCCATATTTCGGGAAAGCTGCTCTGCTGCGGCACGGACATCCTCCGCACCGAACAATGCCGATACCACGGCGACCCCTGCCATGCCGCAGCCCCGCAGGGTCTGCATGTTTTCTGACGTGATGCCGCCGATGGCGACGGCGGGGATGGAAACGCTCCGGCAGATCTCCCGCAGCTGCTCCGGTGTGATGCGCAGGGCATTGGTCTTTGTGGGGGATGGGAACACCGCACCTACGCCAAGATAATCCGCACCGTCCGCCTGCGCCTGCTGTGCCTGTGCGGCTGTCTTGGCAGTGACACCGATGAGGAAATTCTGCCCCGCATGCCGCCGGATCTCCGCCACGGGGGCGTCATCCTGCCCGACATGCACGCCGTCTGCCCCGGCAGCCAGTGCCGCCTCATGATCATCATTCAGGATGAGCGGCACGCCGTACCGATGGCAGAGTTGTTTTATACGGATGGCTTCGGCGATGAGCTGTTCTGTCGGCATGCCCTTTTCACGCAATTGCAGACAGGTCACGCCGCCGGCAAGTGCCTGTTCGATCCGTTCTTCAAATTCCTGCCCCATGCAGGCTCTGTCCGTGATGCCATAGACACGCAGCGATTCGGGTCTCATCATTTCACCTCAAATGCATCAAGATAGGCTCCTGCATCCGTACACTGCATCAGCCCGCTCATCACACATGCCCCCGCTGCACCGCTGCGGCGGATGTCCGGCATCCGTTCGGGGGTGATGCCGCCGATGGCATAGACGGGGATGTCCACGGCACCGCAGACCTCTCTCAGAAAGTCCAGTCCCCTGCCCGGCAGTCCTTTTTTGCAGTCGGTGGCAAAGATATGCCCTGCCGTCAGGTATGCCGCACCGAGTGCCTGTGCCTCCTGTGCCTCCTGTACGGAATGGACGGAAACGCCTATGACGGCAAAGCGATGTTTCTGCGCCTCCGGCAGTTCCCGCAGCTGCGGCAGCGGGAGATGGATGCGCTTGGCACCGAGACGCTGTGCCGTCTCGGGAAAGCTGTGCAGCGTGCAGGGGGTGCCATATGTCCGGCAGACCGCCATGACTTCTGCTGCCAGCCGGGCATAGTCCGCCTCCGGCAGGTCTTTTTCACGCAGCACGATACTGTGCGGATGTGCGGCGGCGACAGCGGTCACCTGCCGGAGAAGATCGCTGCACAGGCGGCGGTTCGTCACGCAGATGATCTCAGACATACAGGTAGTCATTCAGTACCGGCTGGAGTCCCTCCTGCTCCATGTCCTGATACATCGTCCGGAAACTGCGGCTGTCGTTGATCTCAAACTGTTCATCGCCGCCCTCTCCGGTATCCTTGCCGGTATACTTCTGCTCATGGTCGCCGATGCCGGTCGAAACGCCGGCAGAGATCTTGGTCGCTGCGATCTTGACGATCCCGTCACGGAAACTCCGGCTCTCCCGTGAGGAGACCGTGATCCCTGCAAACGGCAGGAACAGCCGGTAGGCGCAGAGGATCTGGCAGAGTTCCTTTTCTCCCACATCGAGCGGGCGGATGGTGCCGTTGTTGACGATGGGACGCAGACGGGGGCAGGAAAGGGAGATCTCGGCATGGGGATATTTCCGCTGGAGATAGAACGCATGGAGTGCGGTGGCAAGTGCATCTTTCCGGAAGTCTGCCAGTCCGAGCAGTGCCGAGCAGGCGATGCCCCGCATCCCGCCCATCAGCGCACGCTCCTGCGCCTCGAAGCGGTACGGGAACACCCGCTTATGTCCGGCGAGGTGCAGTTCCTCATACTTCTGCACATCGTAGGTCTCCTGAAACACGGTGACATAGTCCACGCCGCATGTGTGCAGGTAGCGGTAATCCTCTGTATTGACCGGGTAGATCTCGATGCCGACCATGCGGAAATACTTCCGTGCGAGCTTGCATGCCTCCCCGATGTATTCCACGCTGCTCTGTGCATGGCTTTCGCCGGTAAGGAGCAGGATCTCCTCCATGCCGCTTTCTGCAATGACCTGCATCTCATGCTCGATCTGCTCCGCAGTCAACCGCATCCGGCGGATGTCATTGTAGCAGTTGAAGCCGCAGTAGACACAGTAATTCTCGCAGTAATTGGCAATATACAGCGGCGTGAACAGGTAGACGGTATTGCCGAAGTGTTTCCGGGTCTCGAGCCGTGCCTTCTCCGCCATCTGCTCCAGAAAGGGGGCGGCGGCAGGAGAGAGAAATGCTTTGAGATCCTCTATGGTGCAGCGGTCATGCTGCAATGCCCGCAGGACATCCTTGCCGGTGTAGCGGCTGTAGTCGTACCCTGCCATTTCCGTCAGGACACGTTCCCGCAGTTCGGGCGAGATCTGCTCCATGCCGGGCAGATAGGTCATGCAGTCCGTGCGGCAGGAGGGATCCTGCTCCAGAGCATGTTTCCGGCGCAGTGCCTCCTCGGACAGATGTGCGGAATCTACAAAAAAACGGTTATCCATCGTGCGCCTCCTCAGTCATGCAGAAAGCCCGTGAGGGTATCGGAGGCTTCGGCACCACGCAGCAGGACACGCCCCAGACCGGAAAGATATGCCTTGCGTCCGGCTTCCACTGCCTGCCGGAATGCTTCTGCCATCAACGGCAGGTCACCGGCGGTCGCCAGTGCGGTGTTGCACATCACGGCGGCGGCACCCATTTCCATTGCCTCACACGCCTGCGAGGGTCTGCCGATCCCGGCATCGACGATGATGGGCAGGTCGATCTCATCAATGAGGATCTGGATAAATTCTTTCGTGGCAAGCCCCTTGTTCGATCCGATGGGGGATGCCAGCGGCATGACGGATGCTGCCCCGGCATTGACAAGATCCCGTGCCGTATTGAGATCGGGGTACATGTAGGGCATGACCACAAATCCCTCCTTGGCAAGGATCTCCGTTGCCTTGACGGTCTCCGCATTGTCGGGCAGCAGGTAGCGGCTGTCCCGCATGATCTCGATCTTTACAAAATCGCCGCAGCCGAGTTCTCTTGCGAGCCTTGCGATGCGCACGGCTTCGCTGGCGTTCCGGGCACCGGAGGTATTCGGGAGGAGCGTGACGCCCTCCGGGATGAAATCAAGGATGCTCTCCTGCTCCTTGGTATTGGCACGGCGCACGGCAAGTGTGATCAGCTCCGCACCGGCATACTTGACGGCGGCTTCGATCAGGGAAAGCGAATACTTCCCCGAACCCAAGATAAAACGGGAATGGAATGTATGTCCTCCGAGGACAAGGGTATCTTCAGTCTGCATCGGGATTCTCCTTTCCATAGTTCCGGGAATGGGTATACGGTCTGACGGCATCTCAGCCGCCGCCCACAAAGCGGACGATCTCGACCGTGTCGCCATCATGGAGCATGACGGTATCATACTGCGCACGGGGCACGATCTCCTCATTACGCTCCACAGCGACCTGCTGCGGCGTATAGCCCGTGCGTGCGAGCAGTGCTGTTACGGTGATGCCGTCGGCATCCTCCGGTTTTCCGTTGACTGTGATCATTACTATCCCTCTTTTCTGGTGCATGGGCATGCAAAAAGGCTGCCGGACAGCAGCCTTTCCTTATACAGACCGGTTGCTTCCTACGTTGGCATGATCCAAATCAGGTCCAGAACCCATGCGGTTCAAGGGTCGAGGGCATTGCCCTCCTCTCAGCCTGTCCAGGCTCCCCTGCTATTGCTATTATAACACATCTCGGTGTGTTTTTCAAGTCTCTGTTTTCTTCTCTCCGAATTTCCTCTCTGTGCCGTTCCTGAGACGCTGGATGTTGGAGCGGTGCATGAAAATGATCATCGCCGCCATGACTGCTGTCATCCCGAAATGCAGGAGGATCTGCCAAACTGTGTAGTGGGTGTCAAGGAAATACTGCATCAGTGCCGTGACGAACGGACAGCAGGCAGTCGCAATAATGGACGCCAGACTTACATATTTTGACAGCAGCAGGATCACGGCAAAAATGCCGATGAGGATGCAGAACACCCGCCAGTCCAGCACCAGAAAGATGGAAACGCCTACCAGCACGCCCTTGCCGCCCTTGAAATGGTGGTAGAGCGGGAACACATGTCCGATAATGGCAAAGCATCCCGCAAGGCAGCCGATGAAATACAGATCCGCCGTCCCCTGTGTCCAGAGGTCAGTCAAAGAGCGGCTGATCAGCACCGCCACGACGCCCTTGGCAAGGTCGCCGATGAGCGTCAGCAGGGCGCAGACTTTGCCGAAGCAGCGCAGGGTATTGGTCAGCCCCGCATTGCCGCTGCCGAATTCCCGGACATCTTCATGCTTCAGCAGCCGAACGGTCAGGATCGCCGAATTGATGCTGCCGAGCAGATACCCTGTCAGTGCCGCCGCAAGGCAGCATAATACGATCATATTGCCGCCTCCTTATGTGTCGTTCCGGCTGCGTTCCCGGATGACGAACCGTACGGGTGTGCCCTCCAGTCCGAACGTGGTGCGGATCTGGTTTTCGAGATACCGCTGGTAGGAAAAATGGAACAGATCGGCACGGTTCACAAAAAAGACGAATGTCGGCGGCTTGGTGCTTGCCTGTGTCATGTAGTAGATCTTCAGGCGTCTGCCCTTGTCCGAGGGCGGCTGCACCCTTGCCACGGCATAGGCAAGCACATCGTTGAGCATTCCCGTGCTGATGCGCATGGAATTCATCTCGTTGACTTTCCGGATCATGCCGAACAGCTTTTCCACACGCTGCCCGGTCTTGGCGGAAATGAAAATAAACGGGACGTAGGACATGAAACTGAAATCCTGCGCAAGCTTCTTCTGGTATTCCTGCATGGTCTTGTCGGTCTTTTCCACGGCATCCCACTTATTGACGGCAACGATGCATGCCTTGCCCTGTTCATGGGCATAGCCGGCGACTTTGGAATCCTGCTCCGTGAAGCCCTCGAGGGCGTCGATCATGATCACGCACACATCCGCCCTGTCGACTGCCATATAGGCACGCAGCACGGAAAAATGCTCCACACGCTCCGTCACTTTCGACCGCCGCCGGATGCCTGCCGTGTCGATAAAGACATAGCGTCCCTCATCCCGTTCGATGATGGTATCCGTGGCATCCCGGGTGGTCCCGGCAATGTCGGAGACGATCACACGCTCCTCTCCGGCGATCCGGTTGATGAGAGAGGATTTTCCGGCGTTCGGCTTGCCGATCACGGCGACCCGGATGTCATTCTCATCGTAATCCTCTGTGCTGTCCTTGGGGAAGTGGCTGACGATCTCGTCGAGCATATCGCCCGTGCCGTGTCCGTGGACGGAGGACACCGGGAACGGTTCCCCGATGCCGAGGTTGTAGAATTCATAGACATCGAGCGGCACATCGCCGAGGGTATCGCATTTGTTGACCGCAAGGACGATGGGTTTGCCGCTTTTCTGGAGCATCTCGGCGACCGCATAGTCATTGGCAGTCACGCCGCTGCGCAGGTCTGTAACAAATACGATGACATCCGCATGGGCAATGGCAAGCTCTGCCTGCTGCCGCATGAGGGTCAGCATTTTATCATCTTCCTTCGGCTCGATGCCGCCGGTATCCACGACCGTGAACTTATGTCCCCGCCATTCGCAGCGGGAATAGATGCGGTCTCTTGTCACACCGGGCGTATCTTCCACAATGGAGAGCCGTTGTCCGATGAGTTTGTTGAACAGGGTGGATTTTCCCACATTCGGACGTCCCACTACGGCAACTACTGGTAACGGCATCGTCATTCCTCCTTATTTGTTCGTGATGTGCGGGGATGTGATCAGCCGTCATCCTCCCCCAGTATGGCATCCAGCAGGGCATAGCCGTCATTGGGCACCACACAGATCTTGGTATGCAGGGCTTGCTCCACATCGGAGATCGTCAGATCATCGAGGAACAGCTCACTGTCCCGCCGGAACATCGCCTCTGACAGCAGCAGGCAGTCTCCGGGGGGCTGCGTGCGGAGCTGTGCGATGAGATCCTGTCCGGTGAGCAGTCCGGTCACGGTGATGCTGTGTCCGAAGAAATCGTTCCGGATCCCGCAGACATGGCATTGCAGGTCGGGAAAACGCTGCTCTGCCTCACGGATCAGTCCGCACAGGAACGGATACACCGCCATGCCTGTGGCGATCGTGACGCTCCTTTTGCCCGGTGCATCGGCATCCGCAAGGGCATCCCGAAATTCATCTGCGAGAGAGCGCAGCATCCCGACGCCGTTTTCGTACTGCGGATAGCCCTCATAATATGCTGCATCCGGCAGATCACGTCCGGCAAGCAGAAAGAATTCATCTGACGGAAACACCACTCTCGTGCCATAGTCCTGCAAAAACTGTGTCTGGAAGTCTGCGATCAGATCCAGTGCTGCCGCCGCTGTCTCCGGTGTGAACGGCGTGAGCGGATAGAGTCCCTCCCGGAATTTTGACAGTCCCACCGGCACCACTGCCACGCTCGTCAGATTCGGCATCATCCTGCCCAGATCGGTCAGTGTCCGCCGCAGTGCGTCACCGTCATTCAGACCGGGACACAGCACGATCTGACAGTTGAGCCGGATCCCTGCCGCTGCCATCTGCCAGAGGTAGTCCAGTGTCTTCCCTGCAAAACGGTTCTGCATCATCCGGCAGCGCAGGTCGGGATCGGTGGTGTGGACGGAGACATTGATATTCAGCTTCATGCGGATGATCCGGTCGACATCCTCCTGTGTCAGGTTGGTGAGGGTGACATAATTGCCCTGCAAAAAACTCAGGCGGGCATCATCATCCTTGAAATAGAGCGTATCCCGCATGCCGGGCGGCATCTGGTCGATGAAACAGAACACGCACTTGTTGCGGCAGCTCTGCTTGCGATCCATGAGAAAGCTGGCAAATTCCAGCCCAAGATCGTCATATTCGTCCTTGACGATGCGCACATGCCGGCGGACGCCATCCCGTTCGGTGACGACCTCTACCGCCGTCTCCGAAGCATAGAACATATAATCCAGCACATCCCGCACACTGTGCCCATCCAGTGAGACCAGCCGGTCACCTGTCCGGATCCCGGCAAGTGCTGCGGGAGAATTTTCAACAATGCCCGTGATCTCGACCATCCCTGCACACTCCTGCATGACAAAAACGGAGAGAAGCTGCCCTCTCTCCGCCATCCGCCTTATTCAGCATCCATCTTCAGGACTTCTACGCCCTTGTAATAGCCGCAATTCTTGCAAACCTTGTGCGGGGACTTCAGCTCACCGCAGCGGTCGCACTTGCTCATTGCCGGTACTTCGAGCTTCCAGACGGCACTGCGTCTCTTGTTTTTTCTTGCCTTGGATGTTTTTCTCTTTGGTACTGCCATGTTTTGGCACCTCCTATTCTATGGTGATCTCATTCATACAATCGCATTCTGTCTCGTTTCTGTCGCAGCCGCACACGGGACAAAGTCCCTTGCAGTCCTCCCGGCACAGCATTTTGGTCGGCAGTTCCAGCAACAGATCGGTCACTGCGATCTCCTCCGGGTCAATGCTCTCCGCCTTGGCAACGATATACTCATCCTCCTCGCCGGAGGCAAGGGAACGGACAACGGTATGGCTCTGCGTATAGCAGAATTCCTGCACCGTCTCCTTCAGGCAGCGGTCACATGTCACAAGCAGAGAAAAGGCGATCCGCAGCTCGAGTGTCACGACACCGGCACGGTTGGCGATCTGTCCCGTCACCCTGACAGGGGTCGCAAAGACATAACTGTGGATCTGCGCCAGCCGCTCCTGTGAGACACAGAAGTCCAGCGGCTGCACCGTCCCGGGGACATTCAGCACATTTCTGATATGGATGAGCATGGGGACACCTCTCTCCCAACAGAGCATCACAAATTCTATTATACCGAATCCCGGCGGATTTGTCAAGCCCTTTTCAGGATTTTTTTGCAGAATTACAGATATTTTGTCACAGACTCCGGCAGCTCATCATTATCTGCGGACACGGTGAACGTCACGATGGTGTCGTTGCCGGTCAGCTTGTCCAGCTTTGCGAACATCGCACCCAGCTCATCATAGTCGGCACCGCCGATCTTGAGGATGCCGTCCACAAAGATCTCCTTGATGTCGTAATTTCCGGCGAGCATGCCGGCGATGAAGCCGTAGAAATTGTCGTAGCCGGCGATGTCGAACTGCTCGACGCCTACCCAGCGCACCTTATAGCTGATGGAACGGCGCAGTGTCTCGCCTCTTTCCACGCATACCAAGCAGCCGTTGGTCTCGGCAACAGCGGTGTTGATCCTTTCGATGAGGGTCTTGGTCTTGCCGGTACCCTTTCTTCCGGTGATCAGTTGAATCATAGTGTTCTCCTTTCGGTGCCATCAGGCACATTGAATTGACAAAACGACGGGCTTTTTCATCCGAGCTTTGCGGCAAGGGCATCCCGGGCACTTTCATAGCCGGGTTTGCCGAGCAGCGCAAACATGTTGGATTTATATGCTTCCACGCCGGGCTGGTTGAAGGGATTGACACCCAGCACATAGCCGGACACGGCGCATGCCTTTTCAAAGAAGTAGATCAGATACCCCAGGCTGAATTCCGAAGTATCCTCCAGCTCAAGGATGATGTTGGGCACACCGCCCTCGGTATGTGCGAGTACAGTGCCCTCGAATGCCCTGCGGTTGACAACGGACATATTCTGTCCGCACAGGAAATTCAGGCCATCAAGGTTGGCGGCATCTTCTTCGAGATAGAAGTCCTCTTTGGGATTCTTGATGTCCACGACCGTCTCGAACATGAGGCGGGAACCCTGCTGGATGTACTGACCCATGGAATGCAGGTCGGTGGAGAAGATGACAGAGGTCGGGAGGATGCCCTTGTTGTCCTTGCCCTCGCTCTCTCCGAAGAGCTGCTTGTACCATTCATTCATCATGGCGAATGCGGGGTCGTAGCTGACGAGCATTTCCACGCTCTTGCCCTTGCGTGCCAGAATGTTGCGCAGTGCGGCATACTGGTAGCAGTCATTCTCCTCGAAATCCGCAGTAAAGTCTGCCTGTGCCTTTGCTGCGCCCTCCATGAGGCGGTCGATGTCGCAGCCGGCAACGGCGATCGGGAGCAGTCCCACTGCCGTCAGCACCGAGTAGCGTCCGCCGACGTCATCCGGTACGACGAACGTCTCATAGCCCTCGGTATCGGAAAGCTCCTTGAGGGTGCCCTTTGCCTTGTCGGTGGTGGCAAAGATATGGTCCTTTGCCTCCTCCTTGCCGTACTTGTCCTCCACGAGCTTCTTGAACACACGGAAAGCAAGTGCCGGCTCGGTGGTGGTGCCGGACTTGGAGATGACATTGACAGAAACGTCCTTGCCCTCACAGATCTTCAGCACCTCATTCAGGTAGGTCGGGCTGATATTGTTCCCCACATAATAGATGTCGGGGGTGGACTTCTTCATATTGTTATAGAACGGGCTCTTGAGCAGCTCGATGGCAGCCCTTGCGCCTAAGTAGGAACCGCCGATGCCGATCACGATGAGGATCTCGGAATTGCTCTGGATCTTCTTGGCAGCAGCCTTGATGCGTGCGAATTCCTCCTTGTCGTAATCTGTCGGAAGGGTAAGCCAGCCGAGAAAATCGCTGCCTGCTCCTGTATGATCATGCAGGGTCTTTGCCGCAGCCATGACCTGATCCCGGATACCGGTCAGCTCCTCGGGGCAGACGAAGCCCTTCAGATACTTCGTATTGAGTTTCAGTGCCATATACAAGTACCTCCCAAAAATCAGAATTCATATCTATCATACTATAAAATCAGGAATTTTGCAAGTCTATTGCAGAATCCTTTTGCAACATTGTGAAAAGAGAACAATTTTCCATGATATTTTTTAGAAATTTTCACAACGGTTATTGACATGGGCAGATAGGATGCCGCATGTTTTTCCCTGCCGCCGCATACAATGCGGTAGCATTCTGTATACGGAGGGGAGCGATCTTATGAGACCTCTTGCGATCCTGCTGAGCATCCTGCTGATGGCGGCACCGCTGTCCTGCCGGGCTGCGGCTGCCGGGGAATACCGGGCGGCACTGCTGATCGAGGCGACGACCGGGTGTGTGCTGGACGGTGTGGATACGGATGTCCGGCTGCCGGTCGGCACGCTTGCCAAGCTCATGACTGCCTATCTGACGGCGCAGCATCTGGAAAGCGGCGACATCACGCCGGAAACCGTTCTCACTGCCGGAGAGGGCGTGCGTGAGGTGAAGGGGGCGGTCATCTGGCTCGAACCGGGCGACCGCATCACGGTCGAGGAACTGCTGCTCGGACTTTTGGCAGGAAACGCCAACGATGCCGCTGTTGTACTTGCTGACCGGATCTCCGGCAGCAGTGCGGCATTTGTGATGGACATGAATGCCGCTGCCTTTGACTTGGGGATGCGAAACACCCGCTTCACATCCCCGCAGGGCTATGACGATCCGGCGGCATACTCCACGGCGGCGGATATGGGGCTTCTGGCATGTGCCGTGCTGCGCAGTGAGGTGTTGACGCCCTATCTCTCTGTCTGGCGCACATTCATCCGGGAGGAAAGCGTGGAGCTTGTCAACGAGAACACCCTCACCCGCACCATGGAACATTGCCGTGGGCTGAAAGCGGCACATTCGGAACAGGCAGGCTACTGTCTGGCGGCGGCGGCAGAGCGGGACGGGATGGTCTGTGCGGCGATCGTACTCGGATGCGAGGACGAGGACGCCCGGTTCAGTGTTGCGAAAAGGCTGCTGAACCGGGGATTTTCGGGATACCACCTGACGACGCCGGGCTTCTCGGAGGAATTCCTGCGCCCGCTTGCGGTCAGGGGCGGCATGGCGACGGCGGTGGAACTGAAACTGTCCGGGCTGCCGCTTTTGGCGGTGGGCGCATCCGCACAGCCGGGATCTGTCACCGTCCTGCCGGATTACTGCACCGCACCGATACGGGCAGGACAGCAGCTCGGGACGGTGTACTTCTATGAGGGGGAGACGCTGCTGTGCGAGGCACAGTTACAGGCGGCGGAGGATGTGCCGATGCTGACGCACCGGCGGGCATGGGGGCTGATGCTGGACTATCTTTTTTCGTGAAACGGGCACAAAAAACGGACTTCCCGCCGGAAGTCCGTTTTCTTCTGCAAAACTTATGATAATTCTCTCTGATCTTACTTAACGATATACTTGTCGATCGCAGCGAACAGCTCCTCAGCATCGTCCGTATGCGCATTCAGCTGGATCGGCTTGTTCAGATTCAGGCTGTAGATCCCCATGATGGACTTGGCGTCCACGATGTAACGACCGGATACCAGATCGATATCGAAGCCGTAATCCTTGAGGATGTTGACAAATTCTCCCACATCTGCGAATGTCTGAAGAGAGATCATTGTCGTCGTCATAGCAATACCTCCTTATGCTTGTTCTTTTTTTCCTTGTGTACAGCTTTTTCCGGCTGTGACTATAGCATACCACGAAACAAATTATCTGTCAAGGGGCTTGCAAAAAATTCGGCAATTTAGTATAATAGAAGTAACGGAAGAAACGCTTTTTTATACACGTTGATGTGTGATCCATACAAAAAATCCCATGATCTGCGCTTTTATCCGCCATGCGGGAGTGCTGCCGCCCCCCGGAAAGAAAGGAGACCGTCATGAATCTATATGTCCAGACCCTCGGCTGCAAGGTGAATGCCGTGGAAAGCGCAGGCATCGCTGCGCTGTTTGCCGCACAGGGCTTTACAGTCTGTGAGGACCCTGCCCTTGCGGATGTCATTCTCCTCAACTCCTGCACCGTCACCGCATCCGGGGACAGCCGGATGCGCCGGGCACTCCGTCAGCTGCGTGCGGCTGCGCCGGATGCCGTGCTGATCCTCACCGGATGCTATGCGCAGGCATTTCCGGAGGATGCCTCTGCCCTGCCGGAGCCGGATATCGTCACCGGCACCGCCGACCGGGACAGGCTCCCTGCCCTTGCGGCTGCCTGTCTGCATGAGCGGCAGCACATCTGCGCCGTGCATGCACACAGCGGCGGCTTTGAGGCACTTCCGCCGCAAGCCGATGCGGCGCATACCCGTGCCTTTCTGAAGATACAGGACGGCTGCGACCGGTACTGCGCCTACTGCATCATCCCCTATGCCCGTGGGCGGAGCCGTTCCCTGCCGCTCACGGAACTGCAAGAGGCACTGCATTCCCTGCGGGCGCAGGGCTTTGCGGAGATCGTGCTGTGCGGCATTGACCTTGCGTGCTATGGACAGGAGACGGGGCATACCCTTGCGGATGCGGTGCAGCTCTGTGCAGCGACGGGGTTTCCCCGCATCCGTCTTGGTTCTCTGGAGCCGGACGGGCTGACGGAGACCGTGCTGCAGCGTCTGGCGGACATACCGGGGCTGTGTCCGCATTTCCACATCGCACTGCAAAGCGGCTGTGACCGGACGCTGCGGGCAATGGGGCGGCGGTATGCCTGTGCGGACTATGCGGCACTGACAGAGAGCGTGCGGCAGCTGTTTCCGGGGGCAGCCGTCACGACAGACCTGATGGCAGGGTTTCCGGGGGAGACAGAAGAAGATTTTGCAGAGAGCCTGCGATTTGTCCGGGCATTGTCGCTTGCGGGGCTGCATGGGTTCCGGTATTCCGTCCGTCCCGGCACCCGTGCGGCGGACATGCCGGGGCAGGTACCGGAGGCGGTCAAGCGGGAGCGTGCAGAGCGTCTGCATCTGACCGGGGCGGCACTGCACCGGGAATTTTTGCAGCGGTGCATCGGAGAGCCGCACGAGGTGCTGTTTGAGCGGGAGCGGGGGGATGGGCTCCACCGGGGGCATGCGGAAAATTATGCCACGGTACTCGTACCCTCACAGGGAGAGGACTGGCGTGGCAGCATCCGCAGGGTGCAGATCACCGGCATACAGGGCGCATCGCTCTTGGGGGAGATCCTCTGACACAGCAGATAAAAGGACGGTGCATGCGATCCGTTCGCTGCACCGTCCTCATTCATGATAATTTACTCTTTATTTCTCTGAAAGATCAGATATAAGCCCTTGAGCAGCAGATCCTCATCCAGCAGGATCTGCCTTTTGCACAACGGGGTGATGACGCCCGCCAGTCCGCCCGTGGCAACGACAGTGCAGGGTTCTCCGAGTTCCTGCTCGATCCGTTCGGTCATGCCGTCGAGCGCACAGGCATTGGCATATAGAAGTCCGCTCTTCATACATTCGGTCGTATTTTTGCCGATGATGTGTTCCGGCGGTTCGTAGGCAATGTGCGGGAGCTGTGAGGTGCGGCTGACAAGTGCCTCCGCACTGACGGCGACACCGGTCATGATGACACCGCCGATATACCGCTTCTCCCTGTCAATGACGGATAATGTCGTGGCGGTGCCCATGTCGATGACGATGAGCGGCACGGGATATTCCTCGATGCCCGCCACGGCATCCACTACCAGATCGCTGCCGAGCTGTGCGGGGTTGTCGATCATGATCTGCAAGCCCGTGCGGATGCCTGCCTTTACGACCATGACATCGCAGCCGATGTACTTGGTCACTGCCTGCCGCAGCGTTGCCGTAACGGACGGCACCACGGAAGAAATGATGGCGTTGCGGATGGCATCCGGGTCGGTCCGGTGGATCTCGAGGGCGGTGCGGATGCGGGCAGCATATTCCAGATCGGTCGCCACACGGTCGGTGGAAATGCGCTCCCGAAAGAGGATCGTACCATCCTTTGCAAATGCACCAAGCACAATATGGGTATTGCCGATATCAATTGCCAGAAGCATGGGGTCTCTCCTTTCTTGTGTGCGTCCGGTCAGAGGATCATTTCCGCATGGCGGGTGACATGGCACCCGACATTGACTGCCACGGGGAGTCCGGCGATGTGGGTCGCTCCCTCCTCGATATTGACATACAGTGCCGTGCAGGTGCCGCCAAAGCCCTGCGGACCGATGCCGAGGCGGTTGATCTCCGTGAGCATGTCCTGTTCCATCTGCGCATACAGGGGCTTGGGGTTGCGGACAGCGGCATCCCGGCAGAGGGCTTTTTTTGCAAGGAGCGTACACATCTCGAAATTTCCCCCGATGCCCACGCCGACCACGACCGGCGGGCAGGGATTGCTCCCGGCGGATGCAATGACATCCGTGACGAAGCGGATGATGTCCTCCCGGGAGGCTGCGGGGGTGAACATTTTCAGTGCGGACATATTTTCACTGCCGAACCCCTTGGGGCAGACATGGAGCCGGAGCTGTTCGCCCTCTGTCAGTGTCACGTGGAGGATGGCGGGGGTATTGTTGCCCGTATTCACACGTTCGAGCGGATCGCCCACCACGGAACAGCGCAGGAATCCCTCTGTATAGCCCTTTGCGACGCCTTTGTCCACTGCCTCCTGCAATGTGCCGCCGGTGATGTGGACATCCTGTCCGAGTTCGGCAAACACGACCGCCATGCCGGTATCCTGACAGATGGGCAGATCTTCTTCACGGGCTGCGTTCAGATTGGCTTTCAGATCCTCAAAGACCGCTTTCCCGACCGGAGATGCTTCTTCCTCCGCACATGCGGCGATCCGGCATTCCAGACTCTGCGGCAATATTTTATTGGCACGGATGCAAAGCTCTGCGACGGCATCCGTGATCTCATTTGCAGTCAGTTCTCTCATGATGTACCTCCCTTGCGGCTTACGATCTGTCCGCCGATCATGACCCATTCCGGGGTCTGCATCACATCGAGCGGATCTCCGGCAAACAGCACCATATCGGCATCAAGACCGACCTCGATGCGCCCGATGCGGTCGGAAACGCCTAAGATGTCCGCCGCCTCCGAGGTGATGGCACGGAGGGCAGCTTCACGGGGCAGTCCGCCCTTTACGGCAAGTGCGGCAGAGAGCGGCAGGTACTGGATGGGCACTTCCGGATGGTCGGTGCAGATGGCGACTTTGACGCCATGCTGATGGAGGACAGCGGCGTTATGCAGCTCCATGCCACGCAGTTCCGGCTTGCAGCGGCTGCCCAGCACAGGACCGACAATGACGGACAGACCCCATTCTCCGAACAGTTCCGCCGCAAGATGTGCTTCGGTGCCGTGTACGATCACGCAGTCCAGTCCGAATTCCCTTGCGATGCGGACGGCGGTGCAGACATCGTCGGCACGGTGGCAGTGGAAATGTGCTTTCTGGTCGCCCTCGAGCAGGGGGAGCAGTGCTTCGCATTTGGCATCATATTCCGGCGGTTCTTCCTCATCGGGGTGTTCCTCGAAACGCTGGAGGCGTTCCGAGTAGAGTTTCGCTTTTTGGAGCCCCTCCCGGATGAGGGCAGCGGTCGCCATTCTTGTCACGGGGGCTTCGTCCCGGTCACGGTATACGGTCTTTGG
>CANQYC010000039.1 GCA_947627945.1 uncultured Clostridia bacterium
CTTTCTCGTACTGCGGCTCATTGGCAGGATCCTCAAGATCAAGCCCCTCATGGGACAGGTGCCAGAGGTTCTTGTCCTTGGAATAGTTTGTCTCACGGTTGATCTTCAGCGGGATGTTATGTGCCTCCGCATAGTCGATCTCCTCGTCACGGGACTTGAGATCCCAGATCCGCCAAGGAGCGATGATCTCCATATCCGGTGCAAATGCCTTGATCGTCAGCTCAAAGCGCACCTGATCGTTGCCCTTTCCGGTGCAGCCGTGGCAGATGGCATCGGCACCCTCTGCAATGGCGATCTCGGCAATGCGCTTGGCGATAATGGGACGTGCAAAGGAAGTACCGAGCATGTAGCGATTCTCATAGATCGCACCCGCCTGCACGGTCGGATATACATAGTCCGTGATGAATTCTTCTGTCAGGTCTTCGATATACAGTTTGGAAGCTCCGGTCTTGAGTGCCTTTTCTTCCAGACCGTCCAGCTCTGTACCCTGACCGACATTACCGGAAACGGCGATGACCTCGCAGTTGTTGTAATTCTCTTTCAGCCACGGGATGATGATGGAAGTATCCAGTCCGCCGGAATAAGCCAGAACGACTTTCTTGATCTCTTTTGCCATGATGTATTCCTCACTTTCCGGAGCGATGCTCCGTATTAAAACACTTTCATTATACAACTCCCGCAGGGAATTGTCAAGACCTTTTGCATAAATATGCAAAAAAAATTTCAAATCACGTCATAATATGCACTTATATTTGCATATCATGCATAATATACATGCAAACAAAGATCTCCCGATGCGCCGCCGGCACACCGGGAGACGTTCCGGGACATGCGCCCCTGACGGGGCAGCCCCGGCTGCTCATTCTATCACACCAGTGCGGTCAGTGACTGTCCTGCACCCTGCCATCCTCATCTGTCCGGTAGCTGCCGTCGTCATCCATGCCGCTGACAATATCCTTGCCGCCTTCGACAACATCGCTGGCAACGTTCTTGCCGCCCTCGACGACGTCGCTGACGACATCCTTGCCGCCCTCGACAACATCGCTGACAACGTCCTTGCCGCCCTGCACTGCATCGCTGACGGCATTGCCGGCGTCACTCATCACATCGCCGTGGCTGCTGTCGGCATCGGATGCGCTGCTGTCCGTCCTGCTGCCGCAGCCGGTCATCATGGCAGCGGCTGCCAGCATGGAAAGTGCCAGTAAACTGTTACGCTTCATGTTTCGTACCTCCTTCCTGCCATATCCCATGGCTCAATGATAGTGTTTCCGGCATCCGGCAAAATATACAGCATCCGGACAAATACCAGCAGACGGCTGCACAGACCATCTCTGTCCCGCTGGCGGTCTGCATCGTCAACATGCACAGAAAATTAAAAATATAACTGTGCGATATCATGATTTTTTACAAAATCCCTTGCATGTATCCCCCGGAAATGGTATAATGAAAAAGATGTTTTGTCCTGTTCTCCGGCGGCTGACCGGGGGCAGACCCGGAAAGGAAGTGACGGTCACGGACGCAAAAGCGCAGTTTCTGGAGATCTACCAGAGCAAGATCCAGCGTGCCGGTGCCCAGCGTCTGCTCGAGTACCTGCAAAGCGATGCCAGCGACTTTTTCACTGCGCCCTCCAGTACACGCTACCACGGTTCCCATCCGGGCGGTCTGGTGGAGCATAGTGTAAATGTCTACCACTGTCTGGCAGATTACCTCACACGCCCCCGCACCAAGGACGTGTATCATATGGACTACAGCGAGGAAACGGTGGCACTTGTGTCGCTGCTGCATGACATCTGCAAACTGAATTTCTATCAGACTGAGTACCGCAATGCCAAGAACGAGATGGGACAGTGGGAAAAGGTGCCCTATTACACGATCAACGACACGCTTCCCTACGGACACGGTGAAAAATCCGTCTACATCATTTCAAGCTATATGCGGCTTTCCCGGGAGGAGGCATTTGCCATCCGGTACCACATGGGCTTTTCCGGGATCGAGGATAGGAATTCCATCGGCAGGGCTTTCGAGATGTTCCCGCTTGCCTTTGCGCTGAGCGTGGCGGATATGGAGGCGACCTACTACCTCGAGGGAACGCCGGAATGATGCCATGCCCCGCATGGCACGGAGGGGATCGCTTCCTCACATCAATCATCACATCATGAATATTACATCATAAGGAGTTTTGCAAACATGAGCTGGTACGAAAACGCAATTATTTATCACATCTATCCGCTCGGCTTCTGCGGTGCGCCAAAATTCAACGAGGGCGGCGCACCTGTCCGCAGACTGGAAAAGGTGCTGGACTGGATCCCGCATTTTCAGGAAATGAATGTGGATGCTGTCTATTTCGGGCCTGTTTTTGAGTCCGTGGAGCATGGCTATGACACCATTGACTACAAGAAGATAGACAACCGTCTGGGCGACAACGAGATGTTCCGCAATATCTGTGAAAAACTGCACGAAGCGGGCATCCGGGTCATCCTCGACGGCGTGTTCAATCATGTCGGCAGAAAATTCTGGGCATTCACAGACATCCAGCAGAATGGTCAGGGTTCTCCCTACTGCGGCTGGTTCCAGAATCTCAACTTCGGCGGTCCGTCGCCCTGCGGCGATCCGTTCTGGTATGAGGGCTGGAACGGGCATTACAATCTGGTGAAACTGAATCTCCAGAATCCGGATGTCTGCAATTACCTGCTCGATGCGGTCAATTACTGGATGGATGAGTTCCACATCGACGGGATCCGCTTCGATGCGGCGGACTGCATCGACTTCAATTTCTTCAAGCGCATCCGCAGCTTCTGCAAGGGGAAGAATCCGGAATTCTGGCTCATGGGCGAGATCATCCACGGCGATTACAACCGCTGGGCAAATCCGGAAATGCTGGATTCTGTCACCAATTATGAATGTTACAAGGGGATCTATTCCTCCCACAATGACAAGAACTTTTTCGAGATCGACTATTCCATCAACCGCCAGTCCGGTGCCAACGGCGGCATTTACCGGAATATCCGGCTGTACAATTTCGTGGACAATCACGATGTCAACCGTCTTGCCAGCACGGTCAACCATCCGCAGTATCTGTTCACGGCGTATACGCTGCTCTACTGTATGCCCGGCATCCCGTCCATTTACTATGGCTCGGAGTACGGCATCGAGGGACGCAAGGAGAACAATTCCGATGACAATCTGCGCCCCTGCTTGGAGCTGTCGCAGATGGATGCCAACAGTGCCATTTACCAGCATATCGTCAAGCTCGGCAGGATCTACCGTGCCTATCCGGCACTGCGCACCGGCAGCTATCACACCCTCACCATCCGCAACCGGCAGATGCTGTTTTCCAAGGAGCTGGACAACCAGACTGTCTATGTGGCATTGAATCTGGACGATCAGCCGTGTGATCTGCAATTCGGCACGCACTACGGCGCACTGGCGGACGTGATCGGCGGCGGGAGCATCCACATCGACAACGGCACTGCCTATCTTCATCTTGAGCCGTATGCCTCGATGATCATTGTGGAGGACGACATCGTCAACCTCCAGCCGGAGCAGGCAGAGGCACCGCAGGAACAGCCGCAGGAGATCCGGGAGGGACAGCGTTACCGTCATTTCAAGGGCGGCGAATACACCATCCTGTCCCTTGCGACCCACAGCGAAACGCTCGAGGAAATGGTCGTCTACCGCAGCGATGCGGACGGCAGCACATGGGTGCGCCCGAAGACCATGTTCCAGCAGTATGTGGGCGACACACCACGGTTTACTTTGCTTGACTGAGCTGCGATTTTATACAACCCCTTCAATATGCAGAAAGTCCCGATGCCTTGCGGCATGGGACTTTCTGCTGTTCTTTGCTGCCTGTCAGTCGCAGCAGGGGTCGTCAGAGTTGTCAGAATTGCTGTTGGAATCCTGAGAGCTTCCGGAGTTGTTAGAGGCTTTGTTCGAGGAATTGCTCTGGTTGTCCTGTGCGCTGGAATTCTTCTTGTTCTTGCTCATGACATTCGCTCCTATCTCCGCACAATCCCCGGTATATCCGGGCGGAATGTGCGGTGTTCCGAGCTTGATATACCGTCGGAGTTTCCTTGACTCCGTGAAGATAGTATGACACGCCGCCGGAGAAATATTCAGATGCCCGGACAAAACACGGTCACGGCTGCACTTCTGTCGTAGGTTCGGTCGATTCGGTCACGGTCGTTGTCACGGTACTGCTCATCCCGGTAGAAGCGGGCGTAAAGGGCGTCATCTGGCTATGCAGACCCCAGACTGACAGGATGCAGCCGGTGCATAGCGCAAGTGACGCTGCAATATACAGGAAATATTTTGCAGCACTTGGGCTTTTCTTCACATCTGCCTCAAAAACAGCCTCATCCGCATCTTCGTAGAGATCCTTCTGATACAGCTCCTGCTTGATCTTTTCCACAGCCGCATCCGGTGCATGCACCTGATCGTAGGCAGCTTTGATCTCATGCTTCAGTTCCATTTCATCACACCTCCCAGTTTCTTGCGCAGCTTTTCCCTGCCCCGGCTCAGCCGCTTTGCTGCGGCAGATTCCGAGACTTTCAGGATCCTTGCGATCTCGGCGATCCTCAGTTCCTCATAGTAATGCAGATAGATCACGACCCGGTAGCGTTCCGGCAGTGACAGCACGGCACGGAGAACATCAGAGACGCCGCTTTGTTCCTGCTCCGCTGCCACACTGTCAAGATCCAGTTCTGTCCGGTTCCGGTTCCATATGCTTCGTGCATAATTTTTTCCGGTATTCAGGGTCACTTTCAGGATCCAGTTTCGTTCATGTACCTCGTTCTCAAACATCGGATGCGACCGGAAGTAGCGGAAAAATACCTCCTGCATCACATCCTCGGCATCTGCATGGTTTCCCACCACGGTCAATGCCATGCGGTAGACGAGATCCTTGTACTTGTCCACTACTGCAAAACTGCCGCCCGACACATGGATCGGTGACGGTTCCTGCGTTCGCCCCGGTTCTTCCTCATTGATCGACAGCATGATCATCCCACCTTTCTTTTTGAGGGCGTCTATATTCTAATACAATTCAGGGGGACGGATCCTGACATTTTTCAGAACGATTCTACCTTTTAACTAAAATATACGCATTCTTATTTTCATATTTTATGCATGTTGATGCATTTCCCTGTCCATGTCCCGGCGTTCGCTGCCTTGACAAGCGGGGCAAGGTGTGCTATAATAATAGATGGAAAATGCGGCATACTAACCGCATCTATCAACCAGCGGCAGCTCCGGCTGCCGGTAAGGAGCGAGATCCAATGGCAAATACCAATACCGTCGCCACACTGCTTGCCATGAAGCAGCGGGGCGAGAAAATATCTCAGGTGACCTGCTACGATTATTCCACCGCCCGCCTGATCCGTGAGACCGGCATCAATACCATTCTTGTCGGCGACAGTCTGGGCAATACCATGCAGGGGTACGATACCACTCTGCCTGTGACGATGGAGGAAATGATCACCTACGGGCGCAGCGTGGTGCGTGGCTGCCCGGATGCTTTCATCATCATGGACATGCCCTTCATGAGTTACCAGATCTCCCCCGCACAGGCACTCGAAAATGCCGGGCGTCTCATCAAGGAGACAGGTGCCAATGCCGTCAAGCTCGAGGGCGGTGCTGCGGTCACGGAACAGATCCGTGCCATTGTGGATGCCGGGATCCCCGTGTGCGCCCACCTTGGCATGACGCCGCAGTCGGTCAATGTCTTTGGCGGCTTCAAGGTGCAGGGAAAGGGAGAGGCAAATGCCCGCCGTATCTTAGAGGATGCCTTTGCCGTGCAGGAGGCAGGTGCCTTCATGGCGGTGCTGGAATGTGTCCCGCCGAAGCTTGCTGCCCTCATCACACAAAAGGTCAGCATGATCACCATCGGCATCGGTGCCGGTGCCGGCTGTGACGGGCAGGTACTCGTCCTTCAGGATATGCTCGGCATCACTGCCTCGGCACCCAAATTCGTCAGACGCTTTGGCGAGATCGGTGCGGCAATGACCGAAGCCCTCCGGGCATATGATGCAGAGGTCAAGTCCGGCAGCTTCCCTGCCGAGGCGGAAAGTTATGTAAAAAGTGATTGTCCTGACGACGTTCTCCGGGAGCTGGAGACACAGTATTCCTGAACAGGACAGACGATACAGGAGGTGCCGTTATGCAGATCGCAACAACTATCGCAGAAGTACGAACCCAAGTAAAGGCATGGCGCAGGGAAGGACTGACGGTCGGACTTGTCCCGACAATGGGCTATCTTCACGCCGGGCATGCCAGTCTGGTCGACAGGGCTGCTGCGGATTGTGACCGTGTGGTCGTGTCGGTTTTTGTCAATCCCACACAGTTTGCCCCCGGCGAGGATCTCGAAGCCTATCCGAGGGACTTTACCCATGACTGCGCCGTGCTGGAGAAGCATGGCTGCGATCTGGTCTTTCATCCCTCTGTGGAAGAAATGTATCCGCCGGATGCGTCTGCGTATGTGGAACTCCTTTCGGAGATGCCGAAGCAGCTCTGCGGCAAGACCCGCCCGACCCATTTCCGGGGCGTCTGCACGGTCGTGGCAAAGCTGTTTCATATCGTGACGCCGGACAAAGCCTTTTTCGGGCAGAAAGATGCACAGCAGCTTGCCATCATCCGGCGCATGGTGCGTGACCTTTCCTATGACATCGAGGTCGTTGGCTGTCCCATCGTGCGGGAGGCTGACGGGCTTGCCATGTCCTCACGCAACACCTACCTTTCCCCGCAGGAGCGGAAAGCGGCACTGGTGCTGTCGCAGGCTGTCCGGCTGGGACAGGACATGTACGCCAAAGGTGAGACGGATGCCGAGATCGTCCTCCATGCCATGCGGGCGCACATTGCCGCCGAGCCGCTTGCGAAGATCGACTATGTGTGCGCCGTGGACAACGAGACCATGATGCCCGTGCTGGCACTGTGCGAGGGCACGCTGGTGGCAATGGCGGTCTACATCGGCAAGACACGCCTGATCGACAATTTTATCACAGGAGCGTGAGACCATGACCATCGAGATGCTCAAAGCAAAGCTCCACCGTGTGACGGTCACGCAGGCAGATCTGAATTACATCGGTTCTGTCACCGTGGATGCCGCACTGCTCGAAGCAGCGGGGATCCTGGAGTATGAAAAGGTGCAGGTGGTCGACATCGACAACGGCAGCCGGCTCGAGACCTACACCATTGCCGGTGAGCGGGGATCCGGTATTCTCTGCCTGAACGGTGCCGCCGCCCGCTGTGTCAGCGTCGGGGACAAGGTCATTGTCATGGCATTTGCCCGGATGACACCGGAGGAAGCCCGCACCCATCAGCCAACGGTCGTTTTTGTGGATGACAGCAACCACGTCATGCGGGTGACCGCCTACGAAAAACACGGAACATTGGAAGATCTGTAACAGACCGCCCCTCCCCTTTGCGGGGGAGGGGCGGTTTCCAGTCATGTCAGGATCACCTGTGATCAGGTATTGGGCTTTACCATAATGCCCAGTACATCAAGATTTTCCTTGTCCACAGGTGCCGGGCAGCGGCTCATGACCTCAGAGGCATCCTTGATCTTCGGGAATGCCACCACGTCACGCAGGCTCTCTGCCCCGCAGAGCACCATTGCCAGCCTGTCCAGCCCGATGCCAAGTCCTCCGTGAGGCGGCGCACCGAAGCGGTATGCCTCCACCAGAAAGCCGAATTTCTCTTGGATCTCCTCTTCCGACATGCCGAGGGCATGGAACATCCTTGCCTGAAGCTCGGAATCTGTGATACGCATGGAACCCGAACAAAGCTCCACACCGTTGAGGACGAGGTCAAATGCCTTTGCCGTGACCCTTTCCGGATCGCTCTCAAGATAGGGCATGCAGGACTCCTCCGGCATCGTGAAAGGATGGTGCATCGCCATCCAGTTCCCGGTCTCCTCATCTTTCTCAAAGAACGGCATCTGTGTGATATAGAGGAAATTCAGTGCATCCTGCGGGATGATGTCGAGCTTCTTTGCGACCTCAAGACGGAGTGCGCCGAGTGTGGAGAGCGTGACGGCACGCCTGTCTGCTATGAACAGTGCCACATCGCCCTGCTGGCAGCCGATCTTGTCCATGAGTGCAGCAAGCTCGTCCTCGCCGAAGAATTTGCCGAACGAACAGCTTGGCTTCTCATCCGACCAGCGAATGAAGGCAAGCCCCTTGGCACCGATGCCACGCACCAGCTCTGTGAGTTTGTCGATCTCCTTGCGGGAGAGCTGGCTGGCGGCTTGCTTTGCCACGATGCAGCCCACGCTGCCACCGGACTGCACCGCACCGGAGAACACGCCGAATGCCGAATCCTTTACCAGTTCCGACACATCCTGCAATTCCATGGCGAAGCGTGTATCCGGCTTGTCCGAACCAAAGCGTGACATCGCCTCCGCATAGCTCATCCTCGGCAGAGGGAGCGTCACCTCTCTGCCCAGCACATCCTTCACCAGTTTCTGGACAAACCCCTCGGTCAGCGTCAGGATGTCATCCATATCCACATAGGACATTTCCAGATCTATCTGTGTGAATTCCGGCTGACGGTCTGCACGCAGATCCTCATCCCGGAAGCAGCGGGCGATCTGGATATACCGCTCCATACCTGCCACCATCAGAAGCTGCTTATAGAGCTGCGGTGACTGCGGCAGTGCATAGAACTCTCCCGGATGGACTCTCGACGGGATGAGGTAATCCCTCGCACCCTCCGGCGTGGAGCGCATCATCATCGGGGTCTCGATCTCAATAAAGTCATGGGCATAAAAATACTCTCTTGCGCACTTGGCGATCTTGTGGCGCATGATGAGATTGCGCTGCAGCGGCGCACGCCGCAGATCAAGATACCGGTACTTCAGCCGCAGCTCCTCCCCGGCATTCACCTCATCCATGATGAGGAAAGGCGTGGGGTCTGCCTTTGCCAGAATACGCAGCTCCTCCACACGGATCTCGATCCTTCCGGTGGGCATGTCCGGGTTGATGGCTTCCCGTGTCACAGAAGTTCCCTTCACCAGAAGCACATACTCACTGCGGCAGGAGGCTGCCTTTTCAAACAGCTCCGGATCGGTGTTCTCATCAAACACCATCTGCACCGCACCCGTGCGGTCACGCAGCACGATGAATATGATCTTGTTCTTGTTTCTGACATTCTGTACAAAGCCGCCGACAACGACCTGCATCCCCGGCTCTGTCACTTCACCGCAGCCATGTGTCCGGCGCAGCTCTCCCATAGTTTCTTTCATATTCCATTCCTCCTGAATCTGGATCACAATGCAGCGGCAGCCCCGGCAAGCCGGTCGGCGATCTCAATGTCCGAGAACCGGCTGACAAACTTGTCATCCAGTGCCACCGTGAGCTTTTCACCGGACTGCATCTGTTTGAGTACCGCCTCGCCCTGTGCCAGCTCGTTGTCACCCAGCACCATCGTATAGCGTGCGCCGATCTTATCGGCGTATTTCATCTGTGCCCGCAGGCTCCTGCCCATCACATCCGTCTGGGCGCAGATGCCCTCCTGCCGGAGCTGCGCCGTCAGCAGCATCGCCTTGTCCGCTGCTGCCTCTCCCATCGGCACAATGTAAATATCGCAACCCTTCGGCTCACTCAGCACCGTGCCCTGCTTGTGAAGTGTCAGCAGCAGCCGTTCCAGTCCCATGCCAAAGCCGAGTGCCGGTGTGGGCGCACCGCCGAGCTGTGCGATCAGTCCGTCATATCTGCCGCCGCCGCAGACCGTCCCCTGCGCACCGATGTCCGTGGTCACAAATTCAAAGACCGTTCTGGTGTAGTAATCCAGTCCCCGGACGATACGGGGATCCACGGTAAAGGCGATCCCCTGCTCGGTGAGGAGGGCTTTGAGCTTTTCAAAGTGCGCACTGCATTCCTCACAGAGGTAGTCCAGTATCACCGGCGCATCCTTTCCGATCTCACCGCAGACCGGGCTTTTGCAGTCGAGCAGGCGCATGGGATTCTTGTCCAGACGCTCCTGACAGGTCTCGCAAAGCTCCTCCCGATGCGGCATAAAATACGACCGCAGTGCCTCATGATAGCGTTTGCGGCAGTCGGGACAGCCGATAGAATTGATATGCAGCTCTACATTGTGTACACCGACCCGCTCGAGGATCTGCCGGGCAAGCCCGATGACCTCCGCATCCGCCGCCGGATGCGGGGAGCCTGCCATCTCCACGCCGAACTGGTGAAATTCCCGCAGTCTGCCCGCCTGCGGTCTCTCATGGCGGAAGCAGGAGAGGATGTAATAGACACGCTGCGGAAGTGCCTCATTCAGCAGCCCGTTCTGGAGCATGGCACGGATGGTGCCGGCAGTCCCCTCCGGGCGCAGGGTAAATGTCGATTCCCGTGCCGTGACGGTGTACATCTCTTTCTGCACCACATCCGTTGTTTCACCGACACCACGGCAGAACAGCTCCGTCTGCTCAAAGGTGGGGATGCGGATCTCGGAAAAGCCGTAAGTATCCGCCGTAGTGCGCAGAAGCTGCTCAAGTGCCTGCCATTCCCGGCTGGCGGCGGGCAGGATGTCCTCCGTTCCGTTCGGACGTTTGAGTAATGCCATAAACTACCTCCATTATCAGAAAAGTCTGCTGCACATGCCCGTCTGCCCACAAAAAGGCTTCCCGGCACCTGACAGCAGACTGTATTGCTCACAACACCCCCGGGCATGCCCGGAAGCGGTCTTACAGGGAAGGGTTCCCGATCTCACGCCAGTCCAGATCACCACGTTCGAGTGCCATGATCAGTGCCTCTGCCGTGGCAATGTTGGTGGCAACAGGCACATTATGGACATCGCAGAGGCGCAGCAGGGTCATATCATTTGCCTCATCGTTCGCAGCAGCCTTGGTATTCGGATCCCTGAAGAACAGCAGCACGTCAATCTCATTGCAGCAGATTCTGGCTGCGATCTGTTCGCCGCCGCCCTGCTGACCGCTGAAATACCGCTGTATCGGCAGTCCCGTCGCCTCAGCGACGACCTTCCCCGTTGTTCCGGTCGCACAGAGATTGTACCGGGACAGAATACCGCAATAGGCAATGCAGAACTGAACCATCAGCTCTTTTTTAGCATCATGTGCGATCAAGGCGATCGTCATATCTATCATTCCCTTCCACCGCTACAAAAACGGCTCGTATTATTTGATCACAAGCGGGATATTGTCACCGCTCAGTCTCTTGGAAATGGCGTCAAAAGCAGCCAGACTGGGCGCATTGGGGGGCAGGGGCGTACCCTTGCCGGTAGATTCCTTCAGTGCAAAATCCTCCGGGATCACGCCTAAGAGCTGGATACCGACAGCATCAATGATCTGGTCAAGGTTCTCGATCATATGGCTGGAGATATCCTTCTTGCTCAGCTTATTGACAAGCAGTCTCTGACGCTTGTTGCCACGTCTGTAGAACTCGTCAGACATCATCGTGGCATCACGGATGCAGATCGGGTCGGGCGTGGTCACAACAAGGATCAGGTTTGCCTGCTCCACGATATCAAATACATGGGAATTGATGCCGGCACCGGTATCAATGATGATGTAGTCAAAATACTTACGGATCCTGTGGCAGATATCCACGACCTGCTCGGCAGTGACCGTAATGAACGGATCCTTCGGCGCACAGAGGATATTCAGGTTGCTCGCAGTCGGTACGGTCGCAACAGCATCGAGGATCTCCTTGCGCCCGGCAAGCACATCGCCCAGGTCATACTGCACCCGTCCGGACATGCCGAACATAATGTCCAGACAGCGCAGACCAAAGTCCAGCTCGATGATGAGCGTGCGGTTGCCCTGCTTTGCCAATGTATAACCAATGCCATAGCAGATAGAGGATTTACCGGTACCTCCCTTGCCGGAAGTCACCGCTATCATTTTTGGATTTTTAACCATGCAAAATTCTCCTTTCGTGTCCCCTGAAGAGACATCCCGCCCCATTCTGTGGACCCCATCCGCAGATGTTCCGGCTGCCATTTTCTGCATGCAGAAATATGTACAACACACCTACTTATAATTATATCACAAATATCCGTTTTGTCAAACCGATTCCGGGGGAAAACAATAAAATTGTGAAAATCATTGCAATTAAACGCTAAAGATTTGTATGCTTTGACGAAAAAATCAGTCCATGATCACAGGGCAACCTGCAAATCCAGCCAAACAGGAAGCCCTGCGCCCCGTTCCGCTGCCCTGCGGTCTGCAGACGGCGCAGCGGAGGCGGCTCCGGCTCATCCCATATCCCCGTAGACATCCTCATAAAGTTTGAGGATGGAACGGATCATATACTTGGAATATTCACCGCCCTCCACGATGCCCGCAAAGGCGATCTGCGGATCATCCGCCGGTGCAAAGCCCAGAAAAACGGAATCCTGCACCCGTTTGGTGACCTGCGGCGTACCGGTCTTGATCGCCACACGGTAGCCCAAATTCTGGAGGGAATACTGTGCGGGGAACCCATTTCCGGATGCCATTACCATACCCTCCCGGATGTATTCATACACTTCCTCATTGCGGGGATGGATCTGTGCCACAACGGTCGGTTCTGTCCGGGCGATGCATTCCTCCTGACTGTAGTCCCAGATGCTGTCCACGAGATACGGCTCATAGCGCACGCCCTCGTTGGCAATAGTGCCCGCCACGCATGCAAGCTGCAGCGGCGTCACCATCGTTTCGCCGTTGCCGATGCCCGCCTGCAATACCTGTCCCACCGTCCACTCGATATTCAGCTCCTTGTACTTTTCCGGTGTTGCCATATACCCGGCAGCATCCCCGGTCTCGATGCCGGTGTTGCAGCCGATGCCGTAATCATTGGCATACTCTGCGATCCTGTCGATGCCCAGACGCCTTGACAGCTCATAGAAAAATGAGTTGCAGGACACCCGCAGTGCCGGTGATACGGAAATATAGCCATGTCTGCCGGTACAGCTGAATTTCTGGTCAATGAATTCATACGTCTTCTTGCACAGGAAAGAGGTGTTGCCGTCAATGACGCCCTCATTCAGTCCGGCAGTTGCCGTAATGGTCTTGAATGTCGAACCGGGGCGGTACAGTCCCATCGTTGCCCGGTTGAACAGCGGGTCATCATCGGATGCCAGCAATTCCTCATAATGCTCCGCATATTCCGTCAGATCATAGGTCGGTGCCGTGACCTCGCCGAGAACGGCTCCGGTCTTCACGTCGATCACCACGAGTGCGCCCTTGTTCACGACATTGTTTTTCAGTTCCGGCTTCTGGTTGATGCTGTGGAAATTTTTCAGAAAATCATCCAAGATCTTTTGTAATCCACGCTGAAATTCGCTGTCGACCGTCAGCCTGACAGTATGTCCGGCATTGACCGGCTGCGTGATCTCATCCGAAACGGCGATGCCGTCTTCAAAAGTGATGGTACGCACGCCGTCGCTGCCCTGCAATTCGTCCTCCATCGCCTTTTCAATGCCGCTGTTGCCGACAATGGCATCGAGATCATAGCCCTTGTCAAGGTATTCCTGCGCATTCTCGGCATAGATGGGACCCGTGGAGCCAAGCTCATGCGGGATGACATCCCCCACCAGAATTTTCCGCTCGGCGATCTGCTCGATCGACACGCCCTGCAGCATCAGTCCCAGCTCGGAGATCTCCGTGACCACGTCCATGTTCAGACCGGATGCAAGCCGGAATTTATTGGAAATGGAAAAATCATCGTCCAGCATCGTATACCGTATCCCGGCGATACGCCGCCGCTGTTCCTCGGTATAGGACTTGTCGATCTCGTAGCTCTCACACAGTACTTCCATGCAGTTCGCCGCCGTGGCATAGGCATTGACCTTGATCTTCGCCTTCATGGCATCCAGTTCCTCCTGCTTGCTGTCAGGCAGAAAGGCATACGGAGCGTCCATGGAGATCGGCAGGCTGTCCTCCCATTCCACATCGGCATTGGCAAGGATCTCCGACAATTGCAGCAAAATGCTGTTGCTCTCCTGATTTTTGGAGGGGAATGTCTTCTCGTCGATCACCACCGCATAGCTCACCTGGTTGCCGACGAGCGTCTCCCCTGCCGCATCCACGATCTCCCCACGGGTGGCGGCGATCTTCTGGGTGTAGGAAGTGGTGACGACCTCCCTCTTGGTATATGCCTGTGTATTGACGACCTGCACTTTCATCAGGCGCAGGGCGCACAGGCTGGCACTGGCAAGCACAAGCAGTACTGCCAGCGTGATCTTGACATATTCCGAAACCCTTCGCATGGGTACTCCTTTCACAGATCGGACACGATCGTCTTTTCCAGCTCATAGCTCCGGCGGCTGCCGCAGTGCCGGAACAGAAACCGCACCAGATAGTACAGCGGGATCGTGGAAACGATGGTCATCAGTCCGCATGGCAGGATGTCATGAAAATAGATCAGCATCACATCCGCATGTCCCCAAATGCCGTAATAGAACAGAAAATCCAGATAGCCCTGCACCAATGCACAGACGGCTGTCAGCATCAGCAGATTCAGCAGTTTTTCCCGCAGCAGATAACTGTGCAGCAGTGACACCGCCACGCAGCAGATGACCAGCCAGAATGCATTGTAGCCGAGCAGCTTGCCGCATGCCACATCGAGCAGCAGACCACATGCCGTCCCCACGGCAGTCGCCTGTATCTCCCCCGTGCGTGCGGAAATGCACAGGGCAAGCGGGATGAGCAGCAGCGGTTTGTGCATGCTGCCCGACACCTCAAACACATAGCAAGCCAGCATCAGCACCGCCAGCACGACCCACTGGATCGTCTGGAGCAGGAAATACCGGCGGGATGTATGGTCACGGGTCTTCATCACGCACCTCTTTCCCGTCAAAGTTCGTGATCACAACGACCATGCTCAGGTCGGAGAGATCTGCTGCCGGCTCCACGGAGGCAAATGCCGTCAGACCGCTTTCCTCCATGCCGACCTCTTTCACATAGCCCACCATATAGCCTTTCGGGAACAGTCCGTTCTCGCCGGAGGTCACGATGGTCTTTCCCTCCCGCAAAGCCGTGTCCTTATCCAGATACTGCAGCCGGCAAAGCCCGTTGATGGACATGCCCACGCTGCCCGTGAGGACACCGTGGTCTTTTGTCGTGCTGCAATAGACTGCCACAGACACATCCGGGGAAAGGATCGTGGTGACGGTAGCGGTCTTGTCCCCCAGCTCGGTGATGACACCGACCAGACCCTGCTCAGTGACAACAGGGTCATACAGGGAAATGCCGTCCTCCGATCCGCCGTCGATCTGAAAGGCACCGAACGGATCATTGGCAACATAGCCAATGATCTCACAGGGTGCCGAAAACGTGATGTCCTCATGCGCCTCCCGGATCCCGACAAAGCTCTGCAGCTCCTCGAGCTGGCTGCGAAGTTCCTCATAGTTGGCGACTTCCCGGTTGAGGTCGGCGATCTCCTTGCGGAGCTGCTGATTTTCCTCATAATTCTTTTCCGCATTGCGGTAGACATCCAGCCCATGTTCCACACGCATGGAAATGGCGTTGGAGACACGCTGGAAGGGGGCTGCCACGCTGTGCAGCAGATCTTCCGCATCGAGACGGTAGCCGCCCGTGGAAAAGGCATAGAGCATGATCCCCACGAGCATCGCCAGAATAAAGAGGATGACACGGAATTTCGCACTTTTCAGAAAATTCAACACCCCGCATCACGCCCCTTTCCTGCATCGCACTTACTTTTCATAATATTTCAGATATTCCACGAGGGTGTCTTGGTACTTGTCCATATTTTCCATGACCTTCCCCGCACCTTCCGCCACGCAGTCGAGCGGAAATTCTGCAATATACACCGGCATGCCGGTCTCCCGGTTGATGAGCTTGTCGAGTCCCCGCAGCAGGGCTCCGCCGCCCGCAAGGGTAATGCCCTGATCAATGATGTCAGCAGCCAGCTCCGGCGGTGTTTCCTCAAGTGTGGTCTTGATGGCATCAATGATCCGTGACAGCGGCTCCGCCATCGCATCCCGCACTTCGGTGGAATTGACTGTCACATTCTCAGGCAGTCCGTTGAGCATGTTCCTGCCCTTGATCTCCATCGTCTCCTCATTCTCGCCGGGGAACGCCGAACCGATGGTGAGCTTGATGTTCTCCGCCGTGCGTTCGCCGATCAGGAGGCTGTAACGCTTCTTGATATAGTTCATGATCGCCGTATCAAAGGCATCTCCGGCACAGCGCACCGAACGTGAGATGACGATCCCGCCGAGGGAGACCACTGCCACTTCACTGGTGCCGCCGCCGATGTCAACGATCATGCTGCCGGTCGGCTCCGTGGTCGGCAGTCCTGCGCCGATGGCGGCAGCCATCGGTTCTTCCACGATAAAGACCGGACTGCGTGCGCCCGCCTTTTCGGCAGCTTCCCGGACGGCATTGCGCTCCACAGGCGTCACACCGGAGGGAATGCAGATGGTCACCCTTGCCTTGGTGAAGATCCGTCCCTTGAGTGCCTTGTGGATGAATTCCTGCAGCATGGTGATGGTCAGGTCAAAATCAGCGATCACGCCCTCTTTCAGGGGGCGCACCGCAACGATAGAGCCGGGCGTCCTGCCAATGACCTGCTTGGCATCTTTCCCGACATAGCGTGCTTTTTCGGTTCTTGTATTCACGGCGACCACGGACGGCTCACGCAGCACGATCCCCTTGCCTCGCATATAGACAAGTGTATTGGCAGTCCCGAGGTCAATGCCGATATCCTTTGTAAACATGGTTCTGCTCCTTTTTGGTGATTCATAAAATGCATGCAGCACATGCATCGTCATTTCAAATTTGATCCTACCCTACTATTATACCATGATTTCCGGCAGGAAACAAGGTTTTTTTCGGAACTTTTTATGTATGCGTCAAAAAAATGGAACATCATCCAAAAATGAGCTTTGCGAGCTTGGGATACCCCAGCAGGGCAGCCAGCAGCAGCAGGATCTGGGCAATGCAGATCTTGATCTGCAAGCCGAATGTCAGCACACAGAGCTGCAAATTCAGCTCGAAGGTAGAAATGCCTACCTCATAGTTTTTTCCAAGCCAGTCGAGGCCCTCTGCCTCCAGTGACAGCTCACCGAGCAGGCTGCCGATGAACATGGCAATCATCACGAGGGCAAACATGAGCAGTCCTTTTTTCATGTTGATCTCCTTCTTTTCTGTATCGTTGGGACAATGGCAGGCACCCCTGCCGGAAACAGTCTGACTATCTGCGGGGATCTCCCATCCCTGCCGTGGAACCGAATCCGCCGGTACTGCGGAGGGTATCATCTACCGTGTCGGTCTCTGTGATCTCCGGATAGAGGATCGGGACGACCACGAGCTGTGCCACCCGCATCCCTTCTTCTACGACAAACGGCTCTGTTCCGATGTTGTGCAGCGGTACATGCCATTCGCCCCGGTAATCCATATCCACCACACCCACCGCATTTGCCAGTGTGATGCCATACTTTGTGGAAAGC
>CANQYC010000040.1 GCA_947627945.1 uncultured Clostridia bacterium
CAAGCAGTACGGGGATCGCTCTCATGCCCAGACGCAGCCCCGGACAGAGCAGTGCCGCCCGGGAGGCGGCAGCATAATGCCCCCGCAGAGACTGACGGGTAAAGGCATGCAGCTTCTGTAAATACACTGAAATTCCTCCTGTTCTGCCCCGGCGCAGCAGTTCACGGCGGGGCATGGCATCATGCCGCAACAATACGGTATGTACAGAAGGCTCTCATGCACGGGTATAGGGCGTCATACCCAATATCTCAAATGCCCTTGCCTGCTGCCAGAGCTGTGCGGTCAGCAGCAGCTCAAAGCCCTCCCCCGGCTCACAGTGCAGCTCCTTTGCGGAGATCTTCGGCAGTCCGAAACATGCCAGCATATTGCTGATGACACCCGCATGGGTGATCACGGCGCAGTGTGACAGATCGTTTTCCATCATATCATGCAAAATGCTGTTGAGGGCTCTGTAGGAACGGATGCAGAGTTCCTCCGCACTCTCCCCCTCCGGCGGACGCACATCCGGCGCACCGCCCCGCAGCCATGCACGGTAATCCTCCCTGCCGACCAGATCCACGGCACGTTTCCCCTCAAACAGCCCGAAATTCAGCTCCCGCAGATCCTCCGCAAGGTACATCGGCACCTCCGGAAAGAGGATCTCCGCCGTCTCTGTGCAGCGGGACAGCGGACTGCTGTATACACGCTGTACTCTCGGGTAGGCATAGCGGTCGAGCTTGCCGGCAAGCTCCGCACAGCCGCTGTCGGTAAGCGGATAGTCCGTGCTGCCGATGTAAATGCCCTCGTCATTGGCTTTTGTTCTGCCGTGGCGGTAGAGACTGAGATGGTATCCTCGCATGATTTTTTCCTCCTGTAGTAAAACAGCACAAAAAATCCTTTCAAATTTTGTGGCTGTTGTTGTTTTGAACAAGTTTGATGCCAAAATCGGGTCATAATTCCACGAAACTCACTCTTTACAAATAGTATAATCTGTATTATAATAATATATGCAGACCGTTGCAGGGACATCATGTCCCTGCTTTTCCCTGAAAGGAGGGTGTTACATATGAATACCGATTTTCCCCGGATCATCGCCTTGCAGCGCAAGGAGCGCAACATCAGCCAGAAACAGGCTGCATCTGATCTCGGCATTTCTCAGGCACTGCTGTCCCATTACGAAAAGGGCATCCGTGAATGCGGGCTGGATTTTCTGGTCAAGATCGCTGATTATTATAATGTTTCCTGTGACTACCTGCTCGGCAGGACACCGGAGCCGGAGGGCAGGATCCTGTCCATCGGGGATATTCCCGACGACGACGGTAACAACAATATGCCCAGCCCCGAAGTCGTTGCCTTCAACCGGAAGATCATCAACAATTCCATCAGCATGGTCTTCAAGCTGGCACAGAAAGCGAACAGCATCACGCTCATCAAGGAGATCTCCTCCTACCTGATGCTCAATGTCTACAAGCTGTTCCGCATCATCTACAATGCGAACCCCCGCAACGACCAGAAGCTCTTTTCCGTGCCGAAGGTCGTGGCAAACGACGACGCCAGTGCCATCGTCTGCATGAATGAGGCAAATGTCAAGGCTGCCTCCTGCGGGATCCCCATCGGCGAAAACGACTGTGTGGAGGATACGGATGTGCTGTATCTGACCACGGCGATCCTGTCGCAGACCTATCCGGAATATTCCTCCTCGCTTTTGAATCTGATCAAGATCAGCGAGGACAGCATCCACAAGAAGCGCAACGCCTGACGGGCATGCCGGTGTTATTATTATACCACATTCCAGTCAAAAATAAAACCCCTTTTTGTAAAAAACACAGGAACACGAACAGAATCTTGTTTTTTCTCAGAACAGGGGCCACGGAGGGAGACCCCCGCATCAACAGACAGAAGGAGAGATCTTATGCGAAGATTACACGGTGTGAGACTGCCTCACGCCAAGCAGACATCGGACATGGCATTTGTGCCGCTGCCGCTGCCGCAGAAAGTGGTGCTGCCGATGGCGATGCACATGGGCGTGCCCTGCACCCCGACCGTCAAGCTCAAACAGCAGGTCACTGTCGGTGAGTGCATCGGCACCAGTGACGCACCATTTTCCGCCGACATCCACGCCAGCGTCTCCGGAACGGTCACGGCTCTGACCGATTACCGGATGATGAACGGCACCGTCTGCAAGGCGGTGGAGATCACCCCGGACGGCGAACAGACCCCCTGTGCGGATCTGACTGTCCCGACCTACACGAACCGGACGGAATTCCTTGCGGCACTGCGCAGATCCGGCGGCGTCGGCATGGGCGGCGCAGGACTGCCGACCCATATCAAGCTCGATCCCAAGAGCAAGATCGACTATCTGCTCATCAACGCCGCAGAGTGTGAACCCTACATCACCGCCGACGACCGCACCATGCAGGAAAAGCCCCTGACCATCCTCAAGGGCATCCGGCGGATCATGGAAGTGCTGGAGATCCCGGAATGCTTCATCGGCGTGGAGGAGAACAAGCCGGACGCCATGAAGATCCTGCGGGATGCCGCAGAAAAAGATCCGCAGATCACTCTGGCACCGCTGCCCCCGATCTATCCGCAGGGTGCGGAGAAAGTGCTGATCTACCACATCACAGGGCGTGTGGTCGAGGAGGGCAAGCTCCCCGCAGATCACGGCGTTATTGTAATGAATGTGTCGAGTATCGCCTTTCTGGAGGAATACTTCACCACCGGCATGCCGATGGTGATGCGTGGTCTGACCGTGGACGGGGACTGCATCGGCAAGCGGTGCAGCCTGACAGTGCCGGTCGGCACGCCCGTCCGGGAAGTGCTGCAATATGCAGAATGTGACTTCGAGAAACTCGACCGCCTCATCAGCGGCGGTCCGATGATGGGACAGTGCCTGCCGGATGCAGACTATCCGGTGACCAAGACCATGAATGCCATCCTCGCACTCTCGGCGAAACAGCAGCGGCGGACAACTGCCTGCATCCGCTGCGGCAGATGTATCTCCGCCTGTCCGCACCGGCTGATGCCGACAGAACTGGAAAAGGCATACCAACGCCGGGACGCTGCCCGCCTCGATGAGCTGAAACTCCAGCTCTGCATGCTGTGCGGGTGCTGTTCCTATGTCTGCCCGGCGAACCGACCCTTGGCAGAAAGCAATTCTCTGGCGAAACTCTTCGTCCGGCAGCAGAAGGAGGCGGCAAAATGAAAGCATTGAACATTTCCCCGTCCCCGCATATCCGGGACGACCTGACCACACAGAAGATCATGCTCCTGGTCATTGCCTCGCTGGCACCGGCGGCGATCGCAGGCGTGATCCACTTCGGACTGCGTGCGCTGCTGCTGATGGTGTTCTGCATGGTGATCTCGGTGGCATGTGAAGGTCTCTGCCGCATCCTCATGAAGCGGGAACAGACCATCCGTGACGGCAGTGCCGCCCTCACAGGACTCCTGCTCGCCATGAACCTGCCGGTCTCGCTGCCGCTCTGGGAGGCAGCACTGGGCTGCTTCATCGCCATCGTAGCCGTCAAGCAGCTCTTCGGCGGACTGGGGCAGAACTTTGCCAATCCCGCCATTGCCGCAAGGATCATCCTCATGCTCTCCCTGACGTCGGATATGACCCACTGGACGGCACCCCGCACGGCAGCGGACGCCGTTTCCTCCGCCACGCCGCTCGTATCGGGCACGGCAAGTCTCCAGTCCCTTTTCTGGGGCAATACTGCCGGCTGTCTGGGTGAGACCTGCGCCGCCGCCCTCATCTTCGGCGGCATGTTCCTGATCTTCATGGGCATCGTCTCCCCGGTGACGCCCTTCAGCTTCATCGGCACGGTCGCCGTCTGCACACTGATCTACTCCGGCGGCGATCTCCAGACAATGTTCTATCAGCTGTTTGCGGGCGGTCTGATGCTCGGTGCCTTCTTCATGGCAACGGACTATGTGACGACCCCCGTCACGGCATGGGGCAAGCTGATCTTCGGCATCGGCTGCGGACTGCTGACATTCCTCATCCGGATGTTCGGCAACTATCCGGAGGGCGTGAGCTTCTCCATCCTGCTCATGAACATCCTGACACCGTATATCGACCGTTTCACCATGACAAAGCCATTCGGCGCAGTCGGAAAGGCAGGGGGCAGAACATGAAACATATTATTCTCCCGCCCATTGTGCTGACGGTGGTCTGTGCGGCTGTCTGCGGACTGCTGGCGGCTGTCAATGCAGCGACCAGCGACAAGATCGCACAGGCGGAGATCAACAAGGTACAAAAGAGCCTTGTCACCGTATTCGGCGAAGGCACCTATACAGAACAGCCGCAGAGCTTTGAGGGCGTGACAGCCGTATACCGGAGCGACAGCGGTCTGACGATCTATGACATCACTGCGGACGGATACGCCAAGGGCGGCATCCGGGCACTCGTGGGCATCAATACGGACGGCAGCATCGGTGCCGTGGGCATCGTCTCCTGCGGAGAGACGGCAGGTGTCGGCACCAAGGTCACTGAAAAAGACTATCTGGCGCAGTTCGCCGGCGCAAAGGATGCGAGCGGCTACCCGGACATCATCTCCAAGGCGACATTCTCCTCGAACGGTCTGCGCAGTGCGGTACAGCTCGCACAGGACTGCTATGCAAAGGAGGGACAGTCATGAAAAACAAAGGCTATCTTCATGAATTTACCAAGGGACTGCTGAAAGAAAATCCGACACTTGTCGGACTGCTCGGCATGTGTCCGACGCTCGCCGTCACCTCTCAGGCATTCAATGCCCTCGGCATGGGGCTTGCCACGATGTTCGTGCTGGTCGGCTCCAACCTGATGATCTCCCTCCTGCGGAAAGTGATCCCGGCAACGGTCAAACTGCCGTGTTACATCGTCATCATCGCAGGTTTCGTAACGATCGTGGACTTCCTGCTGCACGGTTTCCTGCCGGAGCTGCATGAAAATTTGGGTACGTTCCTGTCCCTCATCACGGTCAACTGCATCATTCTCGGACGTGCGGAGATGTTCGCCTCCAAGAATCCGCCGCTGCCCTCCGTACTTGACGGTCTGGGCATGGGCGCAGGCTTTACGCTCTCCTTGCTGGCGATCGGCACCATCCGTGAGATCCTCGGTGCCGGCTCGTGGATGGCGGGCACGCCCATTGCCATCGTCTTCCCGGATGCTTTCCCGACCCTGAGCATCTTCTCCTCCACGGCGGGCGGTTTTCTGACGCTCGGCGTGCTGGTGGCTCTGGCAGGACTGCTCACAAAGAAAAAACCCCCGGCTGAAGTCGGCTGTGCCGCCTGTCCGATGGCAGGCAGCTGCACCGGCTGCACTGCCGCACCGGAAGGAAAGGAGGAAACGGCATGAATCTGTTCCAGTCACTCATCACCACTCTGCTGGCGGCAGTGCTGACCGATAACTACGTGCTGTCACGCTCCATCGGCATCTGCCCGTTCTTAGGCGTTTCCAAAAAACTCTCCTCCAGTCTCGGCATGGGGGCAGCGGTCATTTTTGTTATGGGCTGCGCCGCAGCGGCGACCTACCCGATCTATCAGCTTCTGGCGATGCTGCATCTTGAATATTTGCAGACCGTGGCATTCATCCTCATCATCGCACTCTTTGTGCAGCTCGTGGAGATCGCCATGAAGAAGCTGCTCCCGCCGCTGTACCGGGCATTAGGTGTCTATCTGCCGCTGATCACGACCAACTGCGCCGTGCTGAATGTCACACTCAACAACATTGATGATGGCTACAGCTACGGCATGGCGATCTGGAATGCCATCTGCGTGGGCATCGGCTTCACGATAGCACTGGTGATCTTTTCCGGCGTCCGCAGCCGCATCGAAGCAGCAGACATCCCGGAGACGTTCAAGGGCATTCCTGCAACGCTTGTCGCTGCGGCACTGGTATCCGTAAGCTTTACCGCATTTTCCGGTATGATCTAAGGAGGATGGCATGAATATACTGATTCCGATTCTGCTCTTTGCGGCAATGGGACTGCTGGCGGGCGTACTGCTGACCGTGGCATCGCAGGTATTCCGTGTGGAGACCGATCCGAAGCAGGAGCAGATCACCGAAGCACTTCCGGGTGCCAACTGCGGCGGCTGCGGATTTGCGGGCTGTGCAGACTATGCCGAGGCGATCGCCGGGGGCAAGGCAGAGCCGAACCTCTGCAAGCCGGGCGGCGCAGAGGTGGCTGCAAAGATCGGCGAGATCCTCGGCAAGGCTGTGACGGCAGCGGCACCGGAGGTCATGACTGTGCATTGCAGCGGCGACTGCCATGCAACGGGGACACGGTTCGATTTTTCCGGCATCCAGAGCTGTGCCTCCGCAAAGGCATTTTACGGCGGCAACGGCAAATGCAGCTTTGGCTGTCTGGGACTGGGCGACTGCATGGCAGTCTGCGAGGAAAAAGCGATCTGCATCCAAGACGGGCTGGCACGGGTCATTCCGGAACGATGCACCGCCTGCGGACGCTGTGCAAAGGTCTGCCCGAACCATCTGCTCTCTCTGCGGCCGCTGGAGCAGAAGATCGTCGTCACCTGTTCTTCAAAGGACAACGGCAAGGCGACGAAGCAGGCATGTGAAAAGGGCTGCATCGGCTGCAAGCTGTGTGAGAAGAAATGTCCCGCCGGGGCAATTCAGGTACAGGACTTTCATGCGGTCATTGATGATAAAAAATGCACCGGCTGCGGCACCTGTACGCAGGTGTGTCCTACGAAGGCGGTACACGCCATATAAGGCAGCGTGACGCTGCACCCCCGCGCGTTCTATAGTGTCAAGCTTTTGTGACGGTCAAGGCACGCGTTGAACTGTGGGTAACGCCTATCCCCCAATTCGCCTTACGGCGAAAAGGGGGATAGGCTTTTGTTTTCCCACGACATGGGAATGCTCAAATGCAGCTGATCAGTTTTTTTGCTCCAGCTTTTTTTCCAAAAAAAGCTGGCAGAAGTCCAGAGGACAGCGTCCTCTGGTCGCCGTCCGCAGACGGCGAAACGCTCCTGCACGACGCCATTTTCAGGGGGTGAGTTTCAAAAACAGCATAGTATGCTGTTTTTGGAACGAGGGGGCACTTTTGGCAAAAAAGTGCCCCCTTCTTTCCCTCTTTCCGCACTATCCTATCCGCCCTTGGGCGGATACAAAATCACATACCCCACTGTTGACCCCTTCCCCAACCCCCTCCCCTGAAGGGGAGGGGGCTATATTGCAGGGGGCTTCGCCCCCTGCACCCCTGAGCAGCGTGACGCTGCACCCGTGCGCATCCTATGGTGTTCAAGTTTTGCAACGGTCAAGGCTTGCGCTGAACTTCGTATAACGCTCATCCCCCAATTCGCCTTACGGCGAAAAGGGGGATGGCTTTTGTTGCAGGGGGCTTCGCCCCCTGCACCCTCGTTCAGCTTTTCGTCTGCCCGAACACGGACTGCACCTGCCGGAACAGTTCAATGTCCTCCGGCGACAGGCGGATATTGGTGAGGATCTTCTTTCCCTGTGCATCGGTGATGCTCAGTTCCAGAACGCTGTCCTCCCCGATATGATCGCTCGCATAGCCGAAAAACTGGACAAATTTCGGGTGGCGTTCACGGAATGCCTCAAACATGGGTCTGAGCTGTAACAGTGTCATCGGATTCATAGAAATATTCCTTTCTTATTCCAAAATATGTAGATCAGGATGCCGCTTTCTCTGCGCTCGCCCGCAGCACCCCATGCCGCACGCAATAGATCACACAAAGCAACACAAAAGCAACAAGAATGCCGCAGCATGCGCCGCTGCTGTCGATGAGCATGTCACGCAGCTCACAGGAACGCCCGGGGACGAACATCTGGTGTATCTCATCCGTCACGGCATATCCCGCCGATGCCAGAAAGGCGAACAGCATCCCCCTGCGGCGGCGGTACAGATACAGATACCAGAGAGATCCAAGCAGCGCATATTCGCTGAAATGTGCCGTCTTGCGCACCAGAAATTCCAGCCCCTCTTTCACGAGCTGCTGTGTAGAGACCGACCATGTCTCATAGTCCTCATAGATCACCTTCGCTGCGATCTCGCAGACCTCGGAGCTGACGGAACTGCTCTCCTCCGCCGGCTGCGCCGAAAAACAAAAGATCATCACCATCAGTGCTGTCAGAAGCACCGGGAAAATAACATTTCGCATATTGCCTCCCTCATCATGGTTCCGCATCGTAGAAAATGCGGTATTTTCGTACATTGTGGCAGCGTGTACTGCTGACCAGCCCGATCGCCGTGTACATACACAGCACCGCCGTGCCGCCTGCACTCAGGAAGGGCAGCGGGATACCGATGACCGGCATCACTTTCAGCACCATGCCGATGTTCATGAAGCAGTGCGCAAACAGCATCCCGCAGGTGCCCACACAGATGAGCTGACCTTGTAAATTTTTGGAATGCAGACTGTTTGTCAGCACACGCAGGCAGATGAACACCAGCAGCACCAGCACCAGCAGCGACCCGATGATGCCCCACGCCTGCCCGATGTAGGCATAGATAAAGTCATTGTGCATTTCCGGGACATTGACGTATTCCTCCGCATGCAGTCCCCTGCCGAACGTACCGCCCCCCGCCAGTGCGGAAAGTGCCATATCCTGCTGGTATTCGAGATCCGGATTCGTTCCCGGATGCAGCAGGATGAGGATACGCTCCTTGTGCGTACTCTGGAGCAGTCCGCTCATCCATGCGGCAGCGCAGACTGTCGGGACGGCAATGACACCCGCAATGACATAGCGCATGGCGATCCTTGCGCAGAGCAGCTCCGAGACAAAGATCACCGCAAAGATGATCGCCGTGCCATAGTCGCCCTGCAATACCACCAGTCCGAGCGGCACGGCAGCATGGAGGCACAGTAATACCATATGCCAGAAGCGGTTCATATTTTCCTCATCCCGTGCCAGATGGTAGGCAAACGTCAGGATGAAGGCGAGTTTCAGCAGCTCAGACGGCTGCATATAAAAGCTGCCGATGGAGATCCAGCTCTGGTCGTCCGCACCCGCACGCTTATAGCCGAGCGGTGTGAATGTCAGCAGTGTCAGTCCGATGGCGATCGGCGCATACAGCCACCAGAGCCGGATGAATTTATTATAGTCCAGAACGCTCAGCACCACGACTGCCACAAGCCCCATGGCACTTGCGACCACCTGTGTGCGGAACGTGCCCATCGTGCAGCGGCTGATCAGTTCATTCGATGCGATGCTGTAGAGCATGATACAGCTGATCACGGAACAGGCGATCACCGCCATCAGCAGACCAATGTCTAACGCCCGGAAATACCGCCGGACTGCTTCCCAAAAACGTTTCATAGCGTCTCCTTTTTCTTTCTATGCCAGACGGCACCTGCCGCTATGGCTAATTGAGATACTTGCTTTCAAATCCCCGGAACTGAACCGCCATGGCAATGTCCTCCCGGGTGATGGCATCATGTCCGTGCAGGTCGGCAGAGGACAGTGCCACTTTCTGCATCCGGCTGTAGGTGCGGGCACTCAGCGCATACCGCTCATGCACCGCCCGCAGCAGTCCCTCCGCAGCGGGTTCCAGATGGCAGAATTCCTTTAGCTGATGATCCGGGATCATGGCATTGCAGTAGATGGAAGTCCCGGCAAAGCGTGCCTTCTGCCGGTCCCGTGCCTTTTCCACCCGTTCCCGGATCACTGCGGAGCTTTCCGCCTTGTCATGGGAGGCAAGATCCTCATAGGCGACCGGATCCACATCCACATGCATATCGAACCTGTCGAGCAGCGGTCCTGAGATCCTGCCAAGATAACTGGTGACCTGCTTCCGGGAGCAGGTGCATTTCTTCTGCGTGGAGCCGTAATACCCGCAGGGACAGGGATTCATGGCAGCCACGAGCATGATGTTGCAGGGATAGACCGCCGTCCCGGCAGCACGGGAAATGGTGACTTCACGGCTTTCGAGCGGCTGACGGAGGATCTCGAGCGTGGAGCGGTCAAATTCCGCCAGCTCATCCAGAAACAGCACGCCATTGTGCGCAAGGGAAATTTCTCCGGGTGCCGGGATGCTGCCGCCGCCGATGAGTCCGGCAGCGGAGACGGTATGATGCGGCGAACGGAAAGGCCGCTCCGTCACCAGCGGATGCACCATCGAGAGCTGTCCCGCCACGGAATAGACATTGGTCGTCTCCAGTATCTCCTCCCGGCTCATCTCCGGCAGGATGGACGGGAGACGGTTGGCGAGCATACTTTTGCCGCTGCCGGGTGCGCCGACGAGCAGGATATTGTGTCCGCCCGCAGCGGCAAGCTCCATCCCGGTGCGTGCCTTGACCTGTCCCCGGACATCGCAGAAATCGAGGACAGTTTCCCGACTGCGGGAGATCACCGGCTCAAAGACCTCCGCCGGCTGCATCGGATGTGTCCCCTGCAGATGTTCGAGCAGTTCGGAGACCGTGCGGATGCCATAGACCTCGATCCCGTCGATCACGGCTGCCTCCCGGACATTTTCCGCCGGCACATAGATGGCACGGAACCCGTTTTTCCTTGCCAGCATGGTCATGGTCAGGACGCCCCGGATGCTGTGGAGCATGCCGTTGAGTCCCAGCTCCCCGACAAACAGGCTGTCCGGCATCTGCTGCGGGAGCAGCCCCGTCGCCTGCATCAATGCCACAAAAATGGCAAGGTCAAAGGAAGAACCGGATTTCCGGACATCCGCCGGGGCAAGATTTACCAGCACCCGCCCCTTGGGAAAGGGGATATGTACGGAGGACACGGCACTTCGCACCCGGTCACGGCTCTCCTTGATGCCCGCATCGGGCAGTCCGCTGATGTCAAACTGGGTATGTCCACGGGAAACCTCAGCTTCCACAGTTACGGGGAAGGCATTCATGCCGAACAGCCCCACACTGTTGGTGATCGAAAACATGGTATACGTCCTTTCTCGGGGACTCTCCCCGCTGATGCCTTCCGGCAGGTCATGCATCCGCCGCTATAGCTGCGGAATATCCGGTATTTCCGGCAGATCGGGAATGTCCCCGGCGATCTCCGGAAAATCGCTTGTCAGGGGTGCGGCAGGATCCGGGATGTCCGGGACAGCCCTCTCCGGCATCACAGGATCCGGAAACAGCGGCTCCGGCACGGATGGCTCCTGCCCGGCGGGAGGTGCCGTCTGCGCCGGCATGTCCTCCGCAAGCACGATCTCCGGCATCACGCCCTCCCCGGCTTCGTCATGGATGCAGAAGCCCTCTCCGGCAGCAGACAGTGCCTGCTGATGTGCCATGTTCTGCTGCAGTTCCGTGATTGCTTCGTTGGCGGCATCGAGCATCTCCGTCATCTCCCCGGAAGTGTGTACCCGGCGGCGTTCGAGACGCTGCCGCATCCGGGCGATCGCCTCCTCGGCATCGTACTCTGCACCGGGATCCCTGCGGATGTCCGCCGCATCGGTGTCCAGCATCTCCGCCTGTGAAATGCCGTCAAGCTTATAGGTGCTATGGTAGACGGCAGCACGCTCCTGCTCCTGAAAACGGACATTGAAACGTGGATACCCCTCCTGCGCCTTTACCCACTTCATGGAACGGACATCGAAAAACTGTGAGCCCCAGACCAGAAACAGGAACAGCCATGCCGTAAAGACGACCCTGATCAGCATGGAAAAGCCCAGCAACCCGAGCAGACCCCATAGCCACCGGGGATCGTCCATCTCCGAGACAGACTGTGCGGCAAGCATGCAGATGAAGGCACCAAGCACCAGCGCAGCCAGTGTGAAGATCAGATAATTGGGCGCATCCTCAAAAGAGGAGCTGCTGACAAACAAAGACGCATCGAGATAGGATGCCATGAACCACCCCACCGCATTGATGAGCATGCAGAAGAACGTCACCCAGAAACGCAGATTCCCGGCACGCTCACAGCGTTTCATGATATTCCGGCACTTCTGATAATGTGCGGGTTCCACCGGTGACGATGTATCTTCTTCCGCCTTGTTCCTGAAAGACGGCAGGACAAATCTGGGGGCAGGCGGTGCCTCCGACGCAGGTATCGGTCTGCGCTCCATCTCCGGTCTGACGGACAGTTCTTCCTGTGCAGGTGCGGAGAGCATGTCCTCCGCTGATACTTCGGACGATGCCGGCGGCAGCGGTGCCGATGGTGCAGGGACATGTGTCTGCACGGCATCCATTTCCGAGACAGTCACAGACTGCGGCGGCAGATCCGGCTGTCCGAGTTCCGGTGCCTCCTTGTAGGCATCCGTCAGTCCGAACGATGCCGCAAGGGCAGGATCCTCCGTGATCTCCTGCTTTCTGACGGTCACCGGCTGCTGTGCGGTGGCATTGCCCTCTGTATCGGTCATCGCAGAGCTGCCGGGATCCTTGATCTGATGCACAGGGACATATTCCCGGTGCAGCTCCTGCTCATCAAGGCGTTCGCTGAAATGTGGATAGCCCGGCTGCTGTATGAGCCACTGATAGCGATGGGCATCGTAGAGCGAATGTCCGAAAATCAGCAAAAGCATGACGCCGACCAGCCAGTGATAAAACCCGAATACCGTTGCCACGAGCGTCATTGCCATCAGGAAGACCGTGAGCAGACGGTGTTTGTAACTGGCAAAAAAGCCGAGAACGGCGGTGACGATGCTCAGGATCAGCAAGCCCGTCCCCATGCCGAACGCCATCATGTTGAGCGTTCCCTCTCCCTGTGCAACGGTCTCAAAGGAATCGCTGGGGTATTTCTGGAGAAAAACGACCGTCTGCACATAGATGTCCAGCACCAGCAGACCAATGGTCAGAATGATGCGGATGAGATAATGTCTCTTCAGCCGTGCCTGCAGATCCCGGCACCGGGCATACTCCAGATTCTCAGTCACGGGGCTTCCTCCTCCGCTGGATGAGATAGACAAAGGCAGCGGCGATCTCCTGCGGACAGAGCCCGGCACCCAGTGCGCCGAGCTTCACCGACAGTTTCGGCAAGATCACGGAACGCCCTGCCAATGCGCCGGACAGACCGCAGTATGCGACTTCATGGACATCTGCCGGACGGATGGCAAAATTCACCCCTGCCCGGCGGCTGAATTCCGTGGCAACAGGTCCCGGACACAGGACACTGACCGTGACATGCGAGCCGCTGCGGCGCAGTTCCTCCCGGATCGCCAGCGTCAGCCGCAGCACATAGCTCTTCGAGGCATAGTATGTCGCCATCAGGGGACCGGGCGCAAAGGCGGCGATGGAGGCGACATTCAGGATGATGCCCGCATCACGCTTTACAAAGTCCCGCAAAAAGAGCTTGGTGAGGATGTGTACTGCCCGGATATTGACATCGACCATCGAAAGCTCCTGTTCGAGAGAGCTTTCTGTAAATGTACCGAACGCCCCGAACCCGGCGTTGTTGATGAGCATGTCGATGCGCATGCCCCTGCAAAAATCATAGAGCTTCTGCGGGGCATCCCGCTCTGCCAGATCGAGGGCGATGTACCGTGTACCGCTGCCGCATTTTTTTGCCATGCGCTGCAGCACGGCTGCATTGCGCCCGGTCAGCACCAGCTCCCATCCCCTCCGGTGGAGCTGTATCGCCATTTCCTTTCCGATGCCGGAGGTCGCACCGGTGATAATTGCTCGTTTCATGTTGATAACTCCCTTCTGGATCCCAATACAGTACCGGGGCATTTCCTGCATCCCGCAGCATCCGTCCGGCACCAGCCTGTGCTTCTGTTATCTATTATAGCATAATTGCCCAAAGCAATGCAAGCAGTTTTTGAAAATTCTGTGAAAAATCAGAATTTTTTCAGAAAACCTATAGACTTATGCACGGAATTGTAGTATAATAGGATAGGACTGCCTTTTTCCGGGCAACTGTTATCTATATCTATGGAGGTAAAGTCATGACCATTCTGAAAAAAGCTGCGGCAGTACTGACGGCAGCCGGACTGGCTGCGGCATGTGTTGCCTGCGACAGCAATACGAGATTCGCACTCACGATCGACGGCTATGAGGTGCCTGCGGGTGTGTATATCTATTTTGTCAATTCTGCCTATAACACCGGTCTTTCCCAGCTCGGCGAGGAACAGCCGGATCTGGATACCACCGATGTCAAGGCGGTCAAAGCCGCCTCTCTCGAGGGCGTGAGCTTCACGGACTGGGTCAAGAACAAGGCGACCGAGATGTGTACCGACTTTGTGACGACGGAGAAGAAATTCGATGAACTGGGGCTGTCGCTCGATGCCATGACAAAGAGCTATGTGGACAGCATGACGGAATACTACTGGGCACAGAGCAAGACGATCTACGAGCGCAACGGCATCAGTGAGGAATCCTTTGCCAAGATCGTCACCTCGGATTACAAGAGCAACCTCATCTTCGAGCATTTCTACGGTGTAGGCGGCGAAGAGGGCGTTACCGAGGACGAGCTGTATGATTATTTCAAGGAAAACAACATCCGCTGCCAGTATGTGGCTGTCGACCTCAAGGACGGCGAGGGCAATCTGCTGAAAGCTGACGGCAAGGAAAAAATGATGGACATGCTCGAAGGCTATCAGGATCGTGTCGAAGATGCCTACGATAACGGCGGCGTCGGTGCGGTCATGACAGAGATGAGCTATGTACAGGAGGACTACAATTACTATGTCACCTCCGTATCACAGGAGGCTGCCGGCGTGACGGGCGAAGCCCTTGCCACCACCACGGCACGGACGACCCCTGCCAGCACCACGACCGCTGCCACATCCACAGCGGCTTCCGGTGCAGAGACCACCACAGAGACCGTCAGCACGGAGGAGGAGAACGGAACGACCGCTGCCTCCGGTGACTCCAGCACCACCACGACAACGACGACCACAACGACCGCCGCTGCCTCGGATGCAGAGAGCGAGACCGAGACGACGACTAACCCGTATGCGCTCGAGCGCACGATCACCGTCGTTCACAAGGAGGATTACGAGGACGAGGCGGACATCGTCTACAATCCGTGCGAATCTGTCTATAACAAGCTCCTTGAGATCACGGAGAGCGACTACGGCAAGCCCTTCATCGTGGAGGATGATGAGAAGTACTATCTTGTGGTGCGTTATGACATCGAAGAACGCATGACAGCGGAGGATCTCTGGTCAGAAAATGCCGTTTCCAGCACCAGCTATTCCAAGTACAGCAAGGATTTTGACGATAAGATGGACGAATGGGCAAATGCCATGAGCGTGCAGCGCAACGATGCCGCCTACAAACGCTACGACCCGTTCAAACTCGATTTCACCGCCGATACACAGGCGGCACAGAACTGATAGGAGGACTTCATGAAACAGTATCCAAAACTTCTTACCATTCAGGATATTTCCTGCGTCGGGCAGTGTTCCCTGACCGTGGCACTGCCGATCCTGTCGGCATGCGGTGCAGAGACCTGCATCCTGCCGTCAGCAGTCCTTTCCACACACACCGCCGGATTTTCCGGCTTTACCGTCCGTGACCTCACACAGGACATGCCCGCCATCGCAGCGCACTGGCAGAAAGAGGGCATCCTGTTTGACGGCATCTACACCGGCTATCTGGGCAGCACAGAGCAGATCGGCTATGTGCAGGATATTTTTGCAAAACTCCGCAAGGAGAATGCCCGCACTTTCGTAGATCCGGCAATGGCAGACAACGGTGTGCTGTACGGTGCCTTTGACATGACCTACGCCAATGCCATGAAGCCGCTGTGTTTCGGGGCAGATGTCATTCTTCCCAACCTGACGGAAGCGTGCCTGCTCACGGACATGCCCTACCGGGAGACCTATGATGAAGCCTATATCCATGAAGTGCTGACAAAGCTCCATGCCGCCGGCGCACAGACCGTCATCCTGACCGGCATCGGCTACCAGCCGGAGCGCACGGGTGTGGTCGTATCGGATGAAAACGGCGCACAGTACTATGAACACCGGAAGATCGCCAAGGGCTGCCATGGCACAGGAGATGTGTATGCCTCCGCCTTTGTCGGTGCCAGCCTGCAGGGCGTCCCGGCATTTGAAGCCGCAAAGCTCGCAGCAGATTACACCGTCCTCTGCATCGAAAAAACACAGGGCGATGCCGAACACTGGTATGGTGTCAAATTCGAGACTGCCATCCCGGAACTGATCGACATGCTCCGTGGTCTGACGGACTGACAGGAGGAGCCGGATGTCTCTGCTGATACAGATATGTCTGTTGCTGCTGGGGTTCGTGCTGCTCGTCAAGGGTGCGGATTTCTTCGTGGACGGCAGCTCAAGCGTGGCAAAGCGTCTGAAAGTTCCCTCGCTCATCATCGGGCTGACGATCGTGGCGATGGGCACTTCCCTGCCGGAATGCTCGGTCAGCGTGAGTGCCTCGCTCGCCGGTAAAAATGACCTTGCCATTGCCAATGCGGTCGGCTCGAACATCTTCAACCTCATGGTCGTCTGCGGCATGTGTGCCGTATTCTGTCCGCTGACCGTGCAGCGTTCCATGCTGCTGAGGGAATACCCGCTGTCCGTCGGCGTGGCAGCACTGCTGCTGCTGTTCGGCATCTCGGGCATGTCGGTGGCACGCCCCGAGGGCATGGTATTAGTAGTGATCTTTGTCGCCTTTCTGCTGTGGATGGTGTTTTCCGCCAAAAAAGCACGAAACGCCAGCACAGCGGATACGGGAGAATACAAGATCCTGCCGGTCTGGAAGTGCATCCTGTACATCGTCGGCGGTGCGGCAGCGATCGTATACGGCGGTAACACGGTCGTGGATTCTGCCTCGGAGATCGCCTCCTCTTTCGGACTGTCAGACAACCTGATCGGGCTGACGATCGTCGCTTTTGGCACGAGCCTGCCGGAGCTGGTGACATCGGTGGTGGCAGCGAAGAAAAAAGAAGTCGACATGGCACTGGGCAATGTGGTCGGTTCCAATATTTTCAACATTCTCATGGTACTGGGCATTGCGGCATCCATTTCCCCGATGACGTTCATCATGGAGAATGCGGTAGATCTCGTCGTACTTCTGGCATTCAGCGAACTGGTATGGGGCTACTGCTGGATCAGCAAACGCCTGACACGCTGGCAGGGCGGCACGATGCTGGCACTGTATGCAGGGTATGTGGTGTATATTTGCATGAGGTAGCAAAGGACACTGCCCCCTTGTCTTCCCAATGCCGCCTTACGGCGGCAAAGGTCGGCTTTGTCCCCTCGCCACGGGGACATACAAACGCAGCTAATTAAGTTTTTTGCTCCAGCTTTTTTTCAAAAAAGCTGGCAGGAGTCCAGAGGACAGCGTCCTCTGGTCGGCGTCCGCAGACGGCGAAACACTCCATGCGACGCCATTTTCAGGGGGTGAAGTTCAAAAAACAGCATAGTATGCTGTTTTTTGAACGAGGGGGCACTTTTGGCAAAAAAGTGCCCCCTTCTTCCCCTCTTACCGAATTTTCCTATCCGCCCTTGGGCGGATACGAAACCGACCGTAACCCCTCCCCCAACCCCCTCCCCTTTCAGGGGAGGCGGGCAGCGTGACGCTGCAC
>CANQYC010000041.1 GCA_947627945.1 uncultured Clostridia bacterium
GCCGTTATTGCCGTGCCCCGCAAGGAGCAGGATCCTGTGGCAGTCAAAAAAATGGCTGACGATGGCATCGGCAAGGGCTTTCCCGGCGGACTCCATCATATCGGCATAAGAAATGCCGCTCCGGTCGGTCAGTGCCTCAAGCTGCCGCATTTGTTCTGTTGACACCAGCATGCAGATCCCTCCCTGACAGATCAGTGTTTCAACTCACGGCGCAGGAAAGGCTCGATCGCCTCCCGCATCCGGAGATTCGGTGTGAAGTACAGTCCACATTTTCCATGATCCGGATGTTCAAATTCCGCATAGTATTCTTCCAGCATCTCCTCCGTCTCCCCGGATCCCTCCGGCGGATACCCGACAGCAGAAAATGTCGTCATGACCGTATCCGACATCTCACAGTCACTCGCCTTGCCATAGAGCGTGAAGTCCTTGATCTCCACACTGAGCATCTCCCTGCGCTTGTCCTGTCCGAGGATCTTGTCAATGTCGAGACTGCCGTTCGTACAGGCATATTCGTACTCCACATGGCTCATCTTCATCAGATAGACCGCCGCTGCCACAGCACCCACCGCCAGCAGCAGTGCCAGTGTCAGCCCCATCAGTGTCAGCACGAGCGATCCGATGACCGTCATGACCGTGACGACGATCGTCGCCGCCCGCTTGACATCATCGGATGTGGTGGGTACCTTGACAACGAGCTGTTCCGCAAATAGATCCATAACTTCACAACCTCCGGGTGTTCTCCGGCATCGCCGGTGAAAAATGAAAACAACGGAACGGCTGTCCCCTGCTGCGGGCAGCGGTCTCCGTTATTTCTGTGCGTTTTTCTGTTTTGCGGCATTGCCGCAGCCGCTGCATCCCTGACAGCTGCCATTGCAGTGTCCGCAGGATGCGCAGTCGCCGCAGAAGCCATGCCCTGCCTTCCACTGTTTCCGCAGATACCTGACAATGCCATAGATGACAGCCGCCAGCAGGGCGGCGATAAGGAATGTTCCGGGGTTCATGGATATGCCTCCTTTGTAAGCTTCTGCTAACTGCTTATTTATCATAGCAAGCAAGCCATAGCAGTAATTCTTCTTACTTATAGTTTAACACAGCTTACTCCATTTGTCAAGGCTTTTTTCTCCCCGGATCGGGGTATGTCATCCCCCTGCCGCTTCTTCGCTCTTTTCTGCCAGTGTCCTTTTTCTGGCAAGTTCCAGGCTCCGGCTGGTAATGCCCGCCAGCTTCTTGACGGTCGAGGGCGGAAAATCTGTAATAAACTGGAAAGCATGTTCCTTTGCCTCCGCCGGGGAAAGCCGCAGGATCCGGCGGAAAAATGCATAGGTCAGGTCGTAGTTCTCCCCGAGCAGTGCCGCAGCCTGCTGCCCCTTGGCTGTGAGGCAGACCGCCTCACTGTAATCCGGCTCCACCAGATCCGTGCGCACCATGCATTTCATCATCTTGCTGACACTCGGACGGCTGACGCCAAGTTCCGCTGCAATGTCCACACAGCGGACACGCCGATGCTCCTGCTGCAAACGGTGGATACACAGCAGATACCGATACTGTCCCGCACAAATATTCATCGTTTCTCACATCCTTCCAAGGCAGTGCTGCCGTCAGTTGTCACTCAGATCCAGTTCTTCCTCATGCTGCCGCATCACCGCTTGGATGATGTCATGATACAGTGCCGAGGGATCCGCCAAGATCTGTTCTCCGCACTGCTCCGCCTGTTCCCTGTCGGGCGTAAAGAGTTTCAGATCGAGCAGCGTCAGATCACGGTCTGTCAGCGTGACATGCAGATGGCAGCCGTGTTCCAGCATTTCATAGGAGATCTGCGCATTTCTGGCATTCCGCCGCCGCCGCAGTGCCTTCTTCGCAGCGGTGACGATCTGGTCCCGGTAGGATTTCGCAGCGATCGTCTTGAGCCGGCTGGCACATGCCTTTCCGGTCGGTGTCACACGCAGCATTTTTTCACCTGCCCCGGTCTGGATGCGCTCGACAGATCCGGCTTTGAGCAAAGACTGCATTGCCTCCTGAAAGGTAAAATAATTGATGATCCCGCCCGTGACCGCAATGTCATAGAGCATCTCCTCCTCCACGGGTTCTTCCACCCGGTAGAGCAGATAGCAGAGCAAAATGTTGGCAGTCTCCAGATCGTTGATGCTCCTGTCTGCCAGCTCGGAGAGCCGCAGCAGGTTCTCGTCATTCATCAGCTTCATGACAGCCTCCTTTCAGGCGGATAGGCGCACAGATGCTCTCAGCCCGTAAAATGCGGATAATCGAGCAGATGCGAGAGCAGTGCGATATTGACGACTGCCTCGATGCAGGGGACTGCCCTCGGCACGGTACATGCCAGTGCCGATGCCTCCGGCTTGACAGAATCCTCCTCCATCGTCGACAGATTGATCGTCTGCTGCACAGTGCCCAGAGAAGCCGGCGGCTGGATGGCAGCCCGCAGCACGATGGGCATTCCCGAAGAAATGCCGCCCAGAATGCCGCCGTGATTGTTGGAATGTGTCCGGATATGTCCGTGGTCATTGACATAGAAGCTGTCATTGTTCTGGCTCCCGACCATCTTCGCCGTCCGGAAACCTGCGCCGAATTCCACGCCCCGCACGCCCGGAATGCCGAACAGCAGCTGTGCGATCGTGTTCTCGATGCCGTCAAAGAGCGGGGAGCCGATGCCCGCCGGCACATTCACCGCCACGCATTCCACCACGCCGCCGAGCGTTTCACCGCCCTCCTCCGCTTTCCGGATGTCCTCGAGCATCTTCTTCCCCTGCCGGTTGCTGATGACCGGAAAACTCTTGTAGCGGACGGCGAGGATGTCCTCCTTGGTGACTTCTGCAAAATCAAATTCCCTGTCCCGGATGCCATGTATCTCCAGCGCATGCGCACCCGTGTAGATGCCCCGCCGTTCGAGGATCTGCCCGCAGACCGCTCCCGCAAAGCAGAGCGGTGCTGTCAGCCGTTCCGAGAAATGTCCCCCGTCCCGGATGTCATTGAATCCCCGGTACCGCAGCGTTCCCGTGTAATCCGCATGTCCCGGGCGGGGCAGCCGTCCGAGTGCCTCGAGCGCAGGTGCCGGCGAGGGGGTATTCTGGATGAAGGCGCAGAGCGGGGATCCGGTCGTTTTATCCTGTAGGATGCCCGACATGATCTGGCATAGTTCCCCGCCCTCATGGACACCGGGCGAACGGCGTTCCATGAAACGGTGCAGCTTTTGCACATCAATACATTCTCCCGGCGGCAGATTGTCCACTGTCACGCCGATCGCAGGACCCTGTGCCTCACCGAACACAGAAACAGTGATCCGATTATTCCAGACCGATGCCATTGGCAATTCCTCCTAACGCTTGATAATCCGCAAAGAATGCCGGATAGGATTTCTCCACGCATTCCGCCCCCCGTATCACAACAGGCGCATCCGCCCTTGTCGCAGCGATCGCAGCGCACATGGCGATCCTGTGGTCCCCGGCACTGTCCACCGTGCCGCCGTGCAGCGACCCGACAGGTGTGATCTCCAGTCCGTCAGGCATCACCTGCACACAGCCGCCCAGTGTCCGCAGCATCGCCGCCGTCGTCTCAAGACGGTCGCTTTCCTTGATGCGCAGACGCTCCGCACCGGTGATCCGCACCGGGCAGGGTGAAAAACTTGCTAAAACTGCCAGAATAGGCACCAGATCCGGGATGTCCTGTGCTTCGACCGTGTAACATGCCGGTGTTTGTTTCCCGTGAAACAATTCCTCAATGATCGTCACGATCCGCCTGTCTCCCTGTGCCGACGCCTCCGGCAGGTTGGTCAGTGTGATGTCACTGCCGAGGGCATTCGCCGTGTAGAAGAAAGCCGCCTGTGAAAAGTCGCCCTCCACTGCAAAGTCTTTCGGCTGATACCGCTGTCCGCCGGGGATATGGTAGCCCTCTGCGGTCTCGTGTACCGTGATGCCGAACGCATGCAGGCAGTGAATGGTCATATCGGCATAGGGACGGGATTGCAGCGGCGAGGTCAGGACGATGTCCGAATCTCCCTCCAGCAGCGGCAGTGCCAGCAGCAGCCCCGTCACGAACTGCGAGGACACATCGCCCTCTAAAGAAAATCTGCCGCTCTGCAGCTGTCCGCAAATGGTAAAAGGCATGCCGTCAGACGGCGCAAAGGTAATGCCCTTCTGTGACAATTCCCGCAGATAGGGCGTAATGGGACGCTGCGGCAGTCTGCCCTGCCCGGAAAAAGTCGTCTCGATGCCGAGTGCCGCAGCGACCGGGATCAGGAACCGCAAAGTCGAGCCGCTTTCGCAGCAGTCCGCCGCCGCTTTCTCTGACGGCGTCCCGATGCCGCAGACGGTGAGGGTGTCTCCCTGCATCTCACAGGACGCCCCGAATGCCTGCATGACGGACAGCGTCGCCTCGATGTCTCTCGAACAGGTGATATTCCGTATCACAGACGTTCCCTCCGCCAGTGCCGCACAGATGATGGCACGGTGCGCCATGCTCTTGGAGGCAGGGACAGAGAGCCGTCCGGCAAGCCGGTGCGGTGTGATGGTCACATTCATTCGCACACCGTCCTTTCAAAGTGCTTCTGGAATCCTGAGATCGTGTCACGGCGTATCTTTGCCTGACCGATGGGATCGCAGACCACATAGTGCAGGTCGTTGCCGGAGCGTTTTTTGTCATGTCCGCAGAATGTCAGCAGTTCATTCAGCGGCACCGGCACATCCGACGGCAGACCGTATCTTTCCACGCAGCCGCACAGCCGTTTCCAGTCCTCTGCATTACCGCAGTATCTTGTGATAAGGCACATACCGGCAGCCACTGCACAGCCGTGCGTGATGCCCTCATAGTGATAGTACGCCTCGATGGCATGTCCGAGCGTGTGCCCGAAATTCAGGATCATGCGCAGTCCGCTTTCCTTTTCATCTTTCCCGACCACATCCCGCTTGATGCCGATGCAGGTGGGGATGATGTCGTCAAAATGCTGCGGGATGGTCTGCAGATCCAGTCCGCAGAGCGTCTCAAAAAGCTCCGCATCGGCGATCATGCCGTACTTGATCACCTCTCCCATGCCGTCGATGAGAAATTCCTGCGGCAGTGTGGAGAGGGTGTCGGGATCGCAAAGCACCACATCCGGCTGATAAAACGCCCCTACGAGGTTTTTTCCCTCCGGCAGGTCGATGGCAGTCTTGCCGCCGACGGAGGAATCCACCTGTGCCAGCAAAGAGGTCGGTATCTGGACGTAATGGATGCCACGCAGATAGGTGGCGGCAGCATAGCCCGTCAGATCGCCCACAACGCCGCCGCCGAGTGCGACCAGACAGTCGCCCCGGGTGATCTCCTTTTCACAGAGAAACGTATAGATCTTCATCAAAGTATCGGCATTTTTCGACTGTTCTCCATGCGGGAAAACAAACTGCTCCGTCCGGAACCCGGCAGCTTGCAGGGACTGTGCAGCGGTGCTGCTATATAACGGTGCGACATTGTCATCGGAGATGATGACGCAGGTACTGCTCCCGATGAGATCACTGAGGATCTCGCCGCATCGGCGCAGAATGCCCCGTTCTACCAAAACATCATAGGCATCATTGGTCGGTACATGGATACGTTTCATACTTGACCTCCTGAGCGGCATGGGGATACCGCTGATTTTCTGTAGGAGGGCAATTCCCCCCTACTATAATCATACCCAATTCTGGATGATTTGTCAAGTCTTTTTTGGAGATGGGCAGGGAGAAGCTGTAATTATCATGCCGATATCCATTTTTACCCAAAAAAGCTGTCAGACAGCAAACAGCCGTGTGGCATAATCCTGCCCGGACGGGCATAGTATGTGCTAAGACCCCACGAGAAAGGATGCTGTCGGATATGAAAGCCATCGACAATCTGCGAACCACGCTGGAATACCTCCCTGCCGCTGTGCGGCGCAGTCTCCAGCGAATGCCGGACAACCGTCTCGCCCGTATCCAAGAGATCCGCCTGCGCAGCGGACGTCCCGTTGCCGTCTCCGAATGCGGCAGGGAACAGTTTCTCACACCGGACGGCACCTACACCACCCAGCCGGAATGCGCCCTCACTGCCGCTTCGGATGACATTGCCCGTTCCTATCAGGCAGTCGTCTCCTACTCCGTCTACAGTCATGAACAGGACACCGCCGAGGGCTATGTCACCATCCGGGGCGGCTGCCGTGTCGGGCTGTGCGGCAGTGCTGTCCGCCAGAATGGCAGGCTCCAGTCCGTGCGCAATATCAGCGGGCTGAATTTCCGCATCGCAGGCGAATATCCGGGGACTGCCGCCTCGGTCTGGCGGCAGATCGGACAGGGCAGCAGCATTCTCATCGCCGGTGCGGTCGGCAGCGGAAAAACGACTTTCCTGCGGGATGTCTGCCGCATGCTCGGCAATACCTGCCGCACCTCCCTGATCGACGAACGTGGAGAGATCGCAGCTGTCCTGCGGGGGGTGCCGCAGAATGATGTGGGACTGATGACGGACGTGCTTGACGGCTATCCGAGGGCGGCGGGCATCCTCACTGCCCTGCGGGTACTGACACCGGACTATATCGTCTGCGATGAGATCAGCACGATCGACGATGCGGATGCCATTCTTCAGGCAAGCGGCTGCGGCGTACACTTTGCCGCCACGGTCCATGCCGGAAGTGTGGAAGAACTGCGGCGGCGGACGGTGATGCAAGCCCTGTTCGATGCGGATGTGTTCCGCTACTGCGTCCTCCTCGGCGGCAACGGAAAAGTGCTGACCATCCGGAGACTGCAGGGCACATGAGGCTGCTCGGACTGCTGTGCATCGTCCTTGCATGTACCGGGGCGGGACTGTATGCCTCTGCAAAACTGAAACGGGATGCCCGGTCTATGGAGCGTCTGATCGCCCTGACGGAGGACTGCGCCGCCCTGATCCGCTGTCAGACACCGGAGCTGGATGAGCTGCTCGAACGTCTGGCGGCACATCCGAATTACCGGTGTTTCGCCTTTCTGCATGAGATCAGCACGAAGCTGTCCCCCACCGCACCGCCGGGCATGCTCTGGCAGCGGGCAGTCCGTGCGGATGCCGCTGTCCCCGCACAGGCAAGGGACATCCTGTGCAGTCTGGGGAATGTGCTGGGGACGACGGATGTGGACGGGCAGCTTGCCGCACTCGAACTGCACCGGACACAGCTGCGGGCGATGGCAAGAGAGAGCCGGGAACGCAGCACCCGTCAGGGAAAGCTCTACCGCAGTCTCGGACTGCTCGGCGGCATGATGCTGGCAGTGCTGCTCCTGTAGGGGCTGTAAAACTTCTCCGATACAAAAAACAGGAGGATATCTATGGAGATCGACCTGATTTTCAAGATCGCCGGCACCGGCATCATCGTCGCTGTGCTGAGCTTGGTGCTGAAAAAAGCTGAGCGGGACGAGCAGGCAATGATGACCACCCTCGCCGGTCTGATCGTGGTGCTGATGCTCATCATCGACCAGATCAGCGAGCTGTTCAATACCGTGAAGTCGGTGTTCGGCTTATGAATATGGAAGTTACGGCGGCACTGTGCATCCTCGGCAGTATCCTGTGTCTGCTGCTGCGGGAATACCAGCGTCCGCAGGCGGCACTGCTCGGGATCGCTGTCATTGTCCTTGCCCTGCTCGGTGCCATGCCCGAAGTGCAGCGCATCACCGCTGCCGCCGCAGAGCTGTACAGCCGCAGTGAACTGTCCGGCTCGTATTTTTCCGTCCTCTGCAAAGCCCTCGGCATCGCCTGTCTGACAAGGATCGGGACGGATATCTGCCGGGACTGCGGGGAGGCGGCGATCGGCTCTGCCGTGGAGCTTTGCGGGCGTATCTGTCTGGCATCGCTCGCACTGCCGCTGTTTCTCTCCCTTGCGGAGACGGTACTGGAGGTGCTGCCATGAAGCGGATGGCTGCCATTGCCGCCGTGGTGCTGTGCTGTCTGCTCTGGACGCTGCCGGTACACGGTGAGCAGACCTATACGTATGATGAGACGCTGGCGGCACTGCTTGGTGCGAGCGGTGCGCCGGAGCTGGAGACCGGACTGCTGCCGGAGGATGCCGACCTGTCCGATCCGGATACCCTGACATCGCTGTCTTTGCAGGACGTGACAGGTCAGATCGGTGCGATGCTCTCGGACAGGCTCCATGCGCCGCTGCGGGTGCTGGCGATGCTCACGGGGGTCATCCTGCTCTCTGCACTTGCCGGGAGCTTAAAAGGAGAGGGCAGTGCGGCGGGACCGGTGTATGAGATCGTCTGCACGCTCTGTGCGGTGGGCATTGCGGCAGAGCCGGTGAGCAGTGTCTTTGCGCAGGCATCTGCCGTGCTGACGCAGACGGCGGATTTCATGGTGGGATTTTCCGCTGTGTTCGGGGGCATCCTTGCCGTCAGCGGCGGCATGACCGCCTCTGCGGTATACCAGAGCGGGATGGTGTTCCTGTGTGAGCTGGCACTGGAGATCGCCACAAAGGTACTGCTCCCGCTGCTGAGCATGAGCCTTGCGATGAGCATTGTGGATGCGGTCAACCCCACCGTCTCCCTCGGGGGCATCATCCACCTCACGCAGAAAGCCGCCGCATGGCTGCTCGGACTGCTGATGGCGGTGTTCCTCGGTCTGCTCTCCGTCCAGAGCATGGTCGCCGTGTCTGCCGACCGGGCTGGCTCCAAAGCGGCAAAATACATGATCTCCGGGGCAGTGCCCATTGTGGGCGGTGCCGTGTCGGAGGCATATGCCGCCGTGATCAGCAGCATGGGGATCCTGCGGTCGGGCGTGGGGATGGTCGGCATCCTCTCCCTGCTCACGCTGCTGCTGCCGGTGCTGCTCGAACTGGGCATCTACCGCCTTGTCACGGCGGCGGCAGCGGCAATGTCGGAACTGTTCGGCGTGACGCTGCTCACGAGGCTCTTCAAAAACATGGAGTGCGTGCTGGCAACGGGCTTTTCGGTGGCGGTGTGCTTTTCGGTCATGTTCATCTTTTCCACTGCGGTGCTGATGCTCATCGGCGTGGGGCTGACAGCGGGATAAGGAGGCGGTCAGATGGAACAGCTCAGGGCATCCGTTCTGGGTGCATGCATGCTCAGTGCGGCAGTGGGGATGGTCAGCATCCTCCAGCCGGGCAAACGGCTCGACAGACAGATCCGTTTTCTGATCTCGCTGCTGTTTGTCATCAGTCTGGCATCGCCCTTTCTGCGGATGGACGAGCCGGGACTGCCGGAACTGCCTGCTGTGCAGGGGGACAGCGCACAGACTGACGCACTGGAAAATGCCTTTGAGGAACAGCTCCTTGCAGAGACCAGACGCCTTGGCGAGACCGCCCTGCGGGAGCGTCTGGCGGCGGCGGGCATCGGCTGCACGGCACTGGAAGCACAGGTTCATATTGACGGGGACGGGCGCATATACTTTAGTGAAGTCACCGCCGAGTGCGATCAGCTTGCCGCTGCCTGTGCAGTTTTGCAGGAGGCACTCGGAGAGGAGGTGAGCATCCATGTTACAGAGGTTCTTTCCTAAGCTGCAAAAGAAGGATCTGATGCTGCATGGCATTGTCCTGCTCGGGCTGCTGGGCATGGGCTGCATCCTGCTTTCTTCGGTCCTGCCGTCCGGTACTGCGGCAAAGGAAGAGACCGGACAGACCGCTGCGGCACAGGAGGAATACCGCCGGACACTGCAGGCGCAGCTCACGGACATCCTCAGTGTCATAGAAGGCGTGGGACGGGTCGAAGTGCTTGTCACACTGGACGGCAGTGAGGAATATCAGTATGCCACACAAGGTGACCGCACCGTCTCCGAGGAACAGGTGCGCAGCAGCACGACCTATGTCACTGTCGGCGGGAGCCGGGATGCGCTGGTGGAATCCGTTTCCCATCCGGGGATCACCGGCGTGGTCGTTGCCTGTGAGGGCGGTGCGGACAGCACCGTCCAGGAGGCGGTATACCGGGCGGTGTCCGTTGCCTGCGGGCTGCCCTCCAACTGTATCTTTGTCACCAGATCGGATCCCTCAGCCATACGAAAGGAGTCAACACCATGAAAAAGCCATCCATCATCATCGGCAGACGCCAGATCATCCTGTCCTGCCTGACCGCCATGCTGGCGATCGCCGTCTACATCAACTATTCCCTCTCCCGCCCGGAGCAGCTCACGCCCATGACGGAGCTGACCGATGAGGAACACTACGGCGATATGGAATTCGTCAATGCGCCGGAGGGGACGGCACCTGCCGCCACGGAGGAGGCTGCCGACCCTGCCGCCGATTACTTTGCAAAGGCACGCATGGAAAAGACTGCCAACCGGGATGAAGCCATCCAGACGCTCCAGATGATCATGGGCGGCGGCGACATCACCAATGACGAAGCCGTCACGACTGCCCTGAGTGCGGTGGAGGTCTCCAAGCTCATCGAGAGCGAGGGCAACATCGAATCCCTCATCCGTTCGCAGGGGTTCGAGGACTGTGTGGTCTATCTCGACGGCGATTCCGCCAAGGTCGTTGTGCGCTCGGACGGGCTGGAAGCGGCGGATGCAGCACTGATCAAAGACATCATTTTGGGGGAGGTTTCAATTTCTTCAGAAAATATCAGAATTTTTGAAGTAAAATAGTTGTACTTTTCCGAATTTTTTGGTATAATAGAAGTAAGGCAGGTTTTTTCATGAAAAAACCTTACATATTTTCTATGATACGGCAAAAATGCCGGATCGAGACAAAGAAAGGATGTTCGATATGAGTACAGTACCATCTGCAAGCCATTCCGTCAGCATCTCTGACGAGGTGCTGCGCCGGGTCGCCGCCATTGCCGCACGGGATGTGGACGGCGTCGTCCGCCTTGCGGCGGAGCGTTCCCTTGCCAATCCGCTGGCAGAACCGGTGGTCATCCGCAATCTGGGCGGTGCCATCTCTGCGAATGTGAGCATCGTCATCGGCAGCGGGAGCCGTGCTGCGGCGGTCGCCAAGCAGGTGCAGGAGGCAGTCAAGCAGGGGATACAGGACATGACCGGCGTGACCGCTGTCCACGTCAATGTCCGTGTCACCGGGATGGAAGCAGACGAGTGACCGGGGGATGCCCCCCGGTACCCTGTCTCTCAAAGAAAGGAATCATGTATGACAAAACACGAATGCAGAGAAAACGCATTTATCCTGCTGTTTGAAGCATCGCTCCGGGACGATGATCCGGAGACACTGTATGCCGTTGCCGAAGAAGTCGGTGAGCCGGTCATCAACGACCGGGTGAAGTCTCTGGTGGAGGGCGTGCTGTCCCATCTGGAGCCGCTCGATGCCGTCATTGCCTCCTACAGCCAGACACGGGCTGTCAGCCGCATTGCAAAGGTGGATCTGATCCTGATGCGGATGGCGATCTATGAGATCGGCTATGTCCCCAGCACGCCCGTCAATGTCGCCGTCAGTGAGGCGGTCTCCCTCTCGGAGAAATATGCCTACCGGGAGGATACCGCCTTCATCAACGGCGTTCTCGGTGCCTATACCCGCTCCCTACCGCCCCGTGAGGCATCCGGGGAGGAGACATAATGGCGAGCTACCTCGGACTGGACACGAGCAATTACACCACCTCCGCTGCCCTGTATGACAGCAGCTCCCGCACGGTCGTGCAGGAAAAGCAGCTCCTGCCGGTGAAAGCGGGAGAACGGGGGCTGCGGCAGAGCGATGCGGTATTTCATCATACCGTGCAGCTCCCGCAGGTGCTGTCCCGGCTGCCGGCACATGGGTATGCGGCGGTCGGCGTCTCTGTGCGTCCCCGCAGTGTGGACGGCTCGTATATGCCGTGCTTTCTGTGCGGAGAGGGTGCGGCAAGGATGCTCGGACAGGCACAGGAGATCCCGGTATACCGGACGAGCCACCAGACAGGGCATATTTTAGCGGCACTGTATTCCGCAGGACAGCTTCGCCTGCTGCGGACACCGTTCCTTGCCTTCCATGTCAGCGGCGGAACGACGGAATGTGTGCTGTGCGAGCCGGATGCGGCTTCGCTGCTGCGTGTGACGGCAGCGGCACGTTCCCTCGATCTGAAAGCGGGACAAGCAGTTGACAGGGTCGGTGTGATGCTCGGACTGCCATTCCCCTGCGGTGCAGCACTGGAACAGCTCGCAGAGGACAGCACCAAGACACTTCCCTACAGACCCGTATTAAAAGGTGCAGACTGCTGTCTTTCGGGACTTGAGAACCGATGCCGTGAGGCATATGTCCGGGGCGAGACGGCTGCGGATGTGGCAGCACTCTGTCTCGATGCTATTTCCGAAACGCTTTCGGAAATGACGGCGGCTGTGCTGGAACAGTACGGCAGACTGCCGGTGCTGTATGCGGGCGGGGTGATGTCCGACAGGCGCATCCGGGACAGGCTTGCGGGGGATGACCGGTATTTTGCGGAACCGGCATTTTCCTGCGACAATGCCGCAGGAACGGCACTGTATGCGGCGATCTGTGCAGAGGGGGCGGCGGTATGGCAGTCCTGACAGTATCACAGATCAACCGGTACCTTGCCTCCCGGATCAGCGGCGACAGGAATCTGGCGCACTTTCTGCTGCGTGGAGAGATCTCCAACTTCCGGGCATATCCCTCGGGACACTGCTATTTTTCCCTGAAGGACGAGAGCAGTGTGATCCGGGCGGTGATGTTCCGCCGGGCGGCGGCACTTCTCCGGTTCCAGCCGGAGGACGGGATGAAAGTCGTCGTCAGTGCCGGGCTGACCGTCTATGAACGGGACGGCATCTATCAGCTCAATGTCACTGACATCCAGCCGGAGGGTGCCGGTGCGGCAGCGGTCGCACTGGCACAGCGGAAGGAAAAGCTCCGTGCCGCCGGACTGTTTGAGGAGAGCAGCAAGCGTCCGCTCCCTCCCCTGCCGCAGGTGGTGGGCGTCGTCACTTCCTCGGCGGGTGCGGCATTGCAGGACATCCTGCATGTGCTGGGCAGACGCTGTCCGCTCGTACAGGTGAAAGTCTTTCCCGTGCAGGTGCAGGGGGATGCGGCAGCGGCATCCATTGCCGCAGCGGTGCGCTTTGCCGGGACACAGGGATGCGATGTGCTGATCGTCGGCAGAGGCGGCGGTGCGGCGGAAGATCTCGATGTGTTCAATGCGGAGTGTGTCGCCTATGCCATCCATGACTGCCCGGTGCCGGTGATCTCGGCAGTCGGGCATGAGACGGATGTGACCATTGCGGATGCCGCCGCCGACCGGCGGGCACCGACACCATCCGCAGCGGCAGAGCTGGCTGTCCCGGATAAAAATGCTCTGCACGGGCAGATCCGCATTGCCGAAACTGCCCTGCGCAGTGCCTGCCTCTCGCAGATGGCAGCAAAGCGGCGGACACTGGAACATGCCGAACGGCAGCTCCGGGAATACCGCCCGGACTACCGCATCCGCCTGCGGGCGGAGGAATGCCGCCGGATCACAGAGCGGCTCCGGCAGAGCATGCAGCTCTATCTGGCACGGAAAACGGCAGCCTATACGGCGATGCAGGAACGGCTGGGCGGACTGGATCCGCTGCGGGTGCTGGAGCGGGGCTATGCGGCAGTCTATCAGGAAAACGGGGCATTGCTCACCTCTGTCAGGGAGGTGCAGCCGGGTGCAGAGATCCGGGTGCGTCTGGCAGACGGCACGCTCCGGGCAAAGGTGGAGGAAAACGATGCAATATGAAGAAATGATGCAGCAGCTGACGGCACTGACCCGCCGTCTGGAAACAGAACAGCTTTCCCTCGAGGAGGCGACCCGCCTCTATACACAGGGCATGGAGCTGTCTGCAAAATGCCATAGATTATTGGAGGAAGCGGTACTCTCCGTGCAGGAGATCCCGGTGCCGGCTTCCGGAAATGAGGGATCAGAATGACAACTACAGGAAAGCAGCTCGCTGCCTATGCGCAGCGAACGGAGGAATACATGCTGCAAAAGGTCGCACAGATGCAGGCGGACAGCCAGCCGATGGATATCGGGGTGCTGTTCGATGCCATGCGCCACTCTCTGACCGCCGGCGGAAAGCGCATCCGCCCGGCTTTGGTCTATGCCTTTTGTGAGGCATGCGGCGGGACATTGCCGCAGGCAGATGCCGCTGCATGTGCGATGGAAATGACACATACGTCTTCGCTCATCTTTGACGATCTTCCGGCAATGGATGACGATGATCTGCGCCGGGGCAAGCCCTCCTGCCACAAGGCATTCGGAGAGGCAACGGCGATCTTGGCGGGGGATGCGTTGATCTGTGCGCCCTTTGCAGTGATCGCATCGGATCCGGTGCTGACGCCGGAACAGAAGACCGCACTGGTACAGACGCTTGCCGTCTATGAGGGCACCGGTGGCATGGTCGGCGGGCAGCAGATGGACATGCAGTTCGAGACGCAGGAAAATGTCACGGCTGCGGAGCTGGAGACGATGTGCCTCGGCAAGACCGGTGCCCTGATGGCTGCCTCGTGCCGGATGGGATGCCTGTGTGCGGGGGCTTCGGAAGCGCAGCTCACGGCTGCGGCAGAATATGGAAGACTGGTGGGACTTGCCTTCCAGATCATTGACGATATCCTTGACGTGACAAGCTCGGATGAGACGCTCGGCAAGCCGGTCGGGAGCGATGCCGCACAGGGCAAGCGCACCTTTGTGACGCTGCTCGGTCTGGAAGAAGCCAAGCGGCGTGCGGCAGACCTGACGGCACAGGCACATACACAGCTCGATGCCTTTTCCGATACGGCATTCCTGCATGCACTGACAGATGCACTGCTCGTCCGTGTGCAATGATCTGTAAGGGGGATAAGAATGGTATATAATCCGATACTCGTGGCAGCCGTACTGGGATGGGCGGCTGCACAGGTCATCAAGTTCATCCTGTTTTTCTTTCAGAACGCAAGCATCCAGCTCGAACGGCTCTACGGCTCCGGCGGGATGCCAAGCTCCCATTCCTCTCTGGTCTGTGCGGCGTTTATCTCCACCGGCAGGATGGAGGGGTGGGACAGTCCCCTCGTGGCAGTGATGTTCGTACTGGCTGCCATTGTGATGTACGATGCTGCCAATGTCCGGCTCGAAGCGGGCAAGCATGCAAAGCAGCTCAACCAGATCATGGGGCGGCTGCTGGCACTTGACGGCGATCCGAGCAGCAAGATCAATGAATTCAAGGAATTATTGGGACATACGCCGCTTCAGGTGGCGTGCGGTGCCCTGCTGGGGATCCTCATCGGCGCACTCATCCCTCTGAGGTAAAGGAAAGACAATATGGATATTCAGGATACAAGAGAGCTGCATCTGAAAGATCTGCAGCTTCCACAGGATCTAAAAAAACTCAACCTCTACCAGTGCAGACGGCTTGCCAGAGAGATACGCACCACTCTCGTGCGGACGATCTCCCATAACGGCGGACACCTTGCCTCCAACCTCGGCACGGTGGAGCTGACACTGGCACTGCACCGGGTATTTGACTCGCCCCATGACAAGTTCATCTGGGATGTGGGGCACCAGTGCTATACCCACAAGCTCCTGACCGGACGGCTGGAAGAATTTTCCCATATCCGGCAGGAGGGCGGTATTTCCGGTTTTCCCAAGCCTGACGAATCGCCGCATGATGTGGTGATCAGCGGACATAGCAGTACCTCCATCTCGGCTGCCTGCGGCATTGCGGAGGCGATGCGGATGCAGGGCGACGACCATCAGGTCATTGCCATCATCGGTGACGGTGCGCTGACGGGCGGACTGGCATTCGAGGGACTGAACAACGGCGGCAAGAAGAAGCTGAAAAACCTCATTGTCGTGCTGAACGACAACAATATGTCCATCTCCGGGAATGTCGGGGCGTTGTCGGGGTATCTGCGCTCCATCCGGGAGCGGGAGGACTATGTGCGCCGCAAGCAGGAACTCGAGGGCAATCTGCGCAACACGCCCGTGGTGGGCGCACCGACGATCAAAGTGCTGAAAAAGACCAAGGACAGCGTCAAGCGTATGGTCATACGGCATGCCACGCTCTTTGAACAGTTGGGATTTGTCTATCTCGGTCCTGTAGACGGTCACGACCAGCAGGCACTGGAGGAGGTGCTGCGTGCGGCAAAACGCTACGATGCGCCTGTCTTTGTGCATATCAAGACGATCAAGGGGAAGGGCTATCTTCCGGCGGAAAAAGACCCGAGCAAGTTCCATGGCGTGTCGAAATTTGACATTATGACGGGCAATCCGGAGATCTCCGGCGATGACTGCTATTCGGCGGAATTCGGCAAGGAGCTGACACGGATGGCAGATGAGGATGCACGCATCTGCGCCATTACTGCGGCTATGGAATACGGGACGGGGTTACAGTATTTTGAGGCGGCACACCCCGACCGGTTCTATGATGTGGGCATTGCGGAACAGCATGCGGTGACATTTGCGGCGGGGCTTGCCGCTGCCGGGATGCTGCCGGTATTTGCCGTGTATTCGACATTTTTGCAGCGTTCCTTCGACCAGCTCATCCACGATGTGGCGATCAGCGGGCTGCATGTCACGCTTGGGATCGACCGGGCGGGCTATGTCGGCGAGGACGGCGAAACGCATCACGGGGTGTTCGACATCCCCATGCTCACGGCTGTCCCCGGTGCGGTGGTCTATGCGCCTGCCGGCTATGAGGAACTGCGCATGTGCCTGCGGCGGGCGGTGTTTCATGAAAAGGGGCTGGCGGCGGTACGCTATCCCCGGGGCAAGGAGCAGGACATGCAGCTCCCGCCGGAATTCATCAACACGGAACATACCTATATAGATGGGGGTTCCGATGTACTGCTCATCTCCTACGGCAGGACATTCCGGGCATTGCTCGACGCCCACGAGACCTGCGCACGCATCGGGTACCGCACCGATCTGCTCAAGCTGACACGCATCTTCCCGCTCGATGAAACACTGGTGGAACAGGCACTCGATCACAGGGTCATCATCTTCTTTGAGGAAAGCAGCGGCAATGGCAGCATCGCTTCCCTCTTTGGCTCGCTGCTGCCGCAGTACGGATTCCACGGGCGGTATGTTCAGGTCACTGCCGAGGGCTTCATGAAACAGGGCACCATGTCCTCGCTGCTCGACAAGGCGGGGCTGTCTGCGCAGTCGGTCTGCCGCTATATCTATGTCTATGGCACAAAGAGCTGATACGGCACTGGCGCAGCGGGGTCTCTGCCGCAGCCGGACACAGGCAAAAACGCTCATCGCAGAGGGAAAGGTACTGTGCAACGGCGTACCGCTCACACGCCCGGCGGCACCTGTGGAGGAGGCAGATGTGCTGACAGTCACGGAGCTGCCCCGCTTTGTCGGCAGAGGCGGGGAAAAACTGGCAGGGGCATTTGAGGTGTTCCCGCTGTCGGTGACGGGCTGCTGCTGTCTCGATGTGGGGGCATCCACGGGCGGTTTTACGGACTGCATGCTCTGCCGGGGCGCAGCACGGGTGAATGCGGTGGATGT
>CANQYC010000042.1 GCA_947627945.1 uncultured Clostridia bacterium
GGGGCTGTGTAGCAGGTGATTGTGTAACCGGAGGTGATGTGACTTCCGGTTCTGTGGTGAAAGCCGGATCAAGAGAGCTTTCCCCATTCGCATAGTTGGTGATATTATACACCGCCCCATTGAAAAAGTCAACAGCTTTCTGAAAGAAAAAGATCTTATCCCATTCCAAGAGATAAGTTCATTTCAAAGTATTATGCTTTTATATATCGAAATATAGCTGTTTTGCTATCACTTGAATAATGCTTTCCATTTAGGGTGGCGATAGTGACCACAAGTACGACAGTAATCGAAACAGAAACAGTCCCACCTTCTCCGCCAAAGGAGTTTTCGCTTGCGGAGATACCGCAATTTTCGGGCAATGCCTATGTTGAGATCAACAATAATATTCCATATTTTACAGATACGACCTCAACAGAAGCGTTTGAAACGTACAGCCCACTTGATGAGCTGGGACGATGCGGAGTCGCATTCGCCAATATCTGTCCTGAGATCATGCCGACTGAGGAGCGTGGAGAGATCGGTATGGTGAAACCGAGCGGGTGGCAGACGGTCAAACACAACGGAGTGATCGACGGTAACTATCTATACAACCGCTGTCACCTAATCGTATATGAACTGGCAGCCGAAAACGCAAATACGCAGAATCTCATCATAGGCACTCGATACTTGAATATTCAAGGAATGTTGCGGTTTGAAAACAGGGTTGCAGACTATGTACACGAATCAGGAAATCATGTTCTTTACCGTGTAACACCGATATTCGAGGGGAATAACCTTGTGGCAAGCGGTGTACTCATGGAGGGCTATTCGGTTGAAGATCAGGGTAAGGGCATTCAGTATTGCGTGTATTACTATAATGTTCAACCGAACATTATAAGTGAGCAGTCTAAAATTGAATATTTTATGTATGAACATTACGGAATCAAGAATAATTATAAAGGAGCTTTTATGAAGAAGAAATTATTAATTGTTCTGTCATGTACTTTATTCATTTGTTCAATTTTTGTCGGTGTGGAAATGATTCTACGAACAGCGCACCCTACGGACTTATGAATATGCCTATTTTTCAAGTATTATTAAATGCCGAAAACAATCTCGATTTTTTTATCGCTGTGATGAGAGATACAAATAACATCAACCATTTCAGCGGCAACATCATGTTTTTCCTGAACGGTCAGGAAATGCCAGTTTTTCAGCGGTTCTTCCAGTGACTTTGTGTCAATCGCTTTACGCTTGCGAGCCTTTGTTTGCAATTTGCGTCCAAGTTCAAATTTTTTGAGTGAAATTCCTTTATCCTCTGCTGAATATAGTAAAAACAGCATCATCAGTACCTGCCATCTTGTCCATTAAAGAGCGGATTTATCCGAACAATGATTTTGGAAGGCTATATCGTGAAAATTGAAAAATCCAAATTTCAGGAGATCATAAAAATCACGCATTAGATCTCATTTACAATACTATATGAAAAAAATATTTCAATTCCATTCCCGATTTAATGACTTCTTAATAATTCTGTGATATAATAGATCACAGAAAGGAGTTGTCGGGAATGTACAGGAGGATCATTCTGAGAGATCTGAAACGGAAGAAGACGATGAACATCATATTACTTTTATTTGTGGTGTTGTCGGCAATGTTTACGGCAAGTGGTGTGAACAACATCATGGTCGTGGAGAGAGGGCTTGACCATTATTTTGAAGAGGCAGGCATGGCGGATTACTACATCCTGTCGCACAAAAGCAATGGCAGGGATACCGTTGAGGAACTGCTTCGGAACAGCGAAAATGCGAAAGCATACCAGAAAGATGATGTAATTTTCACGTCAGAGGAGAATTTCAAACGCAGTGGTAAAAAGCTCATGGAATACTCGAACATTTCAATGGTGCAGTCGATAAGTGATTCTAATTTCAATTTTTTTGATGAAAATGATAATGTTATCGACCATGTGGAACAGGGGAAAATGTACATCACGGGAGCAGTCCCCAAAAGATCCGATTTGCAGATCGGTGATAAATTTACGCTGAAGATCGGCGAAATCAACATGAAATTTGAATTTGCCGGAACGCTGAAAGATGCCCTGTTTGGCTCCGAAATGATGGGTAATCCGAGAATGCTTATCAGCGAGGAAGACTACAAAAAAATTGCAAATGACGATCAGGTAAAACAGTATGCTTCGGGCAGTGTCTACTACATTGAAACGGATAATTTATCCGCATTACAATCTGAAATAGCCGATGCGGAAGATATTTACCTGATGATAGACAACGATACTGTCAAGCTGAGTTATTTCATGAATATGATCGTTGCAACGATCATTTTAATTTTGAGTATCGGGCTTATTATCGTGTCATTTGTGGTACTTCGTTTTACTATCGGTTTCACAATTGCAGAAGAATTTCGTGAAATTGGCGTTATGAAAGCGATAGGTTTGAAAAATAATTCGATACGATCGCTGTACCTTGCAAAATATTTCTGCATCTCTTTTGTCGGAGCAGTCGTCGGATATTTTCTGAACATTCCGTTCGGAAAAATGCTGATCAAAAGCGTCAGCGAAAATATGGTTCTGGAAAGTCAAAATTCCGCTGTGATCGGTGTTTTATGCTGTGTCGCTGTTGTGCTTGTGATATTGTTTTTCAGCTGGAGTTGTACGGGGAAGATCAAAAAACTCTCGCCTATTGATGCAGTGAGAAGCGGGCAGACAGGTGAGCGTTTCCATAAAAAAAGCATTCTGCATCTTGGCAAAACAAGACTGAAAAGCACCGCATTTCTTTCGATAAATGACGTATTCAGTCAGCCAAAACAATTTACCATTATCACGGCAATATTTACAATATGCACGGTTTTTGTTATGGTGCTGTCTGTTACGGCAAATACTCTTGGCAGTCAAAAAATGCTGAAAATGCTCGGCATAACAAAAAGCGATGTCTATTTCTTGGATTCAAAAAGAATTACAGATGCCATATCGGGTGTAAAAGATGTTGATGAAACAAAACAGGAAATTTCCGATATTCTTGCAGAAAATAATATGCCTGCATTTGTTTACATCGAGGAATGGTATAACTTATCCGTTACGGCAAATGATGTAAAATACAAGACGAATTTTGTGTGGTGTAAAGACACAAAAACGACCGATTACACATACACAAAAGGCGTTGCACCGAAATACGAAAACGAAGTCGCACTCAGTGAAATGCTGGCTGAAAAGATGCATGTAGATATCGGTGATGTATTGACATTAAATATTGACGGTGAGGATAAAGAATTTATTATTACGGCACTTTTTCAAAGTGTTATGCAGACGGGAAATGTGGGCAGACTCTGTGAGAAATTTGAAATTCCCGGTAATTTGATGACGGGTGCTGTCGGGTATCAGATCAATTTTGATGACGACCCCGATGAAAAGATAATTTCCGAACGTATAGAAAAATTAAAAGACATTTTTGATAACAAAAATATTTATGATACATGTGGGTTTGTCAATGCTATCACAGGTGTTTCCGACACAATTAAAAGCGTGAGGGATTTTGTGCTTGCCATCTCTATAATTGTCATTATTTTGATCGCAGTTTTGATGGAGCATTCATTTATTTCAAAAGAAAAGTCCGAAATTGCGCTGATGAAAGCGATAGGGTTCCGAAATGGCGCAATTATGACACAGCACACGGGAAGATTTTTGATCTCGGTCATTTTAGCGCAAATCGTTGCTGCCGGGTTGTGCGTGCCGCTGCTGATGTTGTGTATTGACCCTATCTTCATGACGATGGGTGCAACGGCAGGCATCGAGTATCAATTTAATGTACTGGAGCAGTTTGTCATTTACCCGCTCATCATTACGGCGACAGTCGTTATCAGTGCATTTCTGACGGCGATGCATGTGGGGAAGATCAAAGCGTCCGACACGGCAAATATTGAATAAACGGAGGGAATTTTTATGAACACTGTACTTGAAGCGAGAGATCTTTGCAAGACATATATCGTCAACAAAAGGCAGAATAATGTCCTGCGGAATGTGAGTTTTTCCGTAAACGAGGGAGAAATGATCGGTATAATGGGACCGTCAGGTTCCGGAAAATCGACACTGCTCTACACAGTTTCGGGAATGGACAAAATGACTGCCGGAGAGGTTTTCTTCTGCGGAAAAAATTTGTCCGCCATGCGTGAAAAGGAACTTGCAGCGGCACGGCTTGAAGATATGGGATTTATTTTTCAGCAAATGTATATGATGAAAAATTTATCTGTTCTGGATAATATTATTCTTCCGGCAGTCAGAGCCGCAAAACATCATGAAAGTAACAAAAAAATTGCACAGCGTGGACGTGAACTCATGAAACGGCTCGGCATTGCGGAAATTGCCGGGAATGACATCAATGAAGTTTCCGGCGGACAACTCCAGCGGGCATGTATCTGCCGCAGTATGATCAATCATCCGAAAATTATTTTTGCGGATGAGCCGACAGGTTCTCTCAACCGCACTTCTTCGGAGGAAGTGATGGAGGAACTGGCAAAACTTAACGCAGATGGTACCACGATGATGATCGTCACCCATGATGTAAAAGTTGCGTCAAGATGCGGAAAAGTCCTGTTTATTGTTGATGGAAACATCAAGGGAGAATATGTGATCGACAGCGGTGCCAATTTGCGTGACAGAGAACGCTCACTGAATCACTGGCTCATGGAAATGGGGTGGTAAAATGGTTGATATTCTTCTGGTTGAGGATAATGCGGAAATATGTAATTTGCTTGCCGATTTTCTCCGTGCGGAAAATTACACGGTGAGCATTGCGAAAGACGGTGAAAAAGCCTTGTCCCTGTATGAAAAATACGGGGCAAGGCTTGTCCTGCTTGACATCAATCTTCCGGGAATGGACGGTTTTTCGGTATGTGAGAAAATGCGAAAAAATGACAATATACCGATCATTATTTTGACTGCAAGGACTGACAGAGATGACAAACTGAACGGAATTTTGCTTGGTGCGGATGATTATATCGAGAAGCCGTTTGACATTGAAATTTTAATTGCAAAGATCAAGGGAATTTTCAAAAGGCGGCTTGCACAGGATGTAATTTCAGACGGCGATATTACGCTGAATATTTCAAATGGAACAGTGCAAAAAAATGGGAAACTGATCAGCTTTTCGGCGAAGGAATTTGAGCTTCTGCAAATTCTGATGCAAAACAAAGGGCAGACGTTGAGCAAGGAATTTCTGTTCAATCGTGTGTGGGGAATTGATAGTGAATCAGAAATGCAGACCTTGACGGTGCATATAAAATACCTTCGTGAAAAAATCGAAAATGACCCGAAAGATCCGAAAAAAATTATTACCGTCTGGGGAAAAGGTTACAGGTGGGCTTGATGAAAAATTTTGATAAGATCTTTATATGGATAACTATTTTATTTTCCGCAATTCTGATTTTGATAAATTTATTTTTTCCCAAAAGCATGATAAGCAGTACGGGTATTTTTAGAATTGAAACAAACAGGATCATGCAGGAAATTTCAGACGGGAATGAAATAAATATTGACGATTATCAGACGATTTCAGGTGTTTACGAATGCCTTGGCGACAATTTTTATTCTTCTGATGCGCCTTGTGTTTTTCGTGAAATTGATGGGAAACTGTATCGTATCGAATACAGGGAAATGGCGCGGAAAAACAGCCGTATTTTATGTTTTATAAATTTAATGACGATCATGATATTTGTGGTATTATTTTTGATCGTATTCTATATCAGGCAGACGATGATAAAGCCATTTCACGAGATCAGCGAACTACCGTACAGGCTTGCAAAAGGCAATCTCACTATACCATTGAAAGAAACAAGATTACGATATTTCGGGAAATTTATCTGGGGGCTGGACATGCTCCGTGAGGAACTGGAAAATGCACGTTATCGTGAAATGGAACGTGCAAAGCGTGAAAAAACGGCGATACTCTCTATTTCTCATGACATAAAAACACCACTTTCAGCGATCAAATTATATGCAAAGGCAATTGCCGATGATCTCTATTCAGATGCGGAAAAGCAGCGTGCATCTGCGGAAAATATCAATAAAAAAGCAAATGAGATCGAACATTATGTCAGAGAATTGACAAGTAAATTAAGCGGCGATCTGATGGAATTTCATGTTCAGAAAAAAGAAGAATATATTTCCGCCGTGATGCAAAAAATAGATGCATATTATTCGGATAAACTGAAAATTTCAGGGACGGAATTTGTGATAAAACATTATGCGGATTGCTTCATTTCCTGTGACCCGGAACGTCTGGAAGAAGTGTTACAAAACATCATGGAAAATGCAATAAAATACGGCGACGGAAGATCTATCTGCATTGAAATTTCAGATGAAGAAGACTGTAAACTGATCACCATTTCCAACAGCGGTAATACGTTGCCTGATACAGAAATTTCCCATATTTTTGACAGTTTCTGGAGAGGCTCAAATGCGGAAAAAGTAGCCGGAAACGGATTGGGATTATATATCTGCCGGAGATTGATGAATGAGATGGACGGGGATATTTTTGCGGAAATTCGGGGAGATATGTTCTGTGTTACAGTTGTGTGCCGTAAAATCGATTGACGATATAAGACTTCGTAAGGTGTAAAAGTAGATTCACCGTCAATACCTCAAACTGAAACAGGAGGGAAAATGAAAAAATTGCTGATTGTTTATTATTCATGGTTGAATGAAAATACTGAGAAAATTGCAAAAAAGCTCCAAAAGGCGACTGGTGCGGATATTGCGAAAATCGAAACGGTCAAACCCTATGAAGGCAGCTATCAGAACGTTGTGGATCAGGGAAAGCATGAAGTTGACAGCGGTTTTCATCCGGAAATCAAATCTCTGCCGTATTCTGTTGCTAATTATGATGTGATCGCAATTGGAACACCTGCATGGTGGTATACAATGGTTCCTGCCGTGCTGACCTACATGATCGGTGTTACAATATGAAACGTTGACAGATGATCGTGATAATACTGGATTTTGTACGATTGAAGGCTCAAACCCGAATTATGTGTAAACACAAAATTAGAGGTTGTGTCTCTTTTTTGAACCGGGCTGCTGTTTGTTATATGGATTTATCTTTTCCACCATCTCTGGAACTTTCTAATACATCATATATCCTCATTAAAGAAATCAGAATCTATTCTTTTTACACGATACGTCGCCACTGTGGAAACGCCAAGATCATACTCGATCATCAGTTTTGCAAGTTGTTTTCCGTTTACGAGAACGATTTTATTTTGTGTTTGCTTTGTAATGATCTCCACGGCTCCCTTTGTAAAATCCGATGTTGTAATGAAGATCCCCTTCGTCGCACCTTGTGTGGTAGCAAGCGCACCGATGAATTTCTGTATTTCAGGACGGCTGACAAGATTATCTTTTTTCCACTGCTTTGCTTGGATATAAATGGAATCGAACCCGAATTTGTCTGCACTTACGATCCCATCAATGCCTTCATCACCGGATTTCGGTGTGACCGCATCTCTATTCTCTTCCATTGTCCCATATCCCATTTCGATCAGTAATTTTACAACAAGACGTTCAAAATCATAGGGAGATATTTTCATGATCTCCGACATCAGATCTTCTACAAGCTCATCATTTAATTCATTCAAAGCGGATTCTATTCTTTCCTGCGGACTCTCCAGATTTGAAACTTGCGGTTCATTTTCTGGATCATGCAGGGAATGTCCCCGAAAATCTCTGAACGATTCAAACTGGTTCAGATACTCTAAAGTAACACAATCTGCTCCTTGCTGAAAGGCATTTTTCCCAAGTTCAGTAATGTTGAAATGTGCCCTCTGCGGACTTTCGATCAGACCTGCCTTCACAAGGTATGCTTTTGCCCAGCCGACCCTGTTATGTAATTTATTTTGACCGCTGGATATTACTTCTGCTCTATCCTCTTCGCTTAATTGCAGAGCATCTGCACAATAGGATGTTAATTCTTTTAACGTGTGAACTTTTCCGTCTCCAAGGCAATTTATGATTGCCGGCATCAATTCATAAAATTTTGGTACAGCCATTGAGATCCACTCCTTTGTTTTAATTATAACATAAAAAGATAGATATTGCAAGTCTTTTTCAAATTTTAGTATCAGATCTTGGGAAAATACTTCACAGCAGCACCCAAATACGGTACAGGACATCTGCACACTCCCCTCCCCCAAATCTTCACTTTGTCCACCCAATCTGCATTATGTGGGTTGTATAAATTTGAATAATCTGTTAAAATAAATGTGTATATCATTTTATAAGGAGTGATCCTGATGCGTTTATATTTCTGGAAACGGGCGGCTGCCTGTGCGATCGCTGCCATGCTGATGACGGTGGGGATATCCCCTGCCGCTGCCGCAGCAGAAACGACTACGATCGCCAATCCCTTTATCTGGGCAGATGTGCCGGATGATGACATCATCCGTGTGGGAAATACCTACTACATGGTCAGCACGACGATGTATTTTACACCGGGCGTGCCGATCATGAAGTCGAATGATCTGGTGTCATGGGAGCTTTGCAATTATGTTTACGACACCTATGCTGACGGCGACAAGCAGAATCTTGCCAATGGAGAGCATGACTATGCGCATGGACAGTGGGCGACCAGTCTGCGCTACCACAATGGTATGTACTATGTATTTTTCGGGAGCTATGGCACGGGAAATTCGTACATCTACAAGACCGATGACATCGAAAACGGCACATGGACACGCACGGAGCTGCGGGGCATGTACCACGATGCTTCGCTTCTGTTTGATGATGACGGAAGGAACTACCTGATCTACGGCGGCGGCGGTGAGATCCGCATCAAGGAATTCAATGCCGACATGACCGGCTTCAAGGAGGGCGGTGCGGACAAAGTCCTTTTCAAGACCGGACTGGATAACCTTGCCGGCGAAGGCTCACGGGCAATGAAGATCGGCGACTATTACTACATTTTCCTCATTGCATGGCCGAGCAACAGCGGACGGATCGAGCTTTGCTACCGCAGTAAGGAGCTGCTCGGCACATACGAGGGCAAGACCGTTCTCAATTCCGGACTTGGCACATATGGCAGCGGTGTCGCACAGGGCGGCATCATTGATACACCGGAGGGCGACTGGTATGCGCTGCTGTTTCAGGATCACGGCAGTGTCGGGCGTGTGCCTGTGCTTGTCCCGGTGACATGGGAAGACGGTTTCCCGATGATGGGCGTCAACGGCAAAGCACCGACGACCCTCACGGTGGATGAGGATTATAAAGGCACATCTCTTGCAAAGGATGATGATTTCAGTGAAAGCAAGCTGCCCCTTGAGTGGCAGTGGAACCACAACCCTGACAATGCGGCATGGTCTCTGAGCGACCGTGAGGGGTGGCTGCGTCTGAAAAATGAACACATTGCCACCCATCTTCTGAACGCCCGCAACACCCTCACCATGCGCACGGAGGGACCCGCATGCAGCAGTGCGATCCGCCTCGATGCCGCCAACATGAAACCGGGCGACTTTGCCGGACTGTCCGCATTCCAGTTCAATTACGGCAATGTCGGCGTAGGCGTAAAGGATGATGGCAGCAAATATGTCTACATGGCAAAGAACGGCGGTTATTCGTCCTCGGCAGCCGTCACCGACAGCAAGGATACCATCGTGGAACAGGTGCCTATGCAGGGCGACATCGTCTACCTGAAAGAGGAATTCCAGTTCAACACAGTAGACAGCAATTTCAACGTATCCAACAACATTGACAAGGTGAATTTCTTCTATTCTTTTGATGGCAATACATGGACAAAGATCGGCGATACCCTCTCCATGACGTATGACCTCAAGCTCTTCACAGGCTACCGCAGTGCCATCTACAGCTATCCCACCAAGACCACCGGCGGCTATGCGGATATTGACTTCTTTGACTATGAGCGTGCTGAGTGGAATGCCCCCACCATCACGGAACCAGATGCGGACGGCTATTTCTTCCATAGCACCTACGAGCCGGATAAGGGTCTGGATGCATGGACAGGCAGAGGTGCCGCTTCTGTCGAGTGCAGCACCGGTGGGAGCTACGCCGGCAGTCAGGCACTTTTCGTCAGCGGCAGAGATGCCGCATGGAACGGTGCCGCAAAAGCATTGGGTTCCGTATTCAAGCCGGGCGAGGCATTCAGTTTCAGTGCGGATGTCATGAGTCCCGATACTGCCGCTAGTTTCTACATGAAGTTAGAATACACCGATGCCAACGGCGATGCACAGTATTCTACCATTGCGGAGGGTGCTGCCCCTGCCGGAAAGTGGATACAGCTCTCCAATACGGAATACACCATCCCCGCAGATGCAACGGGCGCACGGATCTATATTGAGACCGCCGAGGGGACAATGGACTTCTATGTGGATGAAGCCATTGGCGCACCTGCCGGAACGGTCATTGAGGGTGCGGGCGCAGGCAGAACACTCATCAAGGGCGATGTGGACGGAGACGGCAGGATCACTGTCTTTGATCTGGGCTTTGCCAAGAAGGGCGTGAAGAACGGATTTACCGACAGCATGATGGAAACGACCGCCGATGTGGATCGGAGCGGCGTGGTCAACGGCGAGGATGTCGAGCTGCTGCAGGAATTTCTGCTGGGGCGCATCACGGAATTCCCGGATCATACCCCTGCACCGCCGGAGCCGACTTTCGAGTATGAGGAAGCACTCGAGTTCCATGAAGCACCGGGCTACTACCTTGACCCTGCGGAACATCAGGGCAAGATCGTCAAGGAATCCTACAATGGCATCCACGGCACCAACTCCCTGAATGTCTATCTGCCCTATGGCTACGATGAGAACAAGCAGTACAATGTGTTCTATCTGATGCACGGCGGCGGTGAGAATGAAAATACCATTTTCAGTGATGATGTCAAGATCCACAACATGCTCGACCACATGATCGGGAACGGCGACCTCGAGCCGATGATCGTGGTGACGCCCACCTTCAACAAATGCTCCGCAGAGACGGTCTATGACGAGGTGAAGCAGAGTATTGTGCCTTTTGTAGAGGGCAAATATTCCACCTATGCCAAGGACACCACTCTGGCAGGACTCGAAGCCTCCAGAATGCACCGGGCATACGGCGGCTTCTCCATGGGCGGCGGCTCCACATGGAACGTACTGATCAATGATATTGATTATTTTGGCTACTTTATGCCCCTGAGCGGTCACTGCTGGGGCGGCGCACAGGCAGTTGCCGATGCGATAGAGGGCTCCAAGTACAAAAATTCGACTTACATTTTCGCAGCGACCGGAACGGAAGACATTGCATATGGCAACCTTGCACCGCAGATCGAAGCCATGAAGAAAATGTCCACTTTCACGTTCACTTCCGACTTCTCAAAGGGCAATCTCTACTTCATTGCGGCAGAGGGAAAGACGCACTGGTGGGGATTTGTCAGACACTATGTCTACGATGCACTTCCCTATTTCTTCCATGAAGGGCAGTAAAGGATGAGGTGATCGGCAATGAAAGTATGGGAAAGATGGATCGCCTGCCTGTTGGCAGGGAGCATGGCATTCACTGCCGCTGCCATCCCGGTCAATGCGGCGACAACGTTGACGATCTCGCCGCTGGCGACCTATGAGATCAACGGCGGCAAGTTTGAGGGCTGGGGAACATCACTGTGCTGGTGGGCAAACCGTGTCGGCTACTCGGATTCACTGGCACAGAAAACAGCAGATGCTTTCTATGGAGAGGATGGTCTGCGGCTGAATATCGCACGTTTCAACATTGGCGGCGGCGATGACCCGTCCCACACCCACATTACCCGCACAGACTCCAACATGCCCGGCTACACGACATGGAACGGCAGCACGGCTTCCTACAACTGGGATGCCGATGCGAACCAACGCAATGTGCTGCTGCGTTCGATCGAAGCATGCGGTGACGATATGATCGTGGAGATGTTCTCCAATTCTCCGCCGTACTATATGACCAATTCCGGCTGCACCAGCGGAAACACAGACGGCGGGAAGAATAATCTCCGGGACGACTGCTACGATGATTTTGCGGAATATCTGGCGGAAGTCTGCTACCACTATGAACATGACTGGGGCGTGGAGATCCAGAGCGTGGAGGCGATGAATGAGCCGTACACGAATTACTGGTATGCAGGAAGTCCAAAGCAGGAGGGCTGCCATTTCGACATCGGCAATTCCGAATCTACCATGCTGCTCGAATTGCAGAAGTCTATGGAGAAGCGTGGCATGGGGGATGTGCTGATCGCCGGCACGGATGAAACAGCGATCGACACACAGATCGACGCTTACAATAAGCTTTCTGCCGATGCCAAAAAGGCAGTTGACCGCATCGACACCCACACCTACGGCGGCAGCAAGCGCACACAGCTCCGTGATCTGGCAATTGCGGAGAACAAAAATCTCTGGATGAGCGAGGTGGACGGCGGTGCCACTGCCGGGACAAATGCCGGCGAAATGGGTGCGGCACTCTGGCTTGCGGAGCGCATCACCACAGATATGAACGGACTCAATCCCTCCGCATGGATCCTGTGGCAGGTCATCGACAACCACATTTCCAGTGTCGGCATGAACGGCAACAAGGACAAGGGAATGGTCAATACACAGGGCGGCTACTGGGGATGTGCCGTCGCTGACCATGACAATGACACGATCATCCGTACCAAAAAATATTATGCCTTCGGGCAGTACACCCGCTACATCCGTCCGGGCATGACGATGCTGAGTACCAGCGGCAACACCCTTGCGGCATTTGATGAAGAGACCGGGCAGCTCGTCATTGTTGCCTGCAATACCTCCGGCAGTGCGGCGCAGATGCATTATGATCTGTCCGGATTCGGGAAACTTGGCGCATCCGCAACACCCATCCGCACAAGCAATACCGAAAGCTGGACGGAGCTGGCGGCTGCTCCCCTCTCCGGCGATGCGCTCGATGTGACACTGGCACCGCAGTCCGTCACGACATTCCTGATCGACGGCTGCGAAAGCAGTGTCCATCTGGATGACCCGCTGACACTGACAGACACGCAGCTCAGCGGTTCCTCCTCATGGAAAGACGATGAGAGCCACGACTACCGGAAGGCATTTGACGGCGACATGAAAACCTATTTTGACGGCGTGGGCGCAGGCTGGATACAGGCAGATCTGGGCGATGTATATGACCTCAAGGCGATCGGCTACTGTCCCCGTGAGGGCTATGAGTACCGCATGACGGACGGCATTTTCTCGTTCTCCGAGGATGGGGAACACTGGCAGACTGCCTATACCGTAGCCGGGAAACCGGGCTTTTCCATGCACTATATCACGAAATTTTCCTGCGGGGGCAAGGCAAGGTATGTGCGTTTCGCCGTGCCGGAGGGCGCACCGAAGAACGAATACAACACGGATGATGTGTACTGCTGCAATATTGCGGAGCTTCGGTTCTATGGGGAACTGCACCCGACAGCACACCTTGACAAGCTGACACCGGAAACGCTGACGGGATCGGATGCGTGGAAAGGGCAGGAAGCATATGACTTCCGCAAGGCATTTGACGGCGATCTGACGACGTACTTTGATGGTGTGACTGCCGGATGGGTACAGGCGGACATGGGCGGTCTGTATACTCTCGAAGCGATCGGATATTGCCCAAGAAAGGGCTATGAAGCACGCATGACGGATGGATATTTTGAGGTGTCCACCGATGGAAAGAACTGGACGACTGTGCATACGGTGACAGGTCTGCCGAACTATGCCATGAGCTATGTGACATTGGAAGAACCGCAGACATTCCGGTATCTTCGCTATGCAGTGCCGGAGGGCACACCAAATAATCCCTATAACACAGATACCACCTACTGCTGCAACATCGCAGAGATCGAGCTGTACGGTTCGCCTGCTGGAGCCATCACGGGCGATGTCAACGGAGACAGCATGTGTTCTGTGTCAGATGCAGTCGTACTCCAGAAATGGCTGCTTGCCGTTCCGGATGTAACGATCACAGAGGCAGCGGATATGGATGGAAACGGCATTGTGAATATTGTTGATCTGGCGTTGCTGAAGAGACAGATATTATAACATAAACGTTCTGAAGTTTTATGATGTTAAGGTATGGCTGCGTGACCGTGTGGCTGCGCAGCCGATTATTTTATGATCAACCCCCCAAAATACTTGACAACCGCTCACAATTATGCTATAATAGTAATATAGTTGCCGCCGTGGCGGAATAGGCAGACGCAGCGGACTTAAAATCCGCTTCCGATCATGGAGTACCGGTTCAAGTCCGGTCGGCGGCACCAAGACCGCAGACTTACCATTGGAAAGTCTGCGGTCTTCATCACAAAAGAACAGAACTGACCGGAAAGCCTGTCAGTTTACCTATTTTTTTCTGAGATACGCCCGGCTTTTTGAGCAAGATGACGAAAATATAGAATTCGCTTGACAAAGCACCAGTTTTGGTGTATAATGCAAGATAGCAAGGAACAATGGCGTTCCGGACTGGCAGCAGTTACGCAGGTAACGATGCTGTGGATGTCCGGAACGCCATTTTCGCTTTCAATGAGGATAAGGAGGAATTTACGATGGAACAGTCTGTAAAACCCAATGTTGCCGAGTATTTCGGCTGTAACGTATTCAACGATGTGGTGATGCGTGAGCGTCTGCCCAAGAGCGTGTACAAGACCGTCCTGCGTACCAAGCAGTTCGGCATTGCACTGGATCCGGATGTGGCAGATGTGGTCGCCAACGCCATGAAGGACTGGGCAGTGGAACGGGGTGCTACCCACTTTACCCACTGGTTCCAGCCAATGACCGGTGTCACCGCCGAGAAGCATGATGCCTTCATCTCCCCTGCCCCGCATGGCAGAGTGATCCTGGAATTCTCCGGTAAGGAACTGATCAAGGGTGAGCCGGATGCCTCCTCCTTCCCCTCCGGCGGTCTGCGTGCCACTTTCGAGGCAAGAGGCTATACCGCATGGGATCCGACTTCGGATGCTTTCATTAAGGACGGTTCCCTGTACATCCCGACGGCATTCTGCTCCTACACGGGCGAGGTGCTGGATAAGAAAACACCTCTCCTGCGCTCCATGGAGGCTGTCAGCGAACAGGCACTGCGTATCCTGCGGCTGTTCGGCAATACGACAGCGACCCGTGTCATGACGACCGTCGGTCCTGAGCAGGAATATTTCCTGATCGACAAGAAGTACTACGACATGCGTGAGGATCTGATCATCACCGGACGTACCCTGTTCGGCGCAAAGCCGCCGAAGGGGCAGGAGCTGGAAGATCACTACTTCGGAAACATCAAGGAAAGAGTTTCCGACTTCATGAAGGATCTGGACAAGGAGCTATGGAAGCTGGGCATTTATGCCAAGACCAAGCACAACGAGGTCGCCCCCTCCCAGCATGAGTTGGCACCGATTTTCACCACCTCCAATATTGCGGCCGACCACAACCAGCTCATGATGGAGCTGATGAAGAAGATCGCCCTCAGACATGGGCTGGTTTGTCTGCTGCACGAAAAGCCCTTTGCAGGCATCAATGGTTCCGGTAAGCACAATAACTGGTCGATCTCCTCCAATGACGGACAGAACCTGCTGGATCCGGGTGCTACACCGCAGGATAACATGCAGTTCCTGACATTCCTGTGCGCCATCATCAAGGGCGTGCATGAGTATGCACCGCTGTTGCGTCTGAGTGCCGCTTCTGCCGGCAATGACCACCGTCTGGGTGCCAACGAAGCACCGCCTGCCGTCGTTTCCATGTTCATCGGCAGCGAGCTGGAAGAGGTCATCAGCGCACTGGAGAATGGCAAGAAGTACGTTTCCAGCACCGCAGAATTTGACATCGGTGTGGATGCACTGCCGAACTTCAAGAAGGATACCACCGACCGCAACAGAACTTCCCCGTTTGCCTTCACCGGCAACAAGTTTGAGTTCCGTATGCTGGGTTCTGCGGATTCTATTTCCTGCACCAATACCATCCTGAACACCATCGTAGCTGAGGAGCTGAGCCAGTTTGCCGATGAGCTTGAAAAGGCGGATGATTTCAACAAGGCTCTGAAGGCACTGCTGGTGCGCACCATCAAGGAGCATAAGCAGATCATCTTCAACGGCGACGGCTATGCAAAGGAGTGGCTCGAAGAAGCAGAGCGCAGAGGTCTGCCGAATCTCGTTTCCACTGTCGATGCCATCCCGGAGTACACAAAACCGGAATATGTCTCCATGTTTGAGAAGTTTAAGGTCTACACCAAGGTGGAGCTGGAGGCAAGAACGGAGATCCTGCTGGAGAATTACGGCAAGGTCATCACCATCGAGGCACTGACCATGCTCGATATGGCTAAGAAGCTGTTCATTCCGACTGCGATCAAGGCGACCAAGAAAGTCTGCGATGCTGCCCTTTCCAAGAAGGAGCTGGGCATTGACAATGCCTTTGAGATGGGATATGCATCCCGTCTGTCCGCATTGACATCCAGCATTTCCGATGCCATCGCCGCACTGGATGAGAAGGTCATCGCTTCTCAGGGCATCGAGGAGGTCGAGGCAAAGGCGAAGTTCTGCCGCAGCGATGTCTTCGTGGCAATGCAGAGCCTGCGTGCGCTGGTGGATGAGCTGGAAACGATCGTTTCCTCCCAGGACTGGCCGGTACCGTCCTATACAGATCTGCTGTTCACCGTTTGATCTTCATAAAGCAAGAAAGCAAGATAGAAAAATGCTCTCTCCCGCATGATGGCGGGAGAGAGCATTTATTGTTCGGCTCCTTACCGTTCTGCCATGCGCATGACGATCCCGGCGACACGCTGTGCTGCCAGTTCCTCAAACTGTGCATAGGACAATTCGCCCTCATCATCTGCCAGATCTGAGATGCACCGCACACTCACGAACGGCACGCCGTTTCTCCATGCGCACTGCCCCACTGCGGCACTCTCCATATCGACTGCATAGGGGTCATACGCCGCTGTCAGTGCTTCCTTTACGGCACTGTCTGTGATAAAAGCATCGCCGGAGACGATGCGCCCGGCATGGCAGACGATCTCCATCTCCCTGCAGATCTCCGCCGCAAGTGCCTGTAACTGTGCATCTGCGGCATATTCGCTGCAATAGGGAGGATAGTCCACCAAAAAATGTGCATCCAGATCATGCGACAGGACACTGGTGGAGATCACTGTCTCCAGCACCCGGATCCCTGCTTTCATGCCGCCGGCAATACCCGTATTGAT
>CANQYC010000043.1 GCA_947627945.1 uncultured Clostridia bacterium
GTGTGAGGGCAGTGTTTACATTATAGCCCGCCTCCCCTGAAAGGGGAGGGGGTTGGGGGAGGGGTCAATAGTGGGAAAGCGGCAGTGCAGGGAAACACTGCCGACCTTTGCGGCGCAGCCGCATTGGGAGGAAACTCAAGTTTTCTGCTCCAGCTTTTTTCCAAAAAAGCTGGCGGGTATCCAGAGGGCAGAGCCCTCTGGTCGCCGCCCGCAGGCGGCGAAACGCTCCTGCTGATTCACCCCCTTGCATTTTTCCTCCCGATGTGCTATAATAGTAATGTCAGACTGAAAAAGGGGGAGAGAGTATGGATCTGAATACGATCCCGGAAGCACTGGATGCCCTGCGGCAAGGGAAGCTGATCTTGGTCATGGATGACCCGGATCGGGAAAATGAGGGCGATCTGATCTGCGCTGCACAGTTTGCCACAACGGAAAATGTGAACTTTATGGCAAGCTATGCCAAGGGGCTGATCTGCATGCCCATGAGCAGAGACTACATCCACAAGCTCGGACTGCACCAGATGGTCGCCAACAACACAGATAACCACTGCACCGCTTTCACAGAATCCATTGACCATGTGGATACGACTACGGGCATTTCTGCGGAGGAACGGGGCTACACTGCCCGCAAATGCGTGGAGAGCGACAACCCCTCCGAGTTCCGCCGCCCGGGGCATATGTTCCCGCTCGAAGCGAAGCCGGGCGGTGTCCTTGAACGCAATGGCCATACCGAAGCAACGGTCGATCTGATGCGGCTGGCGGGGCTGGCTCCCTGCGGGCTTTGCTGTGAGATCATGGCGGACGACGGTACCATGATGCGCTCACCGCAGCTCATGGAGTTTGCGAAAGCCCACAGGCTCGTGACCATCACCATTCAGGCACTCCAGAGCTACCGGCGCAGGCAGGATATTTTCATGGAGCGCATTTCCTCGGCACATCTGCCGACAAAATACGGCAAGTTCATGATCTACGGATTCCGCAACAGCATCACCGGCAGGGAGCATGTCGCTCTGGTCATGGGGGATGTGGCGGATGGTCAGCCGGTACTCTGCCGGGTACATTCCGAATGTCTCACGGGGGATGTGTTCGGCTCTTACCGCTGCGACTGCGGACAGCAGCTTGAGGAAGCACTCAGGCGCATTGCCGCAGAGGGGCGGGGCGTCCTGCTCTACCTGAGACAGGAGGGGCGTGGCATCGGACTGCTCAACAAGATCAAGGCATACGATCTGCAGGAGCATGGCAGGGACACGGTCGAAGCCAATGAGGAACTGGGATTTGCGCCGGATCTGCGGGATTACAGCGAGGGTGCCCAGATCCTGAAAAATCTCGGTGCCGTGAAACTCCGCATCATGACCAACAACCCGGACAAGATCAGTGATCTGTCGGAATACGGTGTGGAGATCGTCAGCCGTGAGGCGATCGAGATCCCGCCGAAAAAGGAAAACCTGTTTTATCTGAAAACCAAGCATGACAAGATGGGGCATCTGCTGCATGAGATGGACGATGCCGCAGGCACGGTCGGAAAGGATGAAAATGTATGAAGGTACTGGAAGGAATCTACGAGGGACAGGGGCTGAAGATCGCCATTGTGGCGTCCCGGTTCAATGAATTCATTGTCAATAAGCTGGTCAGCGGTGCGGAGGACTGCCTGCGCCGTCACGGCGTGGCGGATGACGACATCACCCTTGCATGGGTGCCGGGCGCATTCGAGATCCCGCTTGCGGCAAAGAAGCTGGCAATGTCGGGACACTACGATGCCGTGATCTGCGTCGGTGCCGTTATCCGGGGTGCCACGAGCCACTATGACTATGTGTGTGCCGAGGTCTCCAAGGGCATCGCATCCGTCTCCCTCCAGACAGGGATCCCGGTGCTGTTCGGCGTGCTGACGACCGATACCATCGAGCAGGCGATCGAGCGTGCCGGCACCAAGGCAGGCAACAAGGGCTATGACTGTGCGCTCGGTGCGCTGGAGCTGGTATCCCTGCTGAAAAAGGCGGACTGATGCGCAAGATCATGTTCTTCGATATTGACGGGACGCTGATGGAGGATTCCTCCTCGCACTTCATGCCGGAAAGCACCGTCAGCGCACTGCGGAGGGCACGGGAAGCGGGACATCTGCTCTATGTGAATACGGGCAGACCGCTTTGCAATGTCGATGCGGATGTGCGCAGTCTGGGCTTTGACGGCTATCTGTGCGGATGCGGTACCTATATCGAATGTGACGGCAGGGAGCTTTTGTACCACACCAACCCGCCGGCACTGTGCCGGGAGACGGTCGAGCTGATCCGCCGGACGGGCTGTTCCCCGCTGTTTGAACGGCGGGATGCCTTTTTCTTCGACACACAGGCAAGGCAGCTCTCGATGATCACCGGGCTGCGGCAGACATTCCGGATGCAGGAAAAAAACATCTGGCGCAGCACGGAGGATCCGGATTTCGGCTTCGACAAATTCGTGATCGCCTACGATGCCCGTTCCGATCTGGAGGCGTTCCGGGCAGGGATCCGGGACAGCTTTGCCTTCATCGACAGGGGAGAGGGCTTTGCGGAAATGGTGCCGCTCGGATATTCCAAAAAAACGGGAATGGACTTTGTGCTGCAATATTACGGGATGGACAGGCGCAGTGCCTATGCCATCGGCGACAGCCTGAACGACCTGCCCATGTTTGAGGGCGCAGGCACCTCGATCGCCATGGGCAACGGCGACAAGCTGATCCCCTATGCCGACTATGTGACAGAGGATCTGTGGCATGACGGTGTGTCCCATGCAATGGCACACTTCGGATTTTTTGAGCCTGCAAGGGCAGAATAAAGGAGTCATTATGGCAAGAAAAAAGGAATACAACAACGAAAGCATCACCGTGCTGAAAGGTCCCGACAAGGTACGCAAACGCCCCGGGGTCATCTTCGGGTCGGACGGACCGGACGGCTGCGCCCACTCGATCTTTGAGATCATCTCCAATTCCATCGATGAAGCCCGTGCCGGCTATGGCAATAAGATCATCATTACCCGCCGGAATGACGGGACGATCGAGGTGGAGGACTTCGGACGGGGCTGCCCGGTGGATTTCAACAAGGCTGAAAACCGCTATAACTGGGAGCTTGTGTTCTGTGAGCTGTATGCGGGCGGCAAGTTCGATGAGGCACAGGACTATGATTATTCCCTCGGTCTGAATGGTCTCGGTCTGTGCGCCACACAGTTTGCGTCGGAATTTATGGATGTGACCGTGCGGCGTGACGGACAGGAGTACAGTCTGCATTTTGAGAAAGGCTACAACATCGGCGGTCTGCAGAAGAAGCCGTGCCGGAACAAGCCGACCGGTACCCGCACCCGCTGGAAGCCCGATCTGGATGTGTTCACGGACATCCATGTGCCGGAGGAATTTTTTCACGAGACGCTCCGGCGGCAGGCGGTCGTCAATCCGAATCTGCTGTTCCTCTACCGTTCGGAGCAGGAGGACGGCAGTTTTCTGGACAAGGAATACCTCTATGAAAACGGCATTTCGGACTATGTGCAGGAGCTGACAGGGGATAAGACACTGACCTCCGTGCAGACATGGACGGCGGAGCGCAGCGGGCGTGACCGTGCCGACAAGCCGGATTACCGTGTCAAGCTGAATGTGGCACTGACGTTCTCAAACCAGATCACGCTGATGGAATACTACCACAATTCCAGTTTTCTGGAGCATGGCGGCTCCCCGGACAAGGCGGTGCGCAGTGCCCTCCTGTCACAGATCAATGCACTGCTGAAAACGAGCGGCAAGCTGCAGAAGAATGAATCTGCCGCCACGTTCGAGGACATCCGTGACTGTCTGGTGCTGGTCTCCTCCTCGTTCTCCACACAGACATCCTATGAGAACCAGACCAAGAAGGCGATCACGAACAAATTCATCCAGGAGGCAATGACGGAATTCCTGAAGCATCAGCTTGAGGTGTATTTCATCGAAAAGCCGGAGGAAGCTGCCAAGATCGCAGATCAGGTGCTGATCAACAAGCGCAGCCGTGAAAATGCCGAAAAGATCCGGCTGAACACCAAGAAGAAGCTCACCGGCAACATCGACCTTGCCAATATGGTCGAGAAATTTGTGGACTGCCGGACAAAGGACATCACACGCCGGGAACTCTACATCGTGGAGGGCGACTCCGCACTCGGTGCCGTCAAACTCGCCAGAGATGCGGAATTTCAGGCAGTCATCCCGGTGCGGGGCAAGATCCTCAACTGCCTCAAGGCGGACTACCCCCGCATCTTCAAGAGCGACATCATCACGGATCTGCTGAAAGTACTCGGCTGCGGCGTGGAGGTCAACCTGAAACACACCGGGAACATTCCCCGGTTCCAGATGGAAAATCTGCGGTGGAGCAAGGTCATCATCTGCACCGATGCCGATGTGGACGGTTTCCAGATCCGCACCCTCATCCTGACGATGCTGTACCGCCTGACGCCGACGCTGATCCGGGAGGGCTATGTCTATATTGCGGAGTCTCCTTTGTATGAGATCAGCACCAAGACAAAGACCTATTTTGCCTATACCGAAAAGGAACGTGCCGATATTCTCGGCAAGATCGGGCAGCAGAAATTTACCATCCAGCGTTCCAAGGGACTCGGTGAGAACGAACCGGAGATGATGTCCCTGACGACCATGAATCCCGCAACACGGCGTCTCATCAAAGTCATGCCGTCGGATGCGGAACGCATGGCGTACATGTTCAATCTTCTCCTTGGAGATGATCTGCAGGGGCGCAAGGACTATGTGGCGCAGTATGGCGGAGATTATATCGAACTGGTGGATGTGTCATGATACAGACCGGGAGCGGACAGCGTCTTGCCCGCTCCCGGAAATTTTTTTCTCTCTCCGTTGACCAAATCGCTTTCTGCTGCGTGTTATCAGTGAAAGGAGGGAACGGCTGTGGATGAACAGACGGCAAAACAGCTCGTGGATACCTACGGCGATATGCTGTACCGGATCTGTGCCGTGATCCTGCGCTGTCATGCAGATGCAGAGGATGCTGTGCAGGAGACGCTGCTGCGCCTGCTCACAAAGGCACCTGCCTTTGCAGATGAGGAACACCGCAAGGCATGGCTCATTACAGTGGCGGTCAACCAGTCCCGCTCTCTGCTGCGGCGGCGAAAGCGTCTCATTCCCACGGATCCCGCACTCCTGCATCCACCGGACGCCGATGCAGAGGACAGGCGCATCCTCGAAGCACTGATGCAGGTGCCGGACAGTTTCCGCATCCCCCTGCTGTTACACTACGGCGAGGGCTACAAGGTCAGGGAAATTGCGGGGATGATAGGAAAAAGCAGCTCCGCTGTCAAAATGCGTCTGTCAAAGGGGCGCAGACTTTTGGAGGAAATATACCGCAAAGACTATCTGGAGGGATCATCATGAACAAACTTGAAAAAAGTGTAAAACGCATCCGCCTTTCGGAGGCGGACAAGGGATCGCTGACACAGCGGCTGACCGAGGAGGTACCGCATGGATCTGTCCTGAGCCGCACAGTGATGCGGATCGCAGCCTGTGCCGTGCTGGCGGCGGGGGTGGCAGGTATCTGGCAGATCACAAAGCAGATGCCTCAGCAGGGACCGCCTGTCACAATGCAGGTGCCATCCGCACAGACGGACGCCGCACAGCAGACAGAAACGGGTCTGACCGATGGGGAGGCTTCTGACACAGCGGCGGCAGTCCCGCAGGAGACGGCACAGGAGCCGACAGCACCGGCGGGAAATGATGCGCTGAGCCAGCCGCAGAGAGACCTGCCGATCGCAACAGCCCCGCAGGAACCGACAGCACCGGCGGAAACGCATGAGCCGGGGCAGTCACAGATACACCTGCCGATGCAGTATGCGGTCGGCACAGAGTACTCCAAACATCCTTACGGGGCACTTCATATCTACCGTGATGCGGAAGACGTCATGGTGCGCCTTGAGGTGCAGCTCGATGCGGAGGAAGTGGCAGAGATACTGGACATGCTGCCGGAGGACGGGGACATGCGTGCGCCGGAGAAAACAGCGAACGCCGATATGGAGGACATGGTCATCCTGTCCGATGCAGAGGGACAGTTCTGTGCGGAGATCTTTCAGGATGCAGAGGGATGTATCCGTGCCGCACTGCCGGATGAGGACGGATCTGCGCTCCGGTACTATGAGGTGGAGCCGTCCGTGTTTGAGACGATCGTCGGCATGATATCAATGCCCACCTGCGGCATGGCAGACGATGCGGCATCCACCGGCGGCGATCTCGTGACGCCCCTTTCCTGAAGGGACAGGGAAAATAGCAAACTATCCCCTATCATAGACCAGACCGCCTGCCCCGTAAGAGGCAGGCGGTCATTTTGCATCGAAACATTCTCGTTATTCCAGTTCAAAAGCTCCTGTATACAGCTGGTAGTAATGCCCTTTCTGTGCGATGAGCTGGTCATGGCTGCCACGTTCGATGATGCGTCCGTGGTCAAGCACCATGATCACATCCGAATTGCGGACGGTGGAAAGACGGTGTGCAATGACAAATACCGTCCTGCCCTCCATGAGCTTATCCATTCCCCGCTGCACGATGGCTTCCGTCCGGGTATCAATTGAGCTGGTCGCCTCGTCAAGGATCATGACAGGCGGGTCAGCGACTGCTGCACGGGCAATGGCAATGAGCTGCCGCTGTCCCTGTGAGAGGTTTGCACCGTTGCCGGTCAGCTCTGTGGAATAGCCCTGCGGCAGACGGGTGATGAAATCATCTGCACCGGCGAGCTTTGCCGCAGCGATGCATTCCTCATCCGTGGCGTCGAGCTTGCCGTAGCGGATGTTCTCCATGACTGTCCCTGTGAACAGGTTCGTCTCCTGCAGCACGATGCCTAAGGAACGGCGCAGGTGGGACTTCACGATCTTGTTGATGTTGATATTGTCATAGCGGATCTTGCCGTCCGCAATGTCATAGAAGCGGTTGATGAGGTTGGTAATGGTGGTCTTTCCGGCACCGGTCGAGCCGACAAAGGCGACTTTCTGTCCCGGTTTTGCATAGACAGTGACATCATGCAGGACGGGCTTGCCGGGTTCATACTCGAAGTCCACGCCGTTGAGCGTCACATCGCCCTCCAGTTTCTGGTAGGTGACAGTGCCGTCCGCCTGATGCGGGTGCTTCCATGCCCAGTGTCCGGTGTGCTTTTCAGTCTCCGTGATGGTGCCGTCAGGGGCGATCTCCGCATTGACGAGCTTCACATAGCCATCGTCTTCCTCCGGCTTTTCGTCCATCAGCGAGAAGATACGCTCCGCACCGGCAAGTGCCATGACCACGGCATTGACCTGCTGTGCGACCTGATTGACATTACCTGTGAACTGCTTGGTCATATTGAGGAATGCCACCACGATGGAGATATCCAGTGCCATGCCGGAGAGGGAGAAATTCTGCACGTTGCTGAGTACCATCATACCGCCCAGCACGGCGATGAGAACATACAGGATGTTACCGATGTTCATGACGATCGGTCCGAGCGTGTTGGCAAAGGCATTTGCCCGGTAGCTGTCATGGTAGAGCTGCTCATTGATCTCGTTGAATGTCTCCTGACTTTCTTCCTCATGATTGAAGACCTTGATGACTTTCTGTCCGTTCATGATCTCCTGGATGTAGCCCTCTGCTTTACCGAGGGACTGCTGCTGGCGGATGAAGTATTTTGCCGAGCCGCCGCCCATTTTGCCGGAGACGAGGATCATCAGGATCACGCCTAAAATGGTGATCAGTGTCAGCCAGAAGCTGTAGTACAGCATGATGAAGAATACCACGATCACGACCGTTCCCGCACGCAGCAGAGTCGGCAGACCCTGCGAGATGAGCTGACGGAGGGTATCAATATCATTGGTGTAGTGGCTCATGATGTCGCCGTGTTTGGTGGTATCAAAAAAGCGGATGGGAAGATTCTGCATCCCCTTGAACATGGACTGCCGCATTTTGTTGAGGAAGCCCTGTGTGATGAATGCCATGAGCTGTGTGAACAGTGCCACCGCAGCAATGGCGATCAGGTAGAGGACGATGAGGAAGAGCATCTTGCTCCAGATCTCCGGTCTGACCTCCTCCCACGGGGTCTTGTTCTCCACGGCATCGGTGATGATCTTGATCACTTTCTGGATATACATATCCGGAACGGATGCGGCGATGGAGCTGAAGATGATGCAGACGATCGTCAGCGGCACCATGACCGGATAGAACTGAAACAGCATCTTCAGCAGACGGGGCAGTACATTTTTATTGACAGGCGGTCTGCCGCCTTTCATTGGTCTTGGCATCAGTCCTCACCTCCGTTCCCATTGGTCTGCTGTTCGTAGACTTCCCTGTAGATCTCAGAAGACCGCAGCAGTTCGTCGTGCGTTCCGACAGCGGAAATGGTGCCGTTGTCCATCACGACGATCATATCCGCATCCTGTACGGAGGCGATACGCTGGGCAATGATGATCTTGGTCGTTTCAGGGATGTATTCCTTGAAGCCCTGCCGGATGAGGGCATCGGTCTTGGTATCCACGGCACTGGTCGAGTCATCGAGAATGAGGATGCTCGGATGTTTCAGCAATGCCCTTGCGATGCAGAGACGCTGTTTCTGACCGCCGGAGACATTGGTGCCGCCCTGTTCGATGTGGGTATCGTATTTGTCCGGGAAGCTCTCCACAAAATCCGCAGCCTGTGCCAGCCGGCATGCCTCTGCGATCTGTTCATCTGTCGCATGGGGATCGCCCCAGCGGAGATTTTCCTTGATGGTGCCGGAGAAGAGGACATTTTTCTGCAATACCATAGAAACGGCATCCCGGAGGGAGGCGAGGTCATATTCCCTGACATCCCTGCCGCCAACACGGACAACGCCCTCACTCACATCATACAGTCTCGGAATGAGCTGGACAAGGGTGGATTTGCTCGAACCCGTGCCGCCGATGATGCCGACCGTCGCACCGGACGGGATGTGCAGATCAATGCCGGACAGGGCAAATTTATTGGCATCTTCTTTGTATTTGAAGCTGACATTCTCAAAGTCGATGCTGCCGAACGGCACATTGCGGGCAGGATACTTGCAGTCCTGAATAGAGGGCTGTTCATCGAGTACTTCCACGATACGCTTCATGGATTCGATGGACATCGTCACCATGACGTAGATCATCGACAGGAACATCAGTGCCATCAGGATCTGGACGCCGTAGGTGATCATGGCGGAGATCTGTCCGATGTCGAGCAGGTGATCCCGGAGGATCATCTGCGAACCGATGAACAGGATGAATACCATGTCGAAATCCACACAGAGCGTCATCAGCGGCTGGTTCATTGCGACGATGCGCTCCGCTTTGGTGAAGTCCTTGCAGATATCATCCGCCGCTTTGCCGAATTTCTGCTTTTCATATTCCTCACGGGAAAAGCCCTTGACGACACGCATCGCACGGACATTTTCCTCGATGGACTCATTCAGGCGGTCATACTTCCGGAACACCCTCTGGAAGGCGGGAAGTGCGAATTTACCGATCAGCATCAGCCCGATGCCGAGCAGCGGGATGGTGACAACGAATGCCATCGCCAGTGTGCCGCCCATGTAGAATGCCATGATGGCGGAGAAGATCAGCATCAGCGGTGAACGCACCGCCATGCGGATGATCATCATGTATGCCATCTGCACATTGGTGACGTCGGTCGTCATACGGGTGACGAGCGACGAGGACGAGAATTTATCAATGTTTTTGAAGGCGTATTTCTGTACCTGCGCAAACATATCCTTCCGCAGATTCTTGGCAAAACCGGCAGACGCCTTCGAGCAGGTATAGCCCGCTGCGGCACCGCAGCCGAGGGAGACCGCTGCCATCAGCACCAGCACAAGACCGATCCTGAGGATATCCTCCATCGGCGCACCCCCCTGGATGTCATTGACGAGCTTCGCAGTCTGGAACGGCAGCAGCGTTTCGATCACCGCTTCGCCGATGATGAACAGCAGCGTCCAGCAGGTGGGTGCCTTATATTCTCTGACGGAAGCAAGGAGTTTTTTGAGCATAGGATCATCCTTTCCTTGAGATCATAGATTTCCGGGAGACCGTTGGTCTGCTAATGGTGTGTCTCTCTGCATTCTGCATGGAAGAGCCGTGAAAAGATACGGTGCAGCGTTTGCAGTGAGGTGCCGAATTCCTGACGTTCCTCCGGTGTCATGCGTGCAAGCAGCGGCGCAAAGCATTCCTTGGAAAGAGACTGGAAACGGTCGATGAACGCATTTCCCTCTTCTCTGAGCTTCAGCCGGATGATGCGCCTGTCAGCCGGATCGGGTACCCGTTCCACAAAACCGCAGTCGATGAGCCGTCCCACTGTCTTGGTGACCTGCTGCTTGGAACAGTGCAGCATCCGTGCGATCTCGGACATGGTCATGGGTTCCTCATTGACACGCAGCATCTGGAGACAGTGCAGCATCCCGCCGCTCACTTCCTCCGTCACGACGTGTTTGATAAAGGGCTTTGCGATCCAGTAATGCCACTGCGGCATGACAGCCTGCAGGAGTGCCTGCAATTCGTCATCCTGCATAAAAATTCCCCCTCTCGAAATGGTTCATTTGTGTGCATGATTGCATTAGGAGAACTGTAACTATAAGTTTACTATCACTTTGTGAACTTTTCAAGTAATGAAAATGGAAAAATCATGAACAGCTCCCGGAATTTTCCGGCATCCCGCCGGGGTGCAGAACAGTTTCTGCGGAAAAACACCGCTGCCCCCTTGCATTATTCTCCGGAACATGGTATAATAGAATAGAATGCTGTCCGGAAAATGCCGGATCGCACAGAAAGGAGTGGAACCTTTGAACGAGACCATACAGAACCTCGGAGAGGGCATCGACCTGATCTCCATAACGGAACCGAAATTCAAGACATGCTCATTGGTCATGATGCTGCTCGTTCCGGCGGAGCCGGCGCAGAATTCCGCACGGGCACTGGTGCAGTCCCTGCTTGCAGGAAGCTGCCGGAAATACCCCGACAATGCCGCAATGAGCGTCAAGCTCGACAACATGTACGGTGCATCCCTTGACAGCTCCGTGACAGTCAACGGCGGTGTCATGCAGCTTCTCATGAGCGGCAGTGTGATCGCCGACCGCTATGCCCTGCACGGCGAACAGCTCTTTTCGGAGCTGACCGACCTGATGCTCGACTGTCTGTTTGACCCGAACGTCAGGGACAATGTCTTTGTGGACTCTGAATACAGCATCGAACGTCAGGAGCTGCTCGATACGATCTCTTCCGAGATCAATAACAAGCGCAGCTACGCATTGATGCAGGCACGCAAGACCGCTTTCTGCGGCGAACCGGATGCCTACCCGGTCTACGGCACGAAAGAGGATGTGGAAAAGCTCACCCCTGCCTCTGTCTATGAGACCTACAGGGAACTGCTGCGGCGTGCCGTGATCCGTGTGTATTATGTCGGACCGGAGCCGCAGCCGGAATTGGCAAAGCGGATGGCAGATGCCTTCGGACAGCTTGCCGACCGTGAGCCGGAGACACTGCACTACGAACTGCCCAGCCCCTGCAAGGAGGTGCCGGCGGAGGTCACCGAGCCGATGGATGTCACCCAGTCCCAGCTTGTCCTCGTTTTCAAGGGCAAGGGGATAGACCGGGATACGTTCCAGCTTCTCAGCGCACTCTACGGCGGGACACCGTTCTCCATGCTGTTCATGAATGTGCGGGAGAGACTCAGCCTGTGTTACTACTGCTCGAGCTTCGTGGTGCCCGGCAGGGGCAGCATGATCGTGAGCAGCGGTGTGTCGTTTGCCAATGCCGGACGTGCAAAAGAGGCGATCCTCGAACAGCTTGCTGTCCTGCAGCGGGGGGACTTCCCGGAGGAACTGCTGCAAAACGCCCAGCACAGCATCGTCAACTGCCTGCGCAGCATCGGGGACACGCCTTTTTCCTGCATCAATGAGTCATACGGGCGGTTCTATACCGGAGACGATGCCGATGTGGAGACCCGTGCCGCACGCTGTCTCGCATTGACAAAGGATGACATCGTCGCCGCAGCAAAGACCCTGCATCTCGATACCGTGTACCTGATGCAGCAGGAGGGAGGTCAGGCATGAACAGGAACAGTGAGATCATCCGCAGTGAGCAGACCGGCAGTGAATGCCTGCATGTGCGTCACGAAAGCGGACTGGACATCTATATCATGGAAATGGAGGGCTACCACTCGTCCTTTGCACTGTTTGGTACAAAGTACGGCTCCATCAACACCCGCTTCCGCCTGAAAGGCGAGGAGAATTATGCCGAGGTGCCGGAGGGGATCGCCCATTTTCTGGAGCATAAGCTGTTTGAGAATGAGGACTGTGATGCCTTTGAGCAGTATGCCCGCACGGGTGCCAATGCCAATGCCTACACCTCATTTGACCGGACGGCATATCTGTTCGGATGCTCGGAGAATTTTATCCCCTCGCTTGAGATCTTGCTCAGCTTTGTGCAGCAGCCGTATTTTACGCAGGAGAATGTGGACAAGGAGCAGGGCATCATTGCACAGGAGATCCGCATGAATGACGACGAGCCGGGGTGGCGTGTGTTCTTTAACATGCTCAAAGCCATGTACCATAACCACCCTGTCCGCATCGACATTGCCGGTACGGTGGAGAGCATCCGGAAGATCGACGCCGACCTGCTCTACCGCTGCTACAACACATTCTACAACCTGCACAACATGGTGCTGTCTGTTGCTGGCAATGTGAAAGCGGATGAGGTGCTTGCCGTCTGCGACCGTCTGCTGCGGCACTGCGAAGATCAGGGACTGGAGCAGCTCTATGCCGAGGAACCCGATACCATCGTACAGTCGTATACCGAGGTACAGCTCCCGGTGGGCACGCCGCTCTTTAATTTGGGATTCAAGCTCCGTCCGAGAAGCGGCAGGGAGCTGCTGCGGGCAGAGCTGACAGCGGCGACAGTGTTCGAGGTGCTGTTTGGTCCGAGTTCGGAATTCTACAATACCATGCTCCGTGAGGGCATGCTCAATTCGGAATTCGATATTGATACACCATTTACAGGGGATGGTTTCTTTGCCCTGAGCTGCGGCGGAGAATCCCGCCAGCCGGAGCTGGTGCGTGACCGTATCCTTGCCGTTCTGGAGAAAGCCAAGGCGGAGGGCTTCGACCGTGACAGTTTCGAGCGCATCAAGCGTGTCCACTACGGCAGCATGATCCGTTCCTGCAACAATGTCGAGGCAAATGCGAGCATGATGCTCAATGCCTATATGAGCGGACTGAGACCTTTTGCGAGCGTGGAGGTGCTTTCGGAGATCTGCTATGAGGATGCATGGCAGTTCCTCCGGGAGGAGGTCGATACCCGGAAGCATGTACTCTCCGTGGTGAGGAATTCAGGGGGTGCGGCACAGTGAACACCCTGCAGGAAATGGGCTACAGCAGTCTGGACAGCAATGAGGTCGTTTTCCCGAATCTCGGCATTGATGTCCATGTGGAGCAGACGGCGTTCACGATCTTCGGCATCGATATCCAGTGGTATGGCATCCTGATCGTCACGGGACTGCTTCTGGCAATGGTCTTTGCCTACCGGAACATGCGCCGGGTCGGCATTGATGCCGACAGGGCAACGGATGTCATTATCGGCGGCATCATCGGCTCTTTCATCGGGGCACGAGCCTACTATGTCATTTTCAACTGGTCACAGTACAAGGACGATCCGGCACAGATCTTCAATGTCCGTGGCGGCGGGCTTGCGATCTTCGGGGGACTCATCGGTGCGATACTGGTCGGCTATATCGTCAGCCGTTTCCGGAAAGTCGCCGCATTGCCGATGCTTGACCTGTGCGGTGTGGGTTTCCTCATCGGGCAGGGCATCGGACGCTGGGGAAATTTCGTCAATCAGGAGGCATTCGGATGCAACACCAACAGCCTGTTCGGCATGTCCGGCGGCAGGGTGCGGGAGTGGATCCTGATGAATTATCCCACCGGAAAGCTTGCGGATGGGAGTGCCATCAGTGCCGATGTGCCGGTGCATCCGTGTTTCCTGTATGAATCTGTATGGTGTCTGATCGGTGCGGCAGTGCTGGCACTGGTACTGCACAAGTTCCGGAAATTTGACGGGCAGATCTTTCTGATGTATCTGATCTGGTACGGCGGCGGACGTTTCGTGATCGAGGGTCTGCGCACGGACAGCCTGATGCTCGGGACAATGCGGGTGTCGCAGGTGCTGGCGATCCTGCTGTGTGTGACAGCGATGATCGTCATGCTCATCTGTCTCAGCACCGTCAAGCGGATGGGCAGAGAGTATGTGCTGTATGTGAATACAAAGGAATCCCGGGCACTGCTCGCAGAGGCAGACAAGCGGTCCGAGGAAGAAGCCGCCCGCAGGGCAGAGAAGAAAGCAGCCAGAAAAGCACAGCAGTCAGGGGAGGCGGAGAAGATCCTCCCCGACGATGATGCAGAGGAATCAGCGGCAGAGCAGGAAGATGCCGCAGAAACGGAGGATAACACATAATGGCAAAGCTGATAGATGGAAAGCAGGTATCTGCGAGGGTGAAAGAGCAGGTGCGGCTCGAAACAGAGAAACTGAAACAGATACACGGCATCCAGCCGGGTCTGGCGGTGGTGATCGTCGGCAACGACCCCGCATCCCGTGTATATGTGAATAACAAGAAGAAGGCATGTGAAACTGTCGGCTTCCGTTCCTATGAGTATGCCCTGCCGGAGGAGACCACGCAGGCGCAGCTCCTTGAACTGGTGGAGACGCTGAACGCTGACAGCAATGTCAACGGCATTCTCGTGCAGCTCCCCGTTCCGCCGCAGATCGACGACAAAGCGGTCATCAATGCCATCTCTCCGGAGAAAGATGTGGATGCGTTCCATCCTGCGAATGTGGGCAAGATCATGATCGGCGACTATGCGTTTCTCCCGTGTACGCCTGCGGGTGTTATGGAGCTGCTCGCCTCCACGGGTGTGGAGATCGCCGGTAAGCGGTGTGTGGTCATCGGCAGGAGCAACATTGTCGGCAAGCCGATGGCGATGCTGCTGCTGCACAAGAGCGGCACGGTGACGGTCTGCCACAGCCGCACGGTGGATCTGCCCTCTGTGACAAAAGAGGCGGATATTCTGGTCGCAGCTGTCGGCAAGGCAAATTTTGTGACTGCCGATATGGTCAAGGAGGGTGCCATCGTGATCGATGTCGGGATGAATCGGCTGGAGAACGGCAAGCTCTGCGGCGATGTTGCCTTTGAGGAAGTTTCTGCCAAGGCATCATGGATCACCCCCGTACCGGGCGGTGTCGGTCCCATGACGATCGCCATGCTGATGCGGAATACTCTGACGGCTGCTATGACGCAGAATGGGGTCGAGGTCAAACTGTAATAGTGGCTCTGGGGAAATGTGTTTTGCGTTACAGTTGTGTGCCGTAAAATTATTTGCTTTAATTGAAATAGTAAAGTGCCGTCTCGTCAAAAACGAGGCGGCACTGATTTAAGACATATGCATTCAATTCACCCTCAAATAATCCTCCGCAAGCTGCTCTGCTTCGGCATAGGCGTTGAGGCGGTAGCATCTGTCACGGAATGCCGCTGCGCCTCGGCTGCCGGTCATGTACCAGGCGGCATGTTTGCGGGCTTCCCGGATGGACAGGGCGGGCGGCTTGTCACTGTACTGCATGATCAGGCGGATATGCCGGAGCATCATTTCCATGCGTTCCTCCGCAGTCGGCGGCGTGTAGGGGATGCCCTCCCATCCGCAGCGTATCTCCTGAAACATCCACGGGTTTCCATAACTGGCACGCCCGACAGCAGTCAGCGCAACACCGGTCTTTTCATACATGGCGGCACAGTCCGCTGCCGATGCCACATCCCCGTTCCCGATGACGGGAACGGCAACTGCCTGTCTGACAAGGCGGATCGTTTCCCAATCGGCTTTGCCTGCATACTGCTGTACCCGTGTCCTGCCGTGGACTGTCAGGGCTGCTGCGCCGGCGGCTTCCATTGCCTGTGCAAAGGGAACGGCGTTGACATGTGCGGCATCCCAGCCGATCCGCATTTTGACAGTGACCGGCACGGATGCTTCCCGCACTGCCGCACGGACACATTCTGCTGCCAACTCGGGGGTCTTCAGCAGTGCCGCACCTGCGCCTGTGTTCACGACTTTCGGCACGGGACAACCCATATTCAGGTCGATCCAGTCCGGCGCATAGTCCCCGAGCAGACTGACCGCACGGGCAATGTATTCCGGTTCGCTGCCGAAAAGCTGCAAGCCCATCGGACGTTCTTCCGGCGTGATGCGGCAGAGTGCTGCACTGCCGCTGCTGTTATAGCACAAGCCCTTTGCTGAGATCATCTCCCCGACACAGCACACTGCACCCATCTCACGGGCGAGCAGCCGGTATGCAGTATCGGCGACGCCTGCCATCGGTGCGAGTGCGGCTGTTTTGTCGAGCAGCATGCCTGCAAATGTGGTTTTCTCTTGGATGATGAGTCCCCCTTCCGGCGGCTTTATGCCTTGGGATCAATAAAATGTGGCGACTTCCTGTGCCGGCGGCTCTGTGAGGATCACAGAATCCACATGC
>CANQYC010000044.1 GCA_947627945.1 uncultured Clostridia bacterium
GCTTTGCCCCCGCACCCCACTCGAGGACTATATTGCGGGGAGCTTCGCTCCCGCATCCCACTCGTGGCTATGTTGCGAGGAATTTCGCCCTGCACCCCAACTCGTGGCTATGTTGCGAGGAACTTTGCCCCGCACCCCTACTCAGGGGCTATATGCCCCCTGCTCCTTACTGTCCCCCCCCGTTCCGCAGGGACACTGCTGAACCTCGGTTCACACGTCAAGTTGATGCCAAGGCGGCGGAAGATGCGTTCATCGACTGCTGACAGGATCACCGTCGAATGTGCCTCGCAGCCCCGCAGACGGCTGATCTGTTCCATGGCGAGCCTTGCATTTTCATCCGTGTTCGCACAGATGGCAAGTGCCAGCAGCGTCTCATCCGTATGCAGGCGGGGATTGTTGTTGCCCAGATGCTGCACTTTGAGATTCTGGATCGGCTCAATGACATGCGGCGACATCAGCAGCACGGCATCGTCCAGCCCGGCAAACTGTTTCAGCGCATTGAGCAGCAGTGCCGAACATGCCCCGAGCAGGTCGGATGTCCGCCCCGTGAGCAGCGTCCCGTCCGGCAGTTCCATCGCTGCCGCCGGTTCTCCGGTCTCCTGCTCTTTCGCAAGCGCAGGTGCCACCACACGCCTGTCCTCCGCCGAGACCCCTGCCTGCTTCATCAGCAGTTCGAGCTTGTAGAGTTCCTCCTCCGGCACCGTGCCCCTGCGGTTCCCGCACAGGGCAGTATAGTACCGCCGGATGATCTCCTCCCGTGCCGCCTTGCAGACGGCATCGTCGTCCACAATGCAGCTGCCCGCCATGTTGACACCCATATCCGTGGGGGATCTATAGGGCGATTCGCCGAGGATCCGGCTGAACATGGCATTGAGTACCGGAAAGATCTCCACATCCCGGTTGTAATTCACTGCCGCCTCCCCATATGCCTCAAGATGGAAAGGGTCGATCATATTCACATCGTTCAGGTCGGAAGTCGCCGCCTCGTAGGCGATATTGACCGGATGCCGCAGCGGCAGGTCCCAGATCGGGAATGTCTCAAACTTCGCATACCCGGCATTCACGCCCCGCCGGTGTTCATGGTAGAGCTGGGACAGGCATGTCGCCATCTTGCCGCTGCCGGGTCCCGGCGCAGTGACCACCACCAGACGGCGGCTCGTTTCTATGTAGTCATTGCGTCCGTAGCCCTCCTCGCTGATGATGTGCGGCAGATCAGCGGGATAGCCCTTGATGTGGTAATGCCGGTACACACGGACGCCGAGCGTTTCCAAGCGGCGGCAGAACGCATCGGCAGAGGGCTGGCTGTCGTAACGTGTCAGCACGACGCTGCTGACATACAGCCCGATGCGCCGGAACACCCCGATGAGCCGGATCACATCGGCATCGTAGGTGATGCCGAGATCCCCCCGCACCTTGTTCTTCTCAATATCTGCGGCATTGATGACGATCACGATCTCCGCCTCGTCTTTCAGTTCGAGCAGCATCTGCAGCTTGCTGTCCGGCTTGAAGCCCGGCAGCACCCGGGAGGCGTGATAGTCGTCAAAGAGCTTGCCGCCGAATTCCAGATAGAGCTTGCCGCCGAAACGGGCAATGCGCTCCCGGATGTGGGCGGACTGTGTTTTCAGGTAGGCTTCGTTATCAAATCCGATCATTTTTCTATGATTCCTTTCCCGTCATATACAAACGTCACAACGCCGTTGAAGCATCCACGATCAGGTACACCGAAAACCCGATATGCAGCACGCACACGAGCAGCATCGGGATGCTCGTCAGCGTGATGCGGAATCCCCGTTCCGTCTGTTCCGGTGTCGTCTGCGGCATCCTGTCCGTGAACCACATCGCAGCCAGCAGGATCATACCTGCGACCACAAGCAGCAGATAGACCATATTGGCGATGGAATAGGCGTAGTCCAGTCCGTAGGTCTCGAAAATGGTGAACAGCTCCGCAAAGCAGTTGACGACCATATGGCAGATGATGGACGGCACCAGAGAATTGTGCTTCATCGCAATATAGCCAAAAAAGCATCCCGCCGTGAATGCCAGAATGAACTGTGCCACATTTTCATGCCAGATACCGAACAGAAAGGCACTCATCAGGATGCCGAACCGCTGACTGGAACGGGACAGATTTTTCAGCACAAAGCCCCGCATCAGCAATTCCTCCGTCACCGGTGCGACCAGCACGCTGTATACGAGGGAAATGACAGTGCTTTTCGCATCCTGCGATGTAGACATATCCGCCTCATACAGGGTGATGCCCACGCCCTCGAACAGATCTGTCAGCCCGACAGCTGCCCAGCCCGTGACCGTCTGTAAGAAAAGGGCAATGCAGACATATGTCACCGCATGCCCCGCATGAAAGCTCCTTGTCTGGAACAGCGAGGACACCGGGATCTTTGTCGCCTTGCAGCCAACGCACGCCGTCAGCGCATTGAAAAGCCCATAGACCAGACAGGTCATTGCGATCATGGTGGAGGAGCCGGACAGATATTCGCTCAGTGTCGTGTCGTAGCCTGACGGCAGCTGTCCGCCGAAGCGGGACGCATCCACCATGGAAGTAAACAGATAGAAAAGCTCTATCATGATCACGATGATCACATTCGTCACGACCAGATGTCCGAGCAGAAAGCCGCCGACGATGTTATGATACCGGCGCAGCCGGGACTTCTCCCTCGCATTGGGGCGCAGGGGGATACGGCAGCCGGGAATGCGGATCTGCGGGACAATGTCGCCATAATCAGGGTTATAGCCCGCAAATTCCGTTTCATTGCCAAACGGATCCTGCGGGTCGATGGACGGCGCAGCCGCATGTGCAGTAAACGTATGAAACGTGTCCATAGGCACGATCTCTCCTTTCTCTGTTTTCTATTCTATCACATTTCGTGCTGTTTGTAAATCGTTTTTCGCAAAAAAACATATTTCTTTTCAAATTTTTTCTCTATCCGCAAAAAAAGATATGGACAAAATAGATAAAATATGCTATACTATTTATAACAAATAGACATTCCCGGGATCCTCCGGGGATGAAACCAAGATCGGGAAGGAGTTGCTACCATGCGGCATGAAAAATCCTGCGGTGCCATCGTCTACCGCAGATTTCATGGAAATATTGAGATCCTGCTGATACGCCACATCAACAGCGGGCACTGGTCATTTCCCAAGGGGCATATGGAGCCGGGGGAAACGGAGGTGGAAACTGCCATTCGTGAGATCCGGGAGGAGACCTCCATCGACGTCATCATCGACGCCACGTTCCGTGAAACGGTGTCCTACTCTCCGAAGCGGGATACCCAGAAAGTGGTGGTCTATTTTATCGGCAAGGCGAAAAATTACGACTATGTCCCACAGGCGGAGGAGATCTCCGAGATCCGCTGGGTGGACATCGGTCATGCCGCCAATATGCTCACCTACGAGAACGACAAGAATATCGTCCTCAAAGCACGCAATATCCTGAAAAGTACATAGTCAGGCACATAGCCATAAACAAACATCCGCCCCCGATCCGGTATCGGGGGCGGATGACATTTATCTGCGGTGCATCAATACATGCCGCCTGCGGGCATCTGCGGTGCCGGAGGCTCCGGCTCCTTGATGTCTGCGACAAGGCTCTCGGTCGTGAGTACCATCGCTGCCACGGAAGCAGCATTCTGGAGCGCACTTCTGGTGACCTTGGTCGGGTCTACGATGCCTGCCGGGATCATATCTACATACTTCTCATTGTAGGCATCGAAACCGTAACCGGTCTTGCCGGAGGAAATGATCTTGTCGATAATGACACTGCCCTCCAGTCCGGCATTCAGTGCGATCTGACGCAGGGGTGCCTCAAGAGCGGTGCGGATGATGGCAGCACCGGTCTTTTCATCGCCCTCCAGCTCGCCGACCAGCTTCTCCACTGCCGGGATGGCATTGATGAGTGCCGTGCCGCCGCCGGCAACGATGCCCTCCTCTACGGCTGCCTTGGTAGCAGCGAGCGCATCCTCGATACGCAGCTTCTTCTCCTTCATCTCGATCTCGGTAGCAGCACCGACCTTGATCACTGCCACACCGCCGGAGAGCTTTGCCAGACGCTCCTGCAGCTTCTCACGGTCAAAGTCAGAAGTCGCAGCCTCGATCTGGGATCTGATCTGTGCCACTCTTGCCTTGATGGCATCGGACTCGCCGGCACCGTCCACAATGATGGTGTTCTCCTTCTGGATCACGACCTGACGGGCACGGCCGAGCTGCTCTACAGTGGTATCCTTCAGCTCCAGACCCAGTTCCTCGGTGATCACTTCACCGCCGGTCAGGATGGCGATGTCACGCAGCATCTCCTTGCGTCTGTCGCCAAAGCCGGGTGCCTTGACAGCAGCGCACTTGAAAGTGCCTCTCAGATTGTTGAGGATGATGGTCGTCAGTGCCTCGCCCTCGATGTCCTCTGCGATGATGACCAGCTTTCTGCCAGCCTGTACCATCTGCTCGAGCAGCGGCAGGATCTCCTGAATGTTGCTGATCTTCTTATCCGTGATGAGGATGTAGGCATCGTCATAAACGGCTTCCATCTTCTCGGTATCCGTTACCATGTAGGGGGAAATGTAGCCTCTGTCGAACTGCATGCCCTCAACGACCTCGGAGTAGGTCTCAGCGGTCTTGCTCTCCTCAATGGTGATGACACCGTCGGAGGTGACTTTCTCCATTGCCTCTGCAATGAGCTTGCCGACTGTCTCATCGGCGGAAGAAACGGTGCCGACACGGGCAATGTCATCTGTGCCCTCTACCGGCTTGGAATTTGCCTTGATGCTGTCTACAGCGGCATCCACAGCCTTGGCAACGCCCTTCTTGAGTACCATCGGATTGGCACCTGCGGCGATGTTCTTCATGCCCTCACGCACGATCGCCTGTGCCAGCAACGTCGCCGTGGTCGTGCCGTCGCCGGCAGCGTCATTGGTCTTGGTAGCGACTTCCTTGACGAGCTGTGCGCCCATGTTCTCGAACGCATCCTCCAGCTCGATGTCCTTTGCAATGGTCACACCGTCATTGGTGATGAGCGGTGCGCCGAACTTCTTATCCAGCACCACATTTCTGCCCTTCGGACCGAGTGTGATCTTCACCGTGTCAGCGAGCTTGTCGATGCCTGCCTGAAGTGCCTTTCTGGCATCCTCTCCGTACTTGATATCCTTAGCCATATCCCATCTCTCCTTATTGATTGATTTGTATCAGAACTGCTCAGTCTGTGACGATCGCCAGGATGTCCTCCTGACCCACGAGCGTATATTCCTCGCCGTCCAGCTTTACCTCTGTGCCGCCATACTTTCTGGTCAGCACCTTGTCGCCGGGCTTGACGACCATGGGGATGAGCTTTCCGTTATCGTCATACTTGCCCTCACCAACGGCAATGACCTCTGCTACCTGCGGCTTCTCCTTTGCGGAGCCAGCAAGAATGATCCCGCTCTTGGTCGTTTCCTCTGCTTCCGTCATCTTGATGAGAACCTGGTCAAACAATGGTTTTACTGTCATCATGTAGACCTCCCTTTTTGAAATTGGCAATTCAAAAGCCGACCCCTGCGCCGAGGCATCGGCTCCTGTTAGCACTCTCTCTCTTTGAGTGCTAATTCTATTTTACCACCTTTGCAGAAAAAAGCAAGGCTATTTTCTGTTTTTTCAGAAATTTCAGCTTTTTGCACAATTTGACATGTTGAAAACCCGGACAAATGCAGAAACTTGCCAAATTGTCCGGGCAGTGCATCAGTCTGTCATGAAATAGTCCGTCCCGAACCGTCCTGCCAACGCATCGCACAGCACCAGTGCCGTCACGCTGTCCGCCACCACCCTCGCACGGTGCAGGATGGCAGGGTCATGTCTGCCCTGTATCTGGAGTTCTGCATTTTCTTTCCGGTAGAAGTCCACCGTTTCCTGCGGCAGATAGATCGAGGGCGTCGGCTTGACAGCACAGCGGAACACGATCGGCATCCCGTTGGAAATGCCGCCGTTGATGCCGCCGTTGTGGTTGGTAGCCGTCACGATCCGGTCACCGTCCATCCGGAACGCATCATTGCACTCACTGCCGGGCAGATCGGTCATGGCGAAGCCGCCGCCGAATTCCACGCCCTTCACAGCCGGAATGCTGAAAAGTGCATGCGCCAGCATCCCCTCAAGCGTATCGAACCACGGTTCTCCCACCCCTGCGGGCATGCCGGTCACGGCAGTTTCAAGGATGCCGCCGACACTGTCGCCCGCCGCCGCTGCCGCTTCCATCCGCTGTAACATGGCATCGCCCGCCTGCTCCGAAAGCACAGCGAACGGCATCGTTTCGAGCCGCCGGATGTCCTCCGTCAGGTCGCCGAACCCACGGTCATCGACCCCGGCGCAGCGTGCGATATGCGTACCGATGCGGATGCCCTTTCCGTGCAGTGCCGTCAGGGCAATGGCACCGCCGGCGACCAGACCGGCAGTGATCCGCCCGCTGAAATGCCCCCCGCCCCGGTAGTCCTCAAAGCCGTGGTATTTGCAGGCGGCAGTATAGTCCGCATGCCCCGGGCGGGCAAGGGAACGTGTCGCCGCATAGTCCTTGCTGCGGGTCTGGGTATTGGGGATCATGATGCACAGCGGCGTGCCGGTCGTCTTTCCCTCAAAGACACCGCTCACGATATGGTAGGCATCCTGCTCCTGCCGGGACGTAGAGATCCTGCCCGCAGGGCGGCGCAGGGTGAGCTGTGCGGCAATAAAGGCATCATCCACCGGGATGCCGGGCGTCATGCCGTCCAGGACGACGCCGATGGCTTCGCCGTGGCTTTCTCCGTAGATCGTGACGGAAATGTTCTGTCCGAATGTATTTTTCATGCGTATTCTCCTTTGCGCAGACTGTGATCGTATCAGCTCTATTATACCATAGATCGGAGTACTTGTCAAATCCCGCAGACTACTTCCATGCGCCGTTTCCAGTCCCTGCCATCGGATAAAATTGCCAGAAACCATAACATATGAACGCCGAAAAATGTGGAAAATAGAGTAAATACGACGAAACTATTGACATCCCGCCGCAGATATGGTACAATTTAAATCGAGAGGGGCAATCTTTTTTCATCCGTCATTCCCTGCGGATTGCCGTTCATCTATCCTGAAATTTGGAGGTACATCTATGTTTTGTCCCAACTGTGGTAAAGAACTCCCTGATGGAACGCTGAAATGTGACGCCTGCGGCGCAGATCTTCAGACCGTTGCAAAGGCAGCTCCTGCCGAGAACACGGCACCCGCTGAGAATGCAGCACCCGCTGAAGCTCCGGCACCCGCCGAGAATGCAGCTCCTGCTCCGAATGCAGCACCTGCTCCGGATCCGGCACCCGCCCAGAATGCGGCACCCGCTCCGAACGCAGCACCTGCCCCGAACCCGGCACCTGCCCAGAACGCAGCACCTGCCGGCGCACCCATCCCGCAGCCCGCACCCGTACCGCAGCCCGGTACGCCCGCACCTTCTTCCGGCGGCAACAAGAAGCTCCCCCTCATCATTGCCGGTATTGCGGCAGTTCTCGTGGTCGCTGTCGGCTGCATCGGTGTTGGTTCACTTCTCTCATCCAAGGGCAATGACAATGCCTATGTATACTTCTCTGACGGCGATTATATGCTGCTCACGAGCCTGAAAAAGGATAAGTCCTTCGAGATCGACTCGAGCCGTATCACTTCCAGCAGATATTCTTCGAGCCTGCTGAAATTCAGCCCGGACGGCAAGTACATCTACTACTACACCAAAGTCGATGCCGGTGAGGGTGTCGGTTCTCTGTGCCGTGCCCAGTATGGCAAGATGAAGAAGGATTCCAGCAAGAACGAGAAGTACATCGAGGTCATCGGCACCAATGTACAGCTCGGTTTCAGCATGCTGGACGATGGTACCATTCTCTACCAGAATGCCGATGATACGCTGTATTACTACGCCGGCAAGGATCCGGTGCAGGTCGGCAAGGAGGTCGGCACCTACAATACAGATGACAAGGGTCGCATCGCTTTCACTTCCGGCAACAGCAGAGACGGCTATGTGCTGTACGGTGCTGATCTGAAGGACGTTGACAACAAGACCAAGCTGGCATCCAATTACGACTATGTCGAGAGCATGGAAAATCTTGACAACATCCTCTACATCAAGTCTGACGACGACGGCAACAACTCCCTCTACAAGGTGGGCATCGGTACCGATCCGGAGAAGATCGCTGACAATGCAGAAGTACTCTCCGAGAATGAGGACGGCACCAAGATCCTGTACTCTGTGGAAAACAAGGAGAAGCTGAGCCTGTACGATTATGTCACGGATGAAAAGGCATCTGCCGACAGTGCGGTCAAGGAGCCGAATACGGACGATTTCAGCGAGCCGGTCTATAGTTATTACAAGATGTATGAGAGCGATGATCCCAAGGAGTACAGCGAGCTGTACTGCTCCTGCACCAAAGCCTCCTCTTTCTACAGTTCATGGTTCTCCTATCAATCTCTTGAGTATGCCGCAGAAAATGACGATGATCATGCTGCCGACTACAAGAAGTTCGTGGACAAATACAAGTCCAAGGAAGATGAGGACGGCTACTTCCTCGTTGACGATGCCGTCAAGAAGGATATGAATACGCTCATCAAGGCAGTCAGCGATCCGGACGATGAGATCAGTTCCACAGAGTATCTGCGTCTCTGCTTCCACAAGGAAGAGACAGGCACGGATGTTGACTGGGATGCTTACTACGAGGCATATGATGTCTACGAGGAGGCAGCCGACCGCATTAGTATGCGTGAGGAACTCAAGGACAAAGACAATGACTATGCCACAAAGAGCGTTTACTACTACGATGGCACCAGTGAGCCGAAGCTCATCACTGACAAGGCACTGTATGTGACCAACAGAGCCGGCACCGTGATGTACAACACGGTGGATATGATCACCGAGAAAATGGACATTGAGAAGCTCGATTATGCGGGTGAAGTGACCGAGCTGTTCGAGATGGACTACGAGGCACAGAATTATCTGGTATCTTCCGAGGACGGCAGCACCGCACAGTTCTCCGAGACAGCAGCAGAGGACGTGGCAGATTCGATCGGGAAAGGCTACGGCAGGATAGATCTGGTCGGCGGCCGCCTGTACCTGAATGACGGTGACGGCGGGCTGTCCGTGGCAAATATCAACGGCGGCAGTGTCGAAAAGTTCGACATCATCTCCGACGATGGCACGATCCTTTCCGTAGACGGCGACACGCTCTACTATGGCAGCGGGGTCTATGAGACCAGCGGCAATGCCTTCATGGATGTCTACAGCTACAACGGCACAGACAGCACGCTGATCGCCAAGGATGTCATGGGCAACGGACTGCGCATCTATGAGGATGGCAGCATCCTTGCCAATACCGGCTACCGTTACAGCTATGGGTATGAAGTCACTCTGATCAACAAGAAGGGCGACAAGACCATCATTGCCGATGATGTGACCCAGATCGTCCGTCTGGACAGCAAGAAGATGCTCTATGTATCCGACGGTGACCTGTATCTGTACAACGGCAAGGAAAAGGAACTCCTGTGCAACGAAGTCAGTGCGGTGTGGGCACTGAAGTCCATGGAGCCGAAGGAGACGCTGTATTATTATGATTATGACTACGGTTATGATGATTACAGCGATGACGAGGATTATGATGACGACTACTACTACGAGACAACAATGCCCTACGAATACTATGGCTTCTGATGATCTATAAAAACAGTCCCCTCCCTTTCCAAGGGAGGGGCTGCTTTTTGCTATGTCCCCCACAACAACACCACCCGCCTCCGTAAAGAGGCGGGTGGTGTTTATCATGCATGATAATTTTCTATAATTACTTTACCAGCGTGCGGATGTCAAAGTCATCGCCGGATGCGCCTTTCATTGCCGCATAGCGGAGAATGTAGGAGGCGTCGCTGGCGGAAATGGTGCCGCCGCCGTCAATGTCGGCTGCCTTTGTTTCGGCACTGGTGAAAGAACCAACGCCATTGGCACCGATCTCGGCTGCCTCCATCAGTACCCCGGCAGCATCCGAAGCATTGACGACACCGTCATAATTGACATCGCCGTAGGGCGACAAGCCGGATGCGAGTGCGGAGAGCTGGAGTGCCTCATTAAACTCCTGTATCTCGATCTTGTTCCACTGGGCGATGGTGCCTTTGTAGGTGACTTTCTCTAAGATCGGGCATGCCTCGAGCGTATCGAGCGTGCTGAGAGCCAGCAGCGAGATCCCATCGATCAGATCCAATCCCTCTGTGGAGCGAATGTCGCTGAAAGCACTTTCATGAACGGATCTCAGGCTTACCGGGAGCGTGATCTCTTTCAATTCCGTATTGGCAAAGAATGACGCCATGCCGATGATCTCCACGCCATCCGGTACCGTGTAGGATACGCCTGGACGGGCGGACGGATATTGCAGCAGTGTCTTGCCATCCTTTGTCAGCAGGACGCCGTCAACGGCTTTGCATGCAGTGTTGCCGGATGCGACGCTGATCTCTGTCAGGCTCAGGCAGCCGCCGAATGCGGATTCGCCGACGGCCGTCACGCTGGCGGGGATCGTTATCGTATCGAAACAGCAAAATGCAAATGCTGCCTCGCCGATGGTCTTCAGACCGGCGGGGAGAGTGACATCTTTCAGCGCAGTGGCGGCAAATGCCTCCTCCTCGATGCTCGTCAGTCCGGCGGGCAGGTTCACTGTCTCAAGGGCACTGCTTGCAAAGAAAGTGGCAGCTTCTATCGTGGTGAGTTTGCTCGGCAGCTTGACGCTTTTCAGCGAGGAGCAGAGCATCAGTGCGCCCTGACCGATATTTGTCACCGTTTCGGGAATGTCCACCTGTTCGAGCTTCGTGCAGGCACCAAATGCGAATTCACCGATGGTCGTCACGCTGTCGGGGATGGTCACTTTGGTCAGTTCATCGTGCGCTGCGATGCAGTATTCACCGAGCGCAGTGACGGGGGTGCCATTGATCTTTTCGGGGATGATGAGCATGCTGGCTTCGGTGCCGGTGTACTCCACGATCGTGATGCCGCTGGCGTTATACTCATAGGTAAGATCGCCGTAGGTCGCAGCTGCCTGTGCCGTGACGGCGGTCTCCACATGGGCGGCGGAGACGGGTGCGGAAACGATCCCCAATGTCATGGCGGCTGCTGCCAAGATGGCAGCAGCAGTCATTCTTCTATGTTTCATGTGAAACCTCCCTTAATTTTCATTTTTTGACAATATGCGTCTTACTTCAGGATCTCGTCGAAGCTGGCGTGTCCGTTTGCGCCGGCGAGGGCGGCATATTGCAGGATGTAAGCGGCATCGCTGGCGTTGACGTTGCCGTTTGCGTCAATGTCGGCGGCTTCTTTCTCGTCACTGCTGAAATTGCCCGATCCGTTGGCACCGATCGTGGCAGCCTCGAGCAGAACGGATGCGGCGTCAGAGGCGTTGATGCTGCCGTCGTCGTTGACGTCTCCGAGTTCGATCGGTGTCGGCTCGGTGGTGTTGTAGTAGAACTTGGCATTGAGAAGATCATCATTCATCCAGTCTTTAATTTCAATGTAGCCCCATTCCTCGGCAGATCCTTCATAATAGACTCTGGTGAGGGCATCGCAGTCCATAAATACGCCGTTGTCAATTTCTGCTATACGATCACGAAGCACGACATAGCGCAGTTTTTGGCAGCCACGGAATGCATCATATTCAATCGTGTTGAGACTGCTCGGAAATACAACATTTTCGAGAGAAGTGCAATCCTCGAAAGCACGGTTTCCGATCGTTTGGAGTCCGTCATGGAATGTTACTGATTCGAGAGCCTTGCAGCCGGTAAAGGCACAATAGCTGATCGTGGAAACGCTGCCGGGGATATCGAGTTTCTTGATCTTGGTGCAGCCGGCGAAAGCACCAGCCCCGATCGAAGAAGCACCATCCTCGATCACCACTGTCTCAAGGGCAGTGCAGCCGTTGAAGACGTCGTACGACATGGAGCTTAGTGTGCTGGGGAGCGTTACGGATTTGACAGATGTTCCGGAGAACGCCCAGTAGCCGATCGACTGCACACTGCTGCCGAGATCAAGTGTTTCCAGACGGCTGCAGTCACGGAATGCATCATATTCGATTGTTTGCAGGGTATCCGGCAGTTCCACACTTTTCAGGGAAGTGCAATCCTGGAAAGCACGGTTTTCAATCGTTTGCAGTCCCTCATGGAATGTTACTGATTCGAGAGCCTTGCAGCCGGTAAAGGCACAATAGCTGATCGTGGAAACGCTGCCGGGGATATCAAGTTTCTTGATCTTGGTGCAGCCGGCGAAAGCACCAGCCCCGATCGAAGAAGCACCATCCTCGATCACCACTGTTTCAAGGGCAGTACAGCCGTTGAACACGTTGTGTGACATGGAATTCAGTGTGGCGGGGAGCGTTACGGACTTGACAGACGTTCCTGAGAACGCATAGTAGCCGATCGACTGCACGTTGCTGCCGAGGTCAAGGGAGCTGAGCAAGGTGCAGTCACGGAATGCTTCGTTGCCGATCTCTGAGACCGTATCCGGGATCACGATCTCTTTCAGACCGCTGCATCCGTTGAAAGATTCGTAACCGATGGTCCGTAAGCCATCATGCATTGTTACTGTTGCAAGTGCTTTGCAACCGATGAAAGCACTGTCTCCGATGCTGCCAATGTTATCGGGGATGTCGATGGCTTTGAGTCTGCTGCAGCCATAGAACATGCTGTCAGAGATCGCTTCCAGACCCGTACCGATGGTGACAGTTTCGAGAGAGGTGCAGCCATCAAATGTACTGTATCCGACAGATGTTACTGTATCGGGAATGGTGACAGATTTCAGCCCAGTATTTTGAAATGCACGGAATCCGATGGAGGTGACATTGCTGCCGATGGTCACGGATGCCAGCCGTGTTTTATCCTGAAAAGCTTCGTTAGAAATGGAGGTGACGGGCAGCCCGTCGATCTCGTCCGGGATCTCAACAGAAGTGGCACTTGCATCACAGCCGGTGATATACACCTCTGTATCAGTTGCTTCGTAGGTCAGGTTTTCATAGGTGCCGTCTTCGGCATTGGCGATGATGGCAGGCATGTCCTGCACCGGGAATGCACCGACACCGGCACTGGCAGCCATGGCAAGGGCAGCGAGTGCGGCTGAGATCCTTCTGTACTTCATGATATAAAGTCCTCCTTGATGATTTTTTTGCCGGGGATCCGGCGGTTGGGTTGGGATAGCCCTTGTGGGGGCATATACAGGTTTATTATAGCATATGTATTTGGATTTGTCAAGAGGCAACGTGAACAAAAGCCCGCCTCCCCTGAAAGGGGAGGGGGTTGGGGGAGGGGTTAATAGGGGCGTTGAGGTTTCGTATCCGCCGCAAGGGCGGATAGGAAAATTCGATAGCAGGGATAGAAGGGGGCACTTTTTTGCCAAAAGTGCCCCCTCGTCCAAAAAACAGCATACTATGCTGTTTTTTAGACTTCACCCCCTGAAAATGGCGTGGCGCAAGAGTGTTTCGCCGCCTGCGGGCGGCGACCAGAGGACGCCGTCCTCTGGACTCCTGCCAGCTTTTTTTGGAAAAAAAGCTGGGGCAAAAAAACTGATTAGGCTGGGTTTGTGGATGCCCGTGGCGGGGGTGCAGTGCCTGCCGCTGGGGGTTGCAGGGGGGCGAAGCCCCCTGCAACATAGCCCCCTCCCCGCTGGCGGGGAGGGGGTTGGGGGTGGGGTGCTTAAAAAAGTACTTGAAAAAATTCTCGCCCTGTGCTATAATAGAACTGAGATCATTCGCAGGAGGTGAATACCCATGAGTTACCAAGTAGAAGGCGGCTGCCTGTCTCAGGAAGAAGCACAGGCGTATATCCGCATGATCCGTCAAAAACACCCCGAACAGATCCTCAAAGAGGTCACGTTCAAGGTCGACGGAGACTTTGTGGATGTGTCTTACACCTACGATACTGTGCCCTTCGACCGGATCCGCCGCATCACCGGCTACCTCGTCGGCACTCTTGACCGCTTCAACGACGCCAAGCGTGCGGAGGAGTCGGAGCGTGTCAAGCATACGGTATGATGCCACTGCCTGACAGAAGCCCTCTCCCGATTGGGGAGAGGGCTTTCCTGCGGGCATTTATGTACATGACAAACAAAAAAAGCGTCCCATATAGGACGCTTTTGGTGGGAGAGGATGGATTTGAACCATCGAAGCCGAAGCAACAGATTTACAGTCTGCCCCCTTTGACCACTCGGGAACTCTCCCAGCTATTGACATGCGCCGGAGAACATGGAAACTGGAGCTGGTGGACGGACTCGAACCCCCGACCTGCTGATTACAAATCAGCTGCTCTACCAACTGAGCTACACCAGCAATGCCGTGCCCTCTGCCGCAATTCCGGCGACAGATATTATTATATCACAAACGGAGAGGTTTGTCAAGTCTTTTTTTGAAAAAAACAAAAAAACATTTGTGAGGGGCGGGGGAAATGTCTGTTTTCTCCAATTTTCACATGTGTTATGACAGCGGGGGATGCGACATTGTGAAAAATAGACAAATACTGCAAGGTTTTGTAAGGGAAATTTGGTCTCGCAACCCCTTGACATTTCCGAAAAAAAAGAGTATTATAGTAAAAATACCTGAATATTTAAGATGTGCATGCTGTGGAAAGGATGGTCTGCAATGATGAACGAAAGTACAAAATTCCAGAAAGAGGGGCTGACATTCGATGATGTCCTGCTGATCCCCGCCAGATCCGAGGTGACGCCGAATTTGGTTTCCCTCGGGACGAGGCTGGTGAAGGATATTCACCTGAATACGCCGATCGCAACAGCCGCAATGGATACGGTCACCGATTCCCGTATGGCGATCGCAATTGCCCGTGAGGGCGGTATCGGCATTATCCACAAGAATATGTCCATTGAACAGCAGGCGGAGGAAGTTGACAAGGTCAAGCGTTCCGAAAACGGCGTCATTGTGGATCCTTTCTCCCTGACAGAGGACAGGATCGTTGCGGATGCGGATGAGCTGATGGGGAAGTTCCGCATCTCCGGTGTGCCGATCGTGGACGGTGAGGGCAGGCTTGCCGGTATCATCACGAACCGGGACATGCGGTTCCTGAGCGATTACCATGCCCGGATCGGTGAGGTCATGACGCCCCGGGAAAAGCTCATCACTGCGCCCGTCGGCACGACGCTCGAGGAGGCACAGAAGATCCTGAGCAAGCACAAGATCGAGAAACTCCCGCTCGTGGATGAGGGCGGGTATCTCAAGGGACTCATCACGATCAAGGATATTGAGAAGTCCGTGAAATTCCCGAATTCTGCCAGAGATGCCCGTGGCAGACTGCTCTGCGGTGCCGGCATCGGCGTGACCGGGAACATGATGGAACGTGCGGCAGCACTGATCGATGCACAGGTGGATGTGCTGGTGCTGGATTCCGCACATGGACACAGTGCGAATATCCTGCGTGCGCTCCGTCAGCTCAAGGCGGAATTCCCGGATGTGCCTGTGATCGCAGGCAATATTGCGACTGCCGAAGCGGCAGAGGAGCTGATCGCCTGTGGTGCGGACTGTCTGAAAGTGGGGATCGGACCCGGTTCCATCTGTACCACCCGTGTTGTGGCAGGTATCGGCGTGCCGCAGATCACGGCGGTCTATGATGTGGCATGTGTGGCGAAGAAGTACAACATCCCCGTGATTGCAGACGGCGGTATCAAATATTCCGGCGACATTGTCAAGGCACTGGCAGCCGGTGCGGATCTGGTCATGCTGGGCAGTCTGCTGGCGGGCTGTGAGGAGGCACCCGGCGAGACGGAGATCTACCAGGGCAGACAATTCAAGGTCTACCGTGGCATGGGCAGTCTTGGGGCAATGGCAGACGGCTCCACAGACAGATATTTTCAGGAGGGTGCCAAGAAACTGGTGCCGGAAGGTGTCGAGGGACGTGTGCCGTACAAGGGTGCGCTGGCAGATACGGTCTTCCAGCTCATCGGCGGCATCCGTGCCGGTATGGGCTACTGCGGCTGCGCTACCATCCCGGAGCTGTGGGAGAAGGCAAACTTTGTGCGCATAACCGGTGCCGGGCTGAAAGAGAGCCATCCGCATGATATTTATATTACGAAGGAAGCACCCAATTATTCTGCACAGATCTGATGATCGGCGGGGGATCGTTACGGTTCCCCCGCTTGTTTTATGGGGATGGGGTAAACAAAAGCCTATCCCCCTTTTCGCCGTAAGGCAAATTGGGGGATAGGCGTTATACGAAGCAGAACGCAAGCTTTGATCGTTACAAAAGCTTGACACTACGGAATGCGCAGGGATGCAGCGTCACGCTGCCGCACGGGTGCAGCGTCACGCTGCTCAGGGGTGCAGGGAGCGAAGCCCCCTGCAAAAAAAGCCCGCCTCCCCTGAAAGGGGAGGGGGTTGGGGGAGGGGTTTCGTCCCCGCCACAAGGGCGGAGAGGATAGAACAAGGTATGGGAAAGAAGGGGGCACTTTTTTGCCAAAAGTGCCCCCTCGTCCAAAAAACAGCATACTA
>CANQYC010000045.1 GCA_947627945.1 uncultured Clostridia bacterium
CGGCAAGCGGTGTCATGTATCCGCCTCCGTTCCGTCCCACAGACAGGCCTCCATATCGACACGCCCATCCTCCCGGAACAGGACACCCTCCTGTTCCAGCAGCGCACGCTGCGCATGTTCTCCGCCAAAGGCAAAGGCAGGTGCCAGTTCCCCGAAGCGATTCACCACCCTGTGACAGGGAATGACCCCCGGCTCCGGATTTCTGTGCAGGGCATAGCCCACCACCCTTGCCCGGCGGGGATCGCCGGAGAGCAGTGCGACCATGCCATACGTTGCGACCTTGCCGGGGGGTATCTGCCGGACAATGCGGTAAATTCGTTCAAATACGGAATCCATGCATTCGCTGCCTCCCTGTGATCTGTCACTGCAAAGCTATCTTTTTTCAGCCCTTTTCAAAGTATTCTGCAACTGTTTTCAGATGCTCGATGATGGGAAGATGCTGCGGACAGACACCCTCACACTGCCCGCAGGCAATGCAGGCACTTGCCTTGCCGAACACTTTCGTCAGATTGTCATAGTATTCGCCCTGCGGTGTCCAGCCCTTTTCCTCACATTCCTGCAGATCTGCATTGTAGAGTGAGAAATACTTCGGGATGGCGATGTTCATCGGGCATCCCTCTGTGCAGTAGGAACATCCGGTGCAGGGAATGGCAATGCCATGGTTGATGAGGTCCGCTGCCTTCTGCACGACCGCAAGCTCCTGTTCTGTCAGTGGCTGGAAATTTTGCATATAGCTCGTATTGTCAAGAAGCTGCTCCACATTGCTCATGCCGGACAGCACGACCATGACATGCTCCAGACTTGCGGCAAAACGGATCGCCCATGAGGGAACGGACATTTCCGGGGCATGCGACTTGAACAGCTCCGTCACGGAGTCCGGTACATTTGCCAGCGTGCCGCCTTTGACAGGCTCCATGACGATGACCTTCATGCCGTGCTTGACTGCCACTTCATAGCATTTCCGTGACTGGACGCCCTCGCTCTCCCAGTCGAGGTAGTTGATCTGGAGCTGAACAAAATCCAGACCCGGCTCCGCCGTCAGGATCTCATCGAGCAGATCTGCATTGTCATGGAAAGAAAAACCAATTTCCTTGGCAAGTCCCTTTTCTTTCAGTCCACGCAGCCAGCGGAAACAATCCAGCTCCTGATAGATCTTGTAATGGGAAACGCCCATGTCATGCAGCAGATAGTAGTCAAAGTAGCTGACACCGGTCTTGCGGCACTGCTCGTTGAAAATGCGGTCACGATCCTCCTTGCTGTGGATGAACTCCGCATGCAGCTTGTCGGCAAGGGTGAAGCTGTCACGGGGATGCCGTTTGACAAGGGCTTCTCTTGCGGCTTCCTCGCTTTTGAATGCACAGTACATCCATGCCGTGTCAAAATAGGTGAAGCCTCGTTCCAGAAACGTATCCACCATCTGGCAGACCTGCGGAATGTCAATGGAACCAGCATCGTTCGGGTCGGTCAGCGGCAGACGCATCAGACCAAAGCCAAGTTTTTTCATAGGGATCTCCTCCTTGTTTGTTTAGATCATACTATTCAGGAACCGGATCTGTGATGCCAATATCACAGACCGCAATTCCACGGGCTCTTTATATCTTCTTACAAAGTCTGTCGGATGTTCAGGCATCCGTACCGGGAGCGGACTTTGCCATCATGCCGCCGAGCAGCTGCATGCCGATGATGATGACGCCGCCGATGAGGAAGAAAATGATGCTGAACGTGGACAGATCCATCGGCGCAAGTCCGAGCGGGTTTTTGTCGGCATCTGTCAGCGTGGCAGGTCCCATGACAACAGAATACAGTGAACCGAGCATCATGCCAATGATCAGGAACACCGTGGCACTGCGCCATTTTTCCAATGCCGTCCGGATCAGCCGGACAATGCTTACGATGCCGGTCACAATGCCAAGCCCGAACACGATCAGGATCGGCAGATACTGAAGATCAAGTGTCAGCGTCGCCTTGACTGCACTGATCACGGAGATGTACAGCCCGAAGATCAGCAGCAGTGTGGAGCCGGAAATGCCCGGCAAAACCATCGCACAGATGGCAATTGCCCCGGCAATAAACACATAGAAATATGTACCGACACCCGGATGATCGAGCGATACGACATTGCTCCCGGTGTTGAAATAGGTGATGAGTGCGACCAGTGCCGCACCGATGGGCAGGGTGAATATCGTCCAGAGCCTGCGCCGCAGGCATTCACGCTCCTCATAGATCACCACCGGGATGGCAAACAGGATAAAGCCGATAAAGAGCGAGGATATCTCGTAGATATGTGCCTCAAAGACTGCTGTCAGCACCAACACCGATGCAATGAAGCCGACCGCCCAGCCGGCACCCAGTTTGATGAGGTAGCGAAGTGCCTTCTTTTTGGCATCCATGTTTCCCGTCAGCAGGTCATTGAGCGAACCAATGAATTGATCGTAGAACCCCAGCAGGAACGCCACTGTACCGCCCGACACGCCGGGCACACTGTCCGCCAGTGCCATGCAGAAGCCGTCGATCATGGTCATGATCAGTTGTTTGATCTTCAAATCATTTCTCCTTTCCATCACGCAGAGCTTTTGTCAGACGGTCTTGCATAGCGTTTCAGGGTCTCCATATTGCCTGACAGTATCTTCATGCTGCTGAGGAACGTCCGCAGAAAATCATCCTTCAGCAGACCGCCGCCGCACACGAACCCTGCACGCATCGTGAGCTGACCGTCCTGCACATCCACCTGCATCGTGCCGGCACGCTGTCCGTAATTCATCTTGCAGATCTCCGTACACAGTTCCGGCAGTTTCGCCATATCTGCCCCGAACGGCAGCACGAACACAATATAACAGAACCGTGGTTTCAGATCCACTTTGATAATGACGTCTGTCATTTCATCATGGATCTCCATCTTGAAGTGAAATGTTCTTGACAGCTCATTCTTCGGGATCGAAATGTCGAACGGACACTTGTTCTCCTTGAAAAATTCCCGGAGCATATCCACTGCATCATGGATAAATGTCTCATCTTCGGGGGAAAGCTGCACTTTCACACCATCCTCATAGAAATTGTAGATCTGCTCCTCGCCAATGTCTTGCATGACTTCTTTTTTCCGAACGGACAAAATGTCCATTTTCGAGACATACAGCACATATTCCATCGCTGCATCCAGGAGCTGTTCCGGATCCCCTTCCATGTGCATGAGGACATTTTGCAGTACAATGGCAAACAGTACGCTCCACTCATCGGCGGACTTGCAGTACACGCCTGTCATGTTCTGGTAAATGCCGCCCCAGCAGTCCTGCACCGTCAGGTACACATCTGTCGGGTGAAAGCGGTTCTGGAACATAAAATCCTTATTGGCAATGTTTTCCACGCCTTGTTTCACGAGTGCGTGTACTTTCTGACTGATCTCCTCTTTCACGTCCTGCTTTCCGGTCATGTGCTGATAGCAGCCGACCAGAAAATTCCACACACAGAACGGATTTTCGAGCAGATAGAAATTCACGGCATCGCCGTAGTAGAATTTCATGCCGTCCTTTGTGCCAAGCTCCACAAACGGTTCATGGTTCGCCTTGACAGCCTGATGACAGGCAAATCCTGCCATACCGGCAGCAAGCATCAGCCGTTCTGCCGGGTCTTGCTTGACGTTCTCAAACATGGCAACGATACGCCCTGCATTTTCTGCAAGCCGCTGTACATCTGCCTGTGTGACAGTCACCTGTTTCTGAAATGCGGTGCTTTCTTTCGAGTCCTGCACCGGGTCGTTGGACTTAGACTTGTTAAAAAATGGGAAAGCCATTCAAATTCCTCCTTACAGCCCCACAAATTGCAGCAGAAACCACCCAAGCCCCGCTGCCAGCGCTGCCGATACAGGCAGCCCTACGCCAATGACGATATAGCTATACCAGTCGAGCAGAATATGCTTTTTGCCGATCTTGCGAAAGCGTGCGGCATAGGTTTTTCCTTCGTGGTAGATCTTATCCACAAACATGATCTCCGCCGGAAAGGTGTTGTGATACTCCTCCCCGTCAATGCGGTAGACCGCAAATGTCCCCACAATATCCGAAACGTAAATGCGCAGAAATTCCGCCTTGACAGGACGGGCGATCAGCAGCAGCACCAACGAGACGATAAAAAATCCCGTCATGAACAGCAGCAGCAGCTCGATCAGCCCCAGCACACCGCCCATGATGATCGCCGGACTGACGCCAAGGATCAACAGCAAAATGACGATGATAACGAGTGCGATGATAAATTCCATCTCTAAACCTCCCGGTTCAGAACACTGCTCGCCAGATACAGCGAGCCGCAGATAACGACCCCGCCATGGGAACCCTTTGCCCATTTGTATGCATAGGACAATGCTGCGCCCAGTTCCATGGGGGATGCCATTGCGTGCTGCCGGACAAAACATTCGCAAAGCCGTTCCTTCGGCAGGGCATTGTCCGCAAAATCATCCACACACAGCACCTTCCGCAGCACCAGTGCCAACTGGAACGCTGCCGCATCGGCATCCTTGCTGTCCGTCATGCCGCAGATGCCGATCCAGTTGTCGATGCCGCTCTCGCTCAGTGCATCTACCAGTGCCCCCACGCCGCCCGCATTGTGACAGCCGTCGAGGATGACGAGCGGCTCTGCGGAAATCACCTGCATCCGTGCGGCAAGCTGCGTTCTCTGCAAACCGCTCTGCACCGCACTTTCCGGGAGATCATAGCCCTTTTCACGCAGCAGTGCCACCGTCTGCAAAACGGTCAGCGCATTGGCGATCTGTTTTCTGCCGCCCATTTTTGTCTGGTATGATCCGCTTTGGTAGAGAAAACGATTGCCCGTCATGCCGCATTCCGTAACGACACAAAGATCCATATTCGGGATATGCAGCGAAGCCCCGACAGCCTCTGCACGCTGCCGCAGCACCTGTATGACTGCATAGCCGTTATCCGGCGAGACCGCAGCGGTGCAATGCGGTTTGATGATCCCGGCTTTCTGCATGGCAATTTCTTCCACCGTATTGCCAAGGAGCTGCATGTGATCTCTCGAAATGGAAGTGATCACGCAGACCTCCGGCGGCAGAATGACATTTGTGGCATCGAGCAAGCCGCCGATGCCTGTCTCCAGCACCACGATGTCTGCCTGCGCCTGCCGGAAATACAGCATGGCGATCGCCATCGTGATCTCAAACTGCGAATAGGGGGCGTCCCCTGCCGCTGCCTGCACCGTTTCACAGAGGGCAGCCACCGCCTCCTCCGGGATGTCCCCACCGTTCAGCCGGATCCTGTCCCGATAATGCCGGATGTACGGGGATGTGAATGTCCCCGTCCTGTAGCCGCTGTCAATGCAGATATTTGTCAGATACTCCGCACAGGAGCCCTTGCCGTTCGTTCCGGCTATATGGATAAAATGCAGATCATTCTGCGGGTCGCCGAGTTTTTGCAGAAGCCCGGCGATCCTGTGCAGATCTGTCACCGGCGCACCGCTCCGGCTGAAGCCGCTGAGGTACGCCATCGCCTGTTCATACGTCATAGCACTGCCTTCAGGAGAAGCTGCGGATGGACTGCTCGATCTTGCTCATCTTTTCCTGTGCTTTGGCAAGCTTTGCCTTTTCGGCATTGATGAGCGACTCAGGAGCCTTGGCAAGGAAGCCGGCATTGTTCAGTTTCCTGCTCAGGAAGTCAATATCCTTCTGCACTTTTTCCTGCTCCTTGGCAAGGCGTGCAAGCTCCTTTTCCGTGTCCACGAGCTGTTCCATGGGGATAAAGATCCTTGCGGCATCCGTGACGGCACCGGCAGCACCCGGCATGTCAAAATGCGCACCCGTCTCCACGCCGGAGGCAGAAGCGAGCTTCTCGAAGAAAGGTTCCGCTGCCGCAAACAGCTCCGGCTCGGCAGTCTCGATATAGAGCTTTGCCTTGACAGACGGCGGGACGTTCATCTCTGTGCGGGTGTTGCGTACTGCCCTGACGGCGGCGATGACCTTGCCGAAATCCGTTTCTTCCTGCGGATAGTTCAGCGTCTCATCCCACTGCGGGTAGGGTTCGCACATGATCATGCTGCCATCAGCGACCAGCACCTGCCAGATCTCCTCCGTAATAAACGGCATGAAAGGATGCAGGAGTTTCAGGATCTGCTGCATTGCCCAGACAAGCACTGCCTGTGCCGTTGCCTGACTTTCGCCGCCCGCCTGGATGCGGGGCTTGGTCAGCTCGATGTACCAGCTGCAGAATACATCCCATATGAAATCATACAGCTTTCCGCAGGCAACACCCAGTTCAAAGGCTGTCAGGTTCTCGTTGACCTCCCCGGCAAGGCGGTTCAGGCAGGAGATCAGCCACTTGTCCTCCACGGCAAGCTGCGCCGGAAGTCCCTCATACCGGAAGTCCTCCGGCAGATTCATCATGATATACCGGGAGGCATTCCAGAGCTTATTGGCGAAGTTGCGGGCTGCCTTGACCTTTTCTTCGAGGTAGCGCATGTCATTTCCGGGGGCATTGCCGGTCGCCAGCATGAAGCGGAGGGCATCCGCACCGTACTGCGAAATGACCTCGAGCGGGTCGATGCCGTTGCCGAGGGATTTGGACATCTTGCGTCCCTGTGCATCCCGGACAAGTCCGTGGATGAGAACTGTATCAAAGGGCACCTGCCCTGTATTTTCCAGTGCGGAGAACATCATCCGGATGACCCAGAAGAAGATGATGTCATACCCCGTAACGAGGGTGTTGGTCGGATAGAAATACGACAGTTCCTCCGTCTTTTCGGGGAAGCCGAGCGTAGAGAACGGCCAGAGTGCCGAGCTGAACCAGGTATCCAGCGTATCCGGATCCTGCCGCATGGGCTTTCCGCATTTCGGGCAGACTGCACTGCTCTCCCTCGTGACTGTCATCTCCCCGCAGGCATCGCAGTAGAATGCCGGGATCTGATGTCCCCACCAGATCTGACGGGAAATGCACCAGTCCTTGATATTCTCCAGCCAGTGATAATAGATCTTGTCAAAATGCTCCGGCACGAACCGGGTCTTGCCGCTTCTGACAGCTTCGATGGCAGGACCCGCAAGCGGCTGCATCTTCACGAACCACTGCGTGGAAACCTTCGGCTCGACCGTGGTGCCGCAACGGTAGCAGGTGCCGACATTGTGATCATAGTCCTCCACACGGACAAGTGCGCCCTCTGCTTCGAGATCCGCAACGATCGCCTTGCGGGCTTCGTATCTGTCCATGCCGGCATATTTCGGATAGTCCTCGCAGATGCGGGCATCATCGGTCATGACATTGATAACTTCCAAGTTATGGCGTCTGCCGACTTCAAAATCATTCGGGTCATGGGCAGGTGTGATCTTCACGACGCCCGTCCCGAATTCCTTTTCGACATAGGCATCCGCAATGACGGGGATCTCCCTGTGAACAAGCGGAAGGATCAGCGTCTTGCCGACCAGATGGGCATAGCGTTCATCATCCGGATTGACAGCGACAGCCGTATCGCCGAGAAGTGTCTCGGGACGGGTCGTAGCAAGCTCCAGATACTCGTCAGAATCCTTGAAACGATAGCGCAGATGCCAGAAATGTCCTGCCTGATCTTCATAGGTGACTTCCGCATCGGACAGAGATGTCCGGCACTTGGGACACCAGTTGATGATGCGCTCCCCACGGTAAATGAGCCCCTTTTCATAGTAATGCACAAAGACATCCTTGACAGCGGCGGAGCATCCCTCATCCATCGTGAACCGCTCCCGCTCCCAGTCACAGGAGGAGCCGAGTTTTTTGAGCTGTTCCACGATCCTGCCGCCGTACTGGCGTTTCCATTCCCATGCACGCTCCATGAATGCTTCTCTGCCGATCTGCTCCTTGGTCAGACCCTCCTCCCGCATGGCGGCAACGATCTTTGCCTCCGTGGCAATTGCCGCATGATCCGTGCCGGGCAGCCAGAGCGTGCAGTAGCCGCACATGCGCTTCCAGCGGATGAGGATGTCCTGCAATGTCTCGTCGAGGGCATGTCCCATGTGGAGCTGTCCGGTGATGTTCGGGGGCGGGATCACGATGGTATAGGGCTGTTTTGTCCTGTCGATCTCCGCATGGAAACAGCCCTTTTCCATCCATGTCGCATAGATCCTGTCCTCAAATTTCTCGGGTGCGTAGTTCTTTGCAAGTGTTTTCGCCATTTTCTGATTACTCCTTAATATTCCTTATGTAAATTATCATACAGACATCCCCGGAACTCTCCGGGGAAGCCGATACATTGCTGCCTTATCCGAATACGAACTGATAGCAGACGCCGAGCCATTCCCGAACCCAGTAACACGGCACCAGATACCATGACGTGCCAGCCGACACCGCATCCGCCTGTAAAGAAAGGCTCGAGGCGATCAAAGACGCCCGAAGCTGGTGATAGCCGTCTGTCACAACGGTGATCTGTGTGCCAAGTTCCTCTTTGTTCAGGATCTCTCTGGCGTTCATCAGGTTCTCGTAGGTAGAGGAAGACGTCTCCTCTTTGGTGATGCGGTCTGCGGAAATGCCGTGCCCGACAAGGTAGGCATACATGCACTGCGCCTCTGTCTCCGGCTCATCCTTTCCCTGCCCGCCGCAGACGATCACAGGCACATCCGGATGCTCCTTCAGGTAGGCAGCGGCAGCATCGAGACGCCGTTGCAGCATCAGGCTCGGACCGCTGCTGCGCACCTTGCAGCCAAGGACGATGACCGGATGTTCCGCCTTTGGTTTATCCGTCATGGCTTTGAGCATCCCCGCACTGATCGCCACCGCCAATATCCCACACAATGCGGCAATGCCGATGACAACACACATGATGATGTGTCCGGTGCCGTTTTCCCAGACACGTCCCAGGAAAACGGAGACTTTCGGATTGGCAGCGAAAAATACGATCCCGAGCAGACAGGCGAGCGTTCCGGCATAGCATCCGACATGGCGGATGCCGATGAGCATGGGAAAGACAAAAAATGCCAGCAGCACAAGACATACGCCCGTTCCGAGCAGACGGATCCAGAGATGCGAGATAGAAAACATGGCTCCCTCCCTATTACAGCGGACTTTCTGCCAAACCTGCCACGCCGGAGTCGATCGCCGCCTGTGCGACAGCCTTTGCCACCGCCATAGCCACGCCCCTGTCGAAAGCATTGGGAAGAATGAATTCCGGTGTGAGCTGCTCCGGTGCGACACAGTCTGCGATCGCTTTCGTAGCGGCAAGCTTCATCGCCTCATTGATGTCCCTTGCCCGCACGGCAAGGGCACCCTTAAAGACGCCGGGGAATGCCACCACATTGTTGATCTGGTTCGGGAAGTCGCTGCGGCCTGTCCCGACAATGTAGGCACCGGCTGCCTTTGCCGCATCCGGCATGATCTCCGGTGTCGGGTTCGCCATCGCAAAGACAAAGGGCTTTTCGTGCATGGTATGTATCATCTCCGGCGTCAGCAGACCCGGACGGGATACGCCGATAAACACATCTGCCCCGCACACCGCATCTGCCAGTGTTCCCTTCTTGCCGCTGCGGTTGGTCATGGCGGCGATGGCAGTGTGGGCGGGATTGTCATACTGTGCATCACGTTCGAGAATGCCGCAGAGATCGACCATGACGATGTTCCCGACGCCAAGCGTCAGCAGGTGCTTCGCAATGGCAATGCCTGCCGAACCGGCACCATTGATGACGATCTCCAGCTCCTCCGGCTTTCTGCCCGCAGCACGGCACGCATTGAGCAAAGCCGCTGCCACCACGATGGCAGTGCCATGCTGATCATCATGGAAAACGGGGATGTCGAGCTGTGCCTTGAGCTTCGCTTCGATCTCAAAGCAGCGGGGAGCGGCAATATCTTCCAGATTGATGCCGCCGAAGCTGCCGGCAATGCCGGCAATGATGCGGACGATCTCATCGGTGTCCTTGGAATCCACACAGAGCGGGAATGCATCCACATCGGCAAATTCCTTGAACAGGGCGCATTTCCCCTCCATCACGGGCATGGCGGCAAGCGGACCGATGTCCCCGAGCCCGAGCACGGCGGTGCCATCCGTAATGACAGCCACCAGATTATGGCGGCGTGTCAAAGTGTAGGACAGTGCCGGATCCTTTGCGATCTCAAGGCAGGGCTGCGCTACACCGGGGGTATACGCAAGTGACAATGACTGACGGTCTTCGATACGGGTGCGGGAGACGACCTCGATCTTCCCGCCCCATTCCCTGTGCTGTTCCAGGGATGCCTGCATAATATCCATCTTTCTACTCCTTGTCAGATCACCAGATATAATCCTTGATGTCGGCGAAGTCGGCATCGGGTATGGCACCGACCACAGCGGCATATGCCTGCACGATCGATGCATCTATCGCATTGATCATGCCGTCCTCGTTGACGTCGGCAGCTTTCAGAAATTCATCGCTGCGGACAGCGGTGCTGCTGCTCGACATCTCTGCGGAATACAGCAGGATCTTGCTCGCATCACTGACATTGACATCGAGATTGCCGTCCACATCCCCCATACTTCTGCCCGGCAGATACTGGTCGTCAAAGACAAGGGGCTTGGCATTGGTATCGTATACACCGATCACCAGCATGCTCCAGTAGTGCTGGTACATGGACGAGGGGTCATACACATAGCTGATGGCGATGTGGGTGATGTCGGACTTCATGATATTCTTGTAATGTCCCTCGGAGTTCATCCACTGCTCAAAGGTCGCCACCGGACTGTAGTTGCCCGCTGCGATGTTCTCGGCTGCGGTGTTATAGAAAAAGCCGTCGTCTTTCATGACTGTCGACCATCCCCTGCCATCCGGACGGGTATGGGAAAAGGATTCCACGATCTCCTCGGCACGGGTCTTTGCATAGCCGGAAATTTCCGGGAGGATCGCCACCTCCGGCAGACCGTTCTCCACACGGGCATCGTTGACCGCATTGACAATGATCCTGCAATAGCTGTCCACCATTTCCTCAGAGGAGGGGGTCTCCGCATGTACGGCACACAGAGGCATCGAAGCGGCTGTTATCCCCAGTGCTGTCCCAAAAGCGACCAGATCCTTCCACCATTTGATTCTTTTCATACAAAGCACTTCCCTTCCTATGATCCATGCAGGGCTGTTCCCCAAAGCAGCCCGGCATCATACATACATCTATTGTACCATTTTATCAAGGAAAAGTCAACTGTTAAGATGTGAAATTTTTCTAAAGTGCGCACCATCATGGAATCTTTACAAAAAGTTAACATCAAAATTCCGGAAACTGGCAGATCCGCTCTTGACTTTTGCCGGAAAATACTGTATAATATTGTGTAACGCCGCTGCCTGCGGCGGGGTATCATCTGTTATACTCAGAGTAAACAACGAAAGGATGGTTACAACATGATCTTCAGAAAAGCACTTGCTGCTCTGCTGGCGGTCTCCATGTCGGTGTCCGGGATCCCGGCGGGAATGGCGATCCAGTCTGTGCCTTTGCAGGCACTTGCCGCCAGTACAGAGAACTCTGGCACACACTATTTCTACCAGCAGCTGACTTCGGACTCGAAAATGTTCTATCAGGCACTTGATGAGATGTACAAGACCGGGATGCTGAAGAAGGGCAACAGCGATCTGGATCTGGTCGCTGCCGGGTACCTGACGCAGGAACAGGCAGCACAGTTTGCCGAGAGCGGTTCCTACGTCCTCACTTCCTTCGGTGCGGCAAGAGATGCCTTCTATATGGAACATTCTGACATTTTCTATGTCGATTTCTCAAGCATGTCCGTGCGTGTGACCACGGGTGCGGACGGGTACCACATCTATCTGGGAACAGGCAGACGGGACAACTACTACACCGAGGGCTTCACAAGCGAAGCACAGGTGGAGGAATACCTGACCGCCTATGAAAAGGCAGTGGAGCAGGTCGCCGCAGAGGCACTTGCGGTGACTGCGGAAGAGGGCAAGAACCAGACTGTGGAGCAGATCCGCTATGTGCATGATTATCTGACCCATCACACGGCATACCGTCTGGAGGATGCGTGCAAGCCGGAAAATATCGGCTTTATCCGCACTGCCTATGGTCCTCTCGTCACGGGTGAGGCAGTCTGTGAGGGCTATTCGAGAGCCTTCAAGGCGATCATGGACAAAATGGGTATCCCCTGCGTCCTTGTCAACGGCGTCTACCGGCATACAGAAAATTCTCTTGAACTGCACATGTGGGCAAATGTCCAGGTAGATGGCATCTGGTACGGCGTGGATGTGACAATGGACGACCCGAAGAGCGACAAGCCGACAGACAACGGCGTGGACGGCTACGAAAATGATGAGCTGTTCATGGTCGGCGATTCGGAAATGTCCAAGCACCATGCAGCGAGCGGCGTGCTGTCCGAGGCAAATTTTGCCTTTGAGTATCCGGAGCTGAATTATGACAATTTCGGCGAAACGACCGTGAAATTTGACAACGGTCTGTCCGTCACCTATGACCCGGATGTCACCTTTGAGGGCGAGGAGGCAGGTGCCTACTATGTCAGCTACAAGGGCATGGGCGCAGCCAAGTCCGCAGAACAGGGCGTGTACTTCGTCTGCAATATGTCCAACTACTACGAAAATTCCGATGAATGGGACACCAGCGGCTGGATGTACATGACGCCTGAATATTACCCTGCTATGGAGGATTCGGACACGGAGCTGTATGTTCCGCTGTCGCATATCCAGTATGTGCAGTTCGGTGTAACGGATGTCCCCTATGGCACGACGAATTACAACGGCTATGAGATACCGGACTTCTATTACCATGGCGATCCAGATCTGCTGCTGGCAGCCTCCGAGACCTACCACAACCCGAACGGCTACTATATCGCACCACCTTGTGTGGAAAAGAGTACGCCGCAGAATGGCAGATCTATCAATGTCGGGCAGAAATACCATGTTGTCACCACCTACAATGACAAGCTGATCCCGGTGGAGGGCGAGGACATTTCCATTTCCTTTACCTCATCGACAGGCGATCAGGCAGTCCGGAACAGCACACTGGAAAATTTTGAATTTGACGGTGACAGGACGATCTCCTTCGATTTCACCCCCAGTGACATGTGGTCGGATGACGGCGCAGAGTACACATTCACGCTCAGCGGCGTCATTGGCAACAGGAGCCACAAGGCTCCCTATGATCTGTCTTTCCTTGCCAGAAACAAATGTGCTGTCTGCGCATACCGTTCACAGGGGTATTACTGGAACCTGTTCGGTCAGCCCACACTGATCGACAACAGCGACATTTCCCTGAGTGACTGGAAAACAGCAGACGGCTCCACGGTATCTGACAAGCTGACTGACCGGATGGTGCTTGTGGCATCTACCCCCAGCCATGCACAGACAGATACCATGAATGAGATGATCGAGAACGAGTCCGAACAGAAAGTGCTTTCCAGCCAGACGTTCAACATTGATCTCACCATCTGCAACAAGAAATTCATCAGCACGGGTGACGGTGTCCGGGTGCAGCTCGGATTCCCGGATGGCTATGGTCCCGAAGATGAGGGCGTGACATTCAAGGTCTACCACTTTATCAAGAATGATGCCGGTGCGATCACGGATGTCGAGGAACTCCCCTGCACGATCACAAAGTACGGTCTTGTGGTACTCTGCAAATCTTTCAGCCCGTATGCCGTTGTTGCGGTAGAGGATGACGGAACACAGCCGGTCAGCAAAGATCTCATTGTGACATCCTCTGAGGGCGGTACCGTGACCGGTGCGGACGGCATCGTTTCCCTCAGCGAGGGCGACAGCGTTACCCTGACGATCGAAGCAGCAGACGGCTATCAGATCGATGCCGCATCCGTGGGCAGCTCCCTTGCTGAGATCACCGATTCCAAGACGATGGAGATCACTGTAGACTATGCAGATATTGAGGGTGCTTCCGGTATCGTGGATGTGAAATTCGTAGCAGAAGCCGTTGCCGAGAAGGATGCAGAGCGTGGCGAGACGATCGTCCCGGTCGATGCAGAGGCGGAGGCAGTCCAAGATGTGCCGCCGATCGTCGTTGAGACGGAAACGGTAAAGCCGACAGAAACGCAAGCAACAGAACCGGAGACGACCGAACCGGCTGAACCCGAGACCACAGAACCAGAGGTCACCGAACCGACCGAACCCGAAACGACAGAACCCACACCGGCGAAAAAACTCGCCATCGAAGATGCCATTGCCCTTTCCCAGAAAGGGGAGGCACTGACATGGGACGATTTTGCAGAATACGAGTCCACAGACATCGGTTCCGGTCTGTATGTGCTGCAGTACAAGATCGACGAGGAATTTACCCTGTTGATCGGCGGTCCAGATCTCAGTATCGCACCGCTTTATATCTACCTTGTCAAGGCGGACGAAAGCAGTATTGATATCCGGACGGAGGACGTAGAGGCATTTGTCAATGCCACCGAACCAGAAACGACGGAGCCGGAAACGACAGAACCGGAAACCACCGAGCCGGAGACGACGGAACCAGAAACCACCGAACCGGAAACCACTGAACCGGCAGTGACCGTCATTCCGGGTGAGGACGGCGAAGCCACACGGATCATCTGTAAGAATTATCTTGGCGGCAAGGATGTGTATCTGCTGTATGCCATTGATTCCCTCAATTATGAGAGCATCGGCTATACGATCCGCAGTGCGGGCAAGTCTGCTGTCTGGGAAAATGACATGGTCTATGAATCTGTGCTGATCGACGGCGAGCTTTACACTGCCGAAGCACTCGGCGGCGAGTATCTGATCGCACTGCGTGTCAAGAATGTGCCGGATGATGCAGCAAGCTCCACAACTGCTGTCCCGATCCTGAACACCGCTGTCAAGACAGTCGCTGCACTGCCGAAGCGAGACGGTGTCACCATTGACCCACCGGAGGAGGAGATCGCATGAACAAGGAAACATATATCACGCCGATGATGGATATCTGTGCTTTTGAGAAAGAGGATATCATCACGACCAGCGGCGAACCAAAGAGCCTTTACAACGGCGGTACATCCGCTACACCAGATATGATCAGCTATACCGAGCTGTTCGGTTGAACCCGAGCCACATGCCTACAGCGGAGCTGCACGCTCCGCTGTCGTGCTGTTAATGAGGATATGATGAAAGGTAACTATTGTTTTGCAGATATTCCGGTGGAGATCACCTCTGTGCATGAGGCGGTACACCGGATGTGCGGCGAGTACCGGACGGATGCCGTGCCGCTGGCGCACATCTGCACCACGGAAAAGGATATTGCAGCGGAGCGGGACTATTCCAAAGCACAGGACAGGCGGGAGGGACGTACCCCCGGAGAATTTCCGGACAGCTATCTCGAAACGCTGGCTGTCTACCGGAAACTGGCAGAACTGATGATCGGGCAGGATACTTTGCTGATGCATGGCTCTGCGGTGGCGGTAGACGGGCAGGGGTATCTGTTCACTGCCAGAAGCGGGACGGGAAAATCCACCCATACACAGCTATGGAAAGCCTATTTCGGCGAACGTGCCGTGATCGTCAACGACGACAAACCGCTGGTGAAGATCACAGCGGACGGCGTGCGGATCTACGGTACGCCATGGGACGGAAAACATCATCGGAGCTGCAATCTTAGCGTGCCGCTGCGGGCGGTGTGCGTGCTGACACGGGCAGCAGAAAATCAGATCGTGCCACTGTCACGGGCAGAAGCCTATCCCCTGCTGATGCAGCAGACCTATCGCCCGCAGGGTGCAGAGAATACGGCAAAGCTGCTGACTCTGCTCGATCGGCTGACGAGGCAGACCGGGCTTTACCGGCTCGGCTGCAACCGGGAGATCACTGCCGCCGTGACGGCATATGAAGGTATGAGAGGAGAGGACATATGAAACTCAAAGAGGGATTCATCACACATGACACAGGCGACGAGCAGATCATGGTCGCAGCAGGTGCAGACACATTCAGCGGGCTGGTCAGGAGCAACCGGACGGCTGCCTTCATTGTGAACTGTCTGAAACAGGACACCACAGAAGAAGCCATCGTTTCGGCAATGTGTGAACACTATGATGCACCGCAGGAGGTCATTGCCGCAGATGTCCGGCGCATTCTGGACGAACTGCGGAGCATCGGAGCGATCGATGCGTAAGACGAGTTTTGAGGAGGAGCTGCAGCGTTCGGGACGGCTGATCTATACCAATGTCGGGGACAGCATGATGCCGATGCTGCGGGAACACCGTGACCTGATCGTCATTACCCCGGTAAAGGGCAGACTGCACCGCTACGACGTGCCATTGTACCGGCGGGACACGGGGCAGTATGTGCTGCACCGGGTGCTGCGGGTGCGTCAGAACGACTATGTGCTGTGCGGGGATAACCGCTGGCAGCGGGAGACCGGGATCAC
>CANQYC010000046.1 GCA_947627945.1 uncultured Clostridia bacterium
CACCACTGGTCAGCCCACACGCCGCAGGTCCTTGCCAGCAGCTTGTCGGGGTCATCATCCGCTGCTTCGATCATGCCAATGGCTTGGGTAAGGGAAAACTCCGTTACCTTACCGCTTGCGGTATTGTACTTGTAGGCACCGCCAGCCGTACCCGAAAAGGCAAGTCCGGCGATATAGGTAAAGAACAGGTTGCCGTTATGGTCGCTGGTAATCGACAGCGGATAATTTGCAGTCGGCAGGTCGGCAGAAAGCTCTGTGAATTCGTCCGTATCCACATCCGCAACGTGGATATTCGTCTTCCCGGTGATGGATGTTCCGACATAGACCTTGCCATCTTCGATCAGAATGCAGCCGATGCCGTTCTGCTGGTTGTATTCCTTTGCCGGCTCCGTGCCTCTTACCATGTTGTCCGTCCATGACGGATATTTCAGTTCACCGGAGAAAAGTCCGAGCGCATCATACCCCTCCACCGGAGACCATGTTGCGCCGCCGTCCGTGGACTTGATGAGGGCGGATTTGCCTGCGGTGACATCGCCGCCGGCATAGATCACATCGGGATCATCGGGGTCAACAGCGATCGGTTCGATACATTCCCGTCCGTCACCGTTGCCGTGTACCTGAATATGTTCGGTGACATCCGCTTCCGTGAACGTCTTGCCGCCGTCTGTGGTCTTGAAGATGACAGTCCGTGCATCCGAGAAATAGGCACAGCCGCAGAGGAAGTAGACCGTATCGTCATCTGTCGGGTCAATGGCAATGCCCTTGACACTGAGCAGCCCCCTGTCGGCATCGTTGAGGAATCCGAAGAGCTGCTCCCACTGCTTGGTCGTGTAGTTGTACTTGTATGCACCGCCGACATCGGTACGCAGGTACATTTCCTGCTGTCCGGTGACGATACCGGAGACAAAGCCGCCGCCGCCGATGCGGAGCGTCCCCCAGTCATAGGTGCTTTCGAGAGATGCTGTCGCCGCCTGTGCCGGTGTGACAGGCAGTACGGCTGCACTGCACAGCACCGCCACGCTGATGGCAGTGGCAATGGCTTTACGCCAAAGTTTCATAACATTTCACCCTTTCTATAGCTCTCTGAAAAACAGATCCAGATACTATTATTGTAATACAGATCCAGAAAAAATGCAATAGTTTTTTCAGAATTTATCTACATTTCACAACAATTTTGTGTATTCTGTCCAAAAACACCGGTGGTATATTGCCGCACCGGGAGAAAAAGCTCCTCGAGACTGTCGCCGTGCAGATCGGCAAGGCGGCAGATCTCTGCCCATTCCTGTGCCGGACAGCTCGCATCCCGCACGCCCGCTACGGGGAAACCGCCTGCCACCGCAGTCTGCACACAGTGCAGCGCATCCTCCACGATGAGCGTTTCTTCGGGGGCAGTGCCGAGCATCTGTGCCGCCTGCCAGTACATGGCAGGGGTCGTCTTGCCGCCGGGGACATCCTCCGCAGTCAATACGAATTGCAGATATTCAAGCATGCCCAGCCGACGCAGCACCGCTTCTGCGGAGCTGCGGTAGGTCGCCGTCGCCACACAGCAGGGAATGCCCTGTTCCCGGAGCATGTCCAGAAATGCCGCTGCACCGGGCTTCGGGGGGATCTGCGTGGCATAGTATCCCGCTGCCATTTCCTCGATGCGCCGGATCACTTCTTCCGGTGTCTTGCGGATGCCGAATTCCTCAACGAAGAACACTGCCCATTCCTCCATGGACATCTTGTTGACCTGTTCGGACAGTCCCTCCGGGAGTGTCAGACCATGCTCTGCAAAAAAGCGGATGTCTATTTCATGCCAGATGGACATGGAGTCGATCAGCGTACCGTCCATGTCGAGAATGACCCCACGGATGCGCCCGATCATCCGTATGTCCCCATGATGACACGAGCCCGGAAATCCTCCTCCGCCGAGGAGATGGTGCGCTGTGCCAGCCCGTAGACATGCGAGGCACGTTCCTCTGTCTGCACCATGGCACTGGCTGCCGCACTCTCCGCACGCAGACGGGCAAGGGAGGTGTTGACAGGGATCCGGCTCTTTTCCTTTGCGATCGTCATCAGTTCGCTGCCCCGTTCGCTGAATGCCAGCACACGGGCATAGGGTACGTTCCCGGTCTGCTGCTCCCGGCGAAGGTCGAGCAGGGCATACATCACGATGCGGCGGATGCGGGACATGGTGTAGCACTTCGTCTTTACCTGCGCCAGCAGTGCCTCAAGAGAGACGGCATTGCGTGCGGCATAGAAGCGGCTGGCAAGAGATCCGTTGACATCCGGGAGCTGCATCAGTTCCTCCGTGGTGATCGTCCGCATCCGGTAGAGGGCAGCACGTTCGAGCTGCCGGAGGGATGCCGTCCGTCCCTCTGCGAGACGGTCGGACAGGAGCTTTGCGGCATAGCCCGGCATGTAGTCCACATAGCCAAGATCTCCTTCGGCAACGGACTTCCGGATGAAACCGGCACTGGCAAACTGTCCGGACGGCTCGGCTTCGTCATGCATCACACAGCGGCGGGGAATGGTGAATGCGGAAAAAGACACGTTCAGTTTCTGCATGGCTTTCATGTATTCGATGGCGAGCAGATTGTTGGGGTCGTGCATTTTCCCGGCGACTTGGTTGCCATACCGCTGGCGCACGATCTCCCAGACGGCGGCAGGGTAGGAATCCCCCTGCTTCATGCGCTCCCGGATGCGGTCGCCGTAGATCTGTGTGGTGGAGAGAGAGGCTTCCGTGAGCAGGGAAATGTTCTCGATATCGCCGCTCGAGCTGCCGAAGCTCAGTTCATCGACGATGCCCAGACTGTCGAGCAGCGTCACGGCACTGGTGGCATAGACCTCCGCTGCCGAGCAGGAAAAGGCGGACGGCAGTTCGACGACCATGTCTGCCCCTGCCCTGACTGCCAGTGCGGCACGGTCGAATTTGCTCAGCAGTGCCACATCCCCACGCTGGACAAAGTTGCTGCTGAGGACGCAGAGGATGTGGGTCGCACCGTGTTTCCGGGTCTCCCGGATGTGGTGGACATGACCGTTGTGGAGGGGGTTATATTCACAGATGATGGCACTGACTTTCATACAGCGTCTCCTTCCTGCGGTGGGGCAGCCGTCTCCTGTGCAGCAGTCGGCGGATGTTGGGGGGCGGGCGGTTCCGGTGCGGGAGGCGGTGTTTCCTCCGGATGAAAGGCGGACTGGTACGATCCGATCATCTCTTCCCGGTCATGGCTGCGCAGACCACGGAACGTGAGTTTCCGGATGATGTCATAGATCACCGCAAAGAGCGGAACGCCGATGACCATGCCAAAAATGCCCCATAGTCCGCCAAAAACGAGAATGGCAAACAGTACCCAGAAGCTTGATAGCCCCGTGGTGTTGCCCAAGATCCTCGGACCGATGACATTGCCGTCGAGCTGCTGGAGGATGATGACAAAGATCAGGAAATACAGCGCATGCAGCGGGTTTTGCAGTATCAGCAGCAGCAGACAGGGCACGGCACCGATGATGGGACCGAAAAAGGGGATGATGTTCGTCACGCCGACAATGACGCTGATGAGTACCGCAGAATCAAAGCGCATCAGGGCGGTGAATACAAAGCAGATCACGCCGATGATGGCAGAATCGAGCAGTTTCCCCACCAGAAAGCCGTTGAACATCCGGTCGGCATAGTGTACCTCCTCCTCGATCAGCGAAGCGCAGCGTCCGGGGAAGATGCCATAGAGGAGCATGCGTGCCTGTGTGGCGAACTGCCGGCGGCTTGCGAGAAAATACACGGAGATCAGAATGCCGAGGAACAGATTTTTCAGCAGACCGAAGAACGCTGCCACACGGGAACCGACATCCCCGATGAGGGAACCCACTGAGGGCAGCAGCTCCCCCTTGAGCCAGTGATCGATCTGATCCGAAAGAGAGGCATAGGCATTGTTCCAGTACCGCAGCAGCTCCGGCTGGGATTCGAGGAAATGCTGGAGCCGGGTATTGGCAGCGGAAAGCTGTCCGGGCACGACATCGGCGATGTGGATGACACTGTTCTGCACCTGCGGGATGACGAGCATGAACAGCACGCCGATCACTGTCATGCTCAGGAGCATGGTGAATGTGATGGACAATCCGGACACCAGACCGGATTTGCGCCGGAATACTTTTCCGAACAGCCGCTCCATGCGGTTGCAGAGCGGTGTCAGCAGATAGGCAATGACAGCCCCATAGAGGAAAGGCGACAGGATCTTCCGGATCTCTTTGCATGCCGCCGAGACTGCCTGTATCCGGAACAGGAGAAAGAAGCACAGCAGCCCCACAATGACGATGGCGATGCCCGTCAGTCCGATCCGCAGATATTTCCGGTTGATCTTCATCGTGCATCCTCCGTCAGTCCGAAACGCACGGGCAGCAGTTCCCGCAGGGTGTAGGATCTGTCTGCGAGACGGATCTCGAACGCATCGCCGCAGAATTCCGCCAGCACCTGAAGACAGGCACCGCATGGCGGACACGGCTGCACGGGGGCTTCCCCCTCGGGTGCGCCGGCGATGGCGATGGCACGGAAGCGGCGGTGTCCCTCGGAAACTGCCCGGAACACGGCAGCACGCTCCGCACACAGTCCGAGCGGATAGGATGCATTTTCAGCATTGCAGCCGGTGATGATCTCGCCGTCCTCCGTGAGGAGGGCTGCACCGACGGCAAAATGGGAATACGGACAATAAGCACGCTGCCTTGCTTCACTGGCAGCGGTAAACAGATCCTGCATGATGAATCTCCTGTCATTTAAAAATGAAACGCAGGAAGCAAGGCAGATGCATGCCTCCTGCGTGATCTTCCGGGGTGAATGCTCACTTGCTGATCAGTGCGAGGGTATCCCTTGCGATGAGCAGTTCCTCATTGGTCGGAACGACCCAGATCTCCACACGGGAATCGGACTGGGAGATCTTGCAGAGCTTGCCACGCACACCGGCATTTGCCACGGTGTCGATCTGGATGCCCAGCACTTCCATATCCGTGCAGACTGCCTCACGCACATCCGGGGCATTCTCACCGATGCCGCCGGTGAACAGGACAGCATCGAGCCCGTTCATGGCTGCGGCGAAAGCACCGATGTATTTCTTGATCTGGTAAGCGAGCATCTCCTTGGTGAGGGCGGCACGCTTATTTCCCTGCTCTGCGGCAGCGGAGACATCACGGTTGTCGGAGCCGACACCGGATACGCCGAGGAAACCGGACTTTTTATTCATGTAGTCGGACATCTCTGCCGGGGTCATGTTGTGCTTCTCCATGAGGTAGGTCACAGCGGATGGATCGAGGCTGCCCGTTCTGGTACCCATGAGCAAGCCGTCGAGAGGCGTGAAGCCCATGGTCGTGTCCACGGATCTGCCGCCGTCCACAGCGGTGATGGAGGAGCCGTTGCCCAGATGACAGGAGACGATCTTCAGAGACTTGGGATCTCTGCCCATTGCCTTGGCAAGTGCAGCGGAAACAAAGCGGTGAGAGGTGCCGTGGAAGCCGTACTTTCTCACATGGTATTTCTCATAATCCTCGTAGGGCAGACCGTACATGAATGCCTTTTCCGGCATGGTCTGGTGGAAAGCAGTATCAAAGACAGCAGCCTGCGGCGTTCCCTCGGGCATGACTTTCCGGCAGGCACGCAGCGCAAGCGCATGGGCATGGTTGTGTACCGGTGCCAGCTCACGCAGCTCGTCGATCTTGTCGATGATCTCATCGGTGACGAGAGTCGTTTCGGAGAACAGCTCGGAGCCGTGTACGATACGATGTCCGACAGCGGCGATCTCACTCATATCCTTGATGACAGCGGCATCGCCGGTGGTGAGTACCTCCACGAGCTTCATGAAAGCCTCGGTATGGGTGGGAAATGCACAGTCGGCGGCATATTCTCTGCCATCGGCAGTTTTGTGGGCAATGTGACCGTCGATCCCGATCCGGTCGCAGTTACCTTTGGCAAGGACGCTCTCGTCGTCCATGTTGAGCAGCTGATATTTGAGAGAAGAGCTGCCCGCATTGACTACTAAAATCAGCATGGGGAAATCTTCCTTTCGGTAAAATTTTTCTATGCCCGGCATTGCGCCGGGTGTTCCATTTAATATTATACACTTTTTTCAAAAAAAATCAAGTGTTTTTTGAAAAAATTCACAAGTTCCGGCGATGTCTCTACAGAAAAACATCCCCCCGCCATATGGCAGAGGGGATGAGATCTGTCATTTCTTACTTTGTGGTCTTCTTGCTGCCGGGCTTTCTGCCACGCTTCGGCTTTTCAGCCGGTGCAGCTGTCTGTGCAGCAGCCGGAGCCTCTGCCTTCTTAGCAGCGGGCTTTCTGCCACGCTTCGGCTTTTCAGCCGGTGCAGCTGTCTGTGCAGCAGCCGGAGCTTCTGCCTTCTTGGCAGCGGGCTTTCTGCCACGCTTCGGCTTCTCAGCCGGTGCAGCTGTCTCTGCGGCAGCCGGAGCAGCCTCTGCCTTCTTTGCAGCAGGCTTTCTGCCACGCTTCGGCTTCTCAGCCGGTGCAGCTGTCTCTGTAACAGCCGGAGCAGCTTCTGCCTTCTTGGCAGCGGTCTTCTTCTGCGGGATGGTATCGCCGAGCATCAGGGTCTTGCCATAGTCGCCCTCATGTGCGATCTTGCCGCTGCTGATGGCTTCCTGCAGGGAGATCTTGCCCTGTGCCACAGCGAGTACATCGGCACCGTCGGCGGTCAGCAGTGCATCACGATCGTTGTAGTCGTATGCAGCTACATACAGCACACCGCCGGATATTTCCATGTAAAATGCACCCTCGGCGTCACCGGTCACATTTACCTGTACGGCAATATGCTCCTCTACCTTGGTAGCGTCAGCCTTTGCCAGAGCAGTTTGTACTTTCTTCACTAATTCATGGTATGTCATGCGTATCACCTTTCTTGTTTCCGGGCGGTGCATTTTTGCGAACGCAAGCCGCAGACGGTTTAATTTGTTTACTACGTCTATTATACAGAATCCTGTGCGATTCGTCAATGAAATTTGAAAAAATTCCACATTTACCACAATAAACCACGCAAAAAAACGCTGTTTTTTAGCCAAAGAGTGCAATTTCTATGACGAAAATACAGACTTCTGTCCTGTCACTGTTAGTATGGGCAGAATTATAAAAAAAATACAGCTCCCGTCTGCACGGACGGTATTTTTTATCCTGAGCTGCCGGATGGTCTGCTGCGGCAGATACAGAGTGAAACGACCGCATTTTGTAATGGGTTTTCACTGCACGATCAGAAGCATAATGCAGGGGCATCTCCTGAAGAAATGCCCCTGCGTGTATTGTGGAGTTGGCTTTATGCCGCTTTGTTTGCAACATCGCTGGAAGCCTCGCTGTAAAGATACAGGGACTTCACAAGATTTTTCAGATTGCCGTCGATCGCATCGCTGCGAAGTACGTTGTATACATAGCTCATCGGGCTGTAGGTGATGGTGTAATCGCCTACATTCGTGTCGACCGGCTTCGCCAGATCATAGGTCGGGATGTCAGTGACTTCCTTGTAATACAGACCGTTGGAAGAATTTTTCTGCAAGCCGTATGCCGCAGCATCTTCCTCGTTTTCCAGTGCGAAATAATGCCGCACAGTGATCGTGGACTGGAGTACCAGACTCGAGCCTTCGTAGGTGATGCCCTCGGGCAGTTCGTTCTCCGTTACGGTCTTGTACTGGGATACCATCTCCGCTGTGACTTCCTCGCTTACCTCCGGAACGGTGCCGCCTGCAAAGTAGTTCTCTGCACTGCTGCCGTAGTCCATCATGGTGTTGACGAGTTTTTCCTGCTTATCGGAAAGTCCCGCATTCTTGGCTGCGGCCGCATACTCCGTCACGGAGTAGGTGTAAAGGTTTCCTCTGCTGCCGTCACTGAGGACAAGCTGTGCAGATACCTGCGTGTTGATCTCTTTCGCTGCGACACGATAGGTGAATACATGGTAGGTGACACCATCGTGTTCTTCTGTTTGTGCTTCGCTGACATTTACTTTTGCAGTGGCGTCAGCGGTCTTGAATTCTACATATGCATGTTCATCTTCCAGAACAGAGGCATCCAGTTCGAGATCGAAGTTGATGCCGATCATGCCGTCGAGTGTGAGGCTGTGTCCGCCGAGACGCTCACCGACCATGCCGCATACCGTGCATTTGCCGTTCTGATAGTCATGTGCTTCGGAGTCGAATTCCTCGTGTTCGTCTACAAATTTCGTGTTGCAGTCCTTGTGAACGCATACCTTGTAGCTGATGCCAGTCTCCGGATCGTGTACCCATTCGCTGGTGTATTCATGTGCGGTAACGCCCTGCTCGAGAACAGCGTTGCACGCTGTGCAGCGGACGGGTGTCATGCAGTTGCCGTCGTCGGCTTCTTCCACATGCGCACCTCTGCGCACGCCGGTACACTTGCCGCCCATGTTCAGGCAGTGCTGCTCATGCTCGGAATCGGTGCAGATGTAGGTGCCGAAATTGTGGTTCTTCTGTCCGCTCTGCATGGTCGTGCCGCAGAGCTTGCAGACCACATCGTCTGTGCAGGATGTGCGCTCCGCTGCCACGTGGCTTTCTTTCTTGGTAACTTTGCAGCCCGGATTTGCACAGGCAACCTCATGCAGATTGTAAGTGTAATACTTCACCTTGCCCGTAAAGTCGTGCTGTCCGCCAGCGGAAACGCCGCCGCAGACATCGCAGGTCACGCCCTTTGTGCAGTCATTGCCGATCAGCTGACCTGTATGCGCTGTCACATCTGTCTTTGCAGCGCAGCCGGAATTTGTGCAGGCGTGGAAGTGTGCTTCGGTATCGTGTGTCCATTCCTCGCTGTAATGATGTTCTTCACATGCTGCTGCTGTGATCGTACCGCACCGCATGCAGTGGTCAGCCGTTGTGCAGTCGTTGTCGGACTTCACGCAGTGCCCCAGAGCGGGGAGGATCGTCACGCTGTCTGCTTTCGCTTCGCCGCATCTCTCACAGGCGTGGTAGAGCTTGCCCGCTTCCGTGCAGGTCGGCTTCACTTCGGTCAGTACAGAGGAGTACAGATGCCCCAGTGCCGGGGTCTTTATGGTCTCTTTTGCGCCGCAGGACTCGCAGACGCCCTCCTGAACGCCCTCTTGTACACAATCTGCGGTCTGGACGGTTTCCCATTTGCTGATCTTGTGTGCGTTCAGTTTGCCGAGCTTGCTCTCACGGACTGCATTGCATTTTTCGCATTTGCTTTGCAGGATGCCCTCTTCCGTGCAGGTCGCTTCTTTTTCTACTGTCCATGCCCCCCACTCATGCTTGACACTTCCCACGATGGCATCCGTCTTGTGGCAGGTGGTGCAGGTGCCGATCTGATAGGTGCCGCATGGACTTGTTACTGTTTCGATCGTGTCTTGATCTAATGTATGTCCCTTTGCAGGCTGATTGTTTGATGCAGCTCTCCGGATGAGTGCGTACTCCGTGCCGCAGTCCTGACAACAGAAAATATATTCGTCCAGTGACGGCATTTCGCAAGTCGCATCAACAGTCTGTATCCGGACAAATGTTCCGCCGTGGTGAACATGTCCGTCATCTTTCTGATGGGGGTATACGGAGATGTTTGCCGTTGCCTGATCGCTGCCCAGTGCGCTGAAGGAAGTCATCGTTCCAAGCAGACCGCCGCAGAGCAGAAGTGAGATCGCCATTTTGAAAGTTTTACGCATAAGATTACCTCCGATCCTAATGTCATGAGAATGTTTCGTTCCCGTTGCGGTTTCTCTCTATGTTTCTATTATACAACAAGTATTCTGAAAAAGCAACCCCTTTTTGAAAAATTTAACATAGATTTAACATAACTCGTTTAAAAACGGTCTGTTTTTGTCACTTTGTAAATTTATTGTGAATGACGATATACAAACTGTAATTAAAATAATTGTTTTCTACTCTTTGTCTCCGGCAGTCTGCACATATCATGGACGCATTTCTGTACAGTTTTTCAGAATTTTCAGAAAGTGCTTGACATGTTCCAAAAACTCTGCTATGATTAAAGTAGACCCGTCCGGAAATTCCCGGCGGTCTGTGATACCATGCAGTCCAACGAACCTACCCGAAAGGAGAGCAACTATGAAAGCAAATTACACATCCCCGGAAATGGAGATCCTGCAATTTTCCAGAGAGGACATCATTATCACGAGTGGCAGTGAGACCCCGATCGTTGGCGGCGATGAGAATAGCTTTTCCGCAACTGGTGACAGCCTGTCATGAGAAAGTGGATACCATGCCTTGTGCTGGCAGTGATGCTGGGAATGACCGGATGTGACGATGGCGGCAGCAGCAGTGAAGCGGAAACCACTGCAACGACCGCATCCGACAGCAGCACATCTGCCACCACCGTGACGGAGACTGTCAGCACGTCCCCGGAGAGCGGGGGAAGTGCCGATCCCGTATCCGGCACCGATGCGCCGGGCGATCCCGGAACGCCGGACAGCCCCACAGCATCGGACAGCAGCGCATCGCCTGCGGAGACACAGCAGGGCGCACCGCAGGATCCTGCACAGCCCGCTGCTACCACGGCACCTGCGGCGTCGGATCCTTCCGCCGGAACGCAGGGACATGGCGGTGTACAGGCACCTGCCGCCACGGAGGAACTGCCTGCGGTCACGCTCCCTGCCGGGGAGGAAACGCAGGATACAGGAGCCGTGCAGACGACCACAGTCACCACCACGGCACCGGATGTCCATACCGGCATCGAACTGCCCTTTATCCCCGTGCCATGACGGGGCGTATGTACTTGTGAAAATGCCTCCTGCTGCGGTGCAGCGGGAGGCGGTCTTTATAAAAAACGCCCCTTTGGGAACATCCCAAAGGGGCGGCATTTTTTTGGCTTACTGTCCATTCAGATAACGATAGAATTCCTGCTTGCTCTGGCACTTTTCGATGGCGGATGCCTCGGAAACGATGCCACGCTTTACATAACGTGCCAGCTCCTGGTCGAGACACATCATGCCGTACTGCTTACCGGACTGGATCGCAGACAGCAGCAGGTGTACCTTGTCGTCACGGATCATGGCGGCGCAGGCGTCTGTCACATTCAGGATCTCCATGCAGGCAACACGTCCCTTGCCATCGAGCTTGGGCAGCAGTGTCTGGGAGATAACGCCTACGAGGTTGTTGGCGAGCTGTGTCCGGATCTGTCCCTGCTGATGCTCCGGGTATACGTCGATGATACGGTTGATGGTATCTGCGGCGGAGGTGGTATGCAGGGTGGACAGCACAAGGTGTCCGGTCTCGGCGGCGGTGACTGCGGCGGTGATCGTCTCGAAGTCACGCATCTCACCTACGAGGATAACGTCCGGGTCTTCACGGAGCGCAGCACGCAGCGCAGAGGCGAAGTCCGGCACATCGTCGCCGACCTCTCTCTGGTTGACCATGCAGAGCTTATGGGTATGTACATACTCGATCGGATCCTCGATCGTGATAACATGGGCACTTCTGTGTACATTGATGTAGTCGATCATGCCTGCCAGTGTGGTGGACTTACCGGAACCGGTAGGACCAGTTACCAGCACCAGACCACGGGGACGCATCGCAAAATCTGCGAGTACCGGCGGGAGCTGGAGATCGTCCAGAGTCGGGATGTCATTTCGCAGCAGACGGATCGCAATTGCCGTCTTGCCTCTCTGGAAATATACATTCACACGGTGACGGTAGCCGGCGTTCGTCTGGAACGAGAAGTCCGTATCCTTATGGGCACGGATACTTGCCATCTGCATCTCATTGGTCATCTGGTTGGCGATGTCCATGATCTCCTCTTCGTCCATCTCTCCGTACTTCGTCATTTTGCGCAGTGTGCCGTTCAGACGGACGATCGGGTTGATGCCATACGTAAAATGCAAGTCAGAACAGCCGATAGCACGGGCTTCATTCAGGATGCGGTTAATATCAATAGCCATTTCAGTATCCTCCAAAATATAATATCATTCGGCTGTCTGTTATACAGCGTAGGTAACACGTACCAGCTCATCCATCGAGGTGACACCCTGCTGTACCAGCTCGGAAACGTTGTCACGCAGCAGCTTGGTACCGTTCTTCTTGGCAGTCTCCTCGATCTCCTCCTTGCTGCCGTTGCGGGCAACGATGGTGGAGATGCCGGCAGTACAGTGGATGATCTCATGAATAGCGGTACGTCCACGGTAGCCGGTGTTGTTGCACTCGGGACAGCCGCATGCCTCGTATACCGGGATCGGTGTGGTGACATCCTCGAGTTTCATCAGCTTGTTCTCTTCCTCATCGGACATACGCTGCTTCTTGCACTTCGGGCAGAGTACCTTAACAAGACGCTGTGCGATAACGCCGATCAGGGAAGTGGCGACCATGTACGGGGCAACGCCCATATCGACCAGACGGACGATGGTCGATGCAGCATCGTTGGTATGCAAAGTGGACAGTACCAAGTGTCCGGTGATGGCGGCACGGATACCGATATCGGCAGTCTCCGAGTCACGCATCTCACCGATCATGACGATATCCGGGTCCTGACGAAGGATGGAACGCAGGGCTGCGGCGAAGGTCATGCCTGCCTTTGCATTTACCTGTACCTGATTGATACCGTCGATCGCCTTCTCGACAGGGTCCTCGACTGTGATAACGTTGACATGGGGCTTTGCCAGCTCACCAAGTGCGGCATACAGGGTGGTCGTTTTACCGGAACCGGTAGGTCCTGTTACCAGAATAACGCCGTGCGGGCACTTGATCATGGATTCAAACAGCTCGTAGTTGTAATCCGACATACCGAGGTCGGTGATCTTACGGAGGGCGATCTGTCCGGTGGACAGGATACGGATAACGATCTTCTCACCGTTGACGGTCGGCAGGGAAGATACACGGACGTCAAGCGTCGTGCCGTCTACTACCTGTGTGAAACGGCCGTCCTGCGGGATACGCTTCTCGGCGATGTTCATGCCGGAGATCAGCTTGAGACGTGTGGTCAGTGCATTATGAACGACATTGGAAACATTCATCAGCTCGACCAGGTCGCCGTTGACACGGATACGAATTCTGGTGTACGTCTTGAACGGCTCGATATGGATATCCGTTGCATCCGCACGATAGGAATTCTCGACAATGGTCGTAGCGAGCTTTACGATCGGCGCACTCTCTACACGATCCTTGGAATCTTCATCCTCTACCTCGGCATCACGGAACTGCTGTACGCTTTCCAGCACGCTGTCCACGTTCTCCATGGAGTAGTGCTGTCCGATCGCCTTGTTGATGGCGGACTTTGTGGCAAGTACCGGGATGGTATCCATACCGGTCTGCATCTTGATGTCCTCGAGGATGTTGAAGTTGATAGGATCATCCGTAGCCACTGTCAGACGGCGACCTTGGATATTGATGGCAATGACCGTATGCTTCTTTGCCAGACTTTCCGGGATCTTGCGGACAGCTTCTTCATCGATCTCCACATTACCCAGATCAACGTAAGGAACACGGAGCTTTGCGGCGAGTGCCTTGGCAAGGCTGACTTCAGAGATAAAGCCCAGCTCGACGACCATTTCACCGAACCGCTTAGAACCCTGTGCTTCCTTCTGTGCGGCGAGAACCTTCTGGAGCTGGTCTTCTGAAATTAGCTTCTGCTCGACAAGGTAATCACCAATACGAATGTTTCTCATACAAAAACCTCCATGTTTTTTAATTTTCTACTTGTAAAATATATCTTTATATGATATAATATGTATATGATCGATCAAAGGAGGGCACACAATGCTACTACACAGTGAATTCATGGACATGCAGTTTTACATCATGTTCTACCTCATCGTTTTTTTCTATGGGATCTGTATCGGCAGCTTTCTCAATGTTGTCATCTACCGGCTGCCACGGAACGAATCCCTCATCAAGCGTGCATCCCACTGTACCACCTGCGGGGCGAAGATCCGGGTGATAGACATCATCCCGATCCTTAGCTGGCTGATGCTCAGGGGAAGATGCCGCAGCTGCGGCGAGAAGATCTCCCCACGCTATCCGATCGTGGAGGCACTCAACGGGATCGTCTATGTCGTTACATTTGCGGTCATGGATTTCACACTGAGATCCGTGCTGTGCTGCTTTATGTTCTCTGTCCTGATCTGCATCGGGTTCATGGACTGGGATACCAAGGAAATGGATCCCATCCTGCTCGGGCTGATCGGTGTGCTGGGGCTGCCGCTGTGCATCCTCTCCGCACTGCCGGAGGAGGTCAAGGCAGGACTTCCCGAATTTGTTGTCACCCCGGGGGACACTTTGCTGTCACATGTGATCGGGCTGTTCTGTATCAGCGTACCGTTCTTTGTGATCGGTGAAGTCAGCGGCGTGATCGCACGGAAGAAATTCGGCATGGATCTGCGGCGGGGCATCGAACTCGGCGACACGCTCCTGATGGCAGCCGCCGGACTGATGCTCGGATGGAAGATCGCCGTCGCCTCTGCATTCTTCGGAATCATGATCGCCGCCGTCTGGGGCGTGATCGGGAAGCTCCGGGGAGGCGAGTCCATCTTCGCATTTGGTCCTGCGCTCGTGATCGGGATCTTCTTCGGTGCGCTGTTCGGGGAACAGCTCGTAGACTGGTACATCACCACGCTGACCTACGATCCATATGCGCAATGACCGGAAAAGTGCGGCAGTCGGGAGAGCAATCTTCCGACTGCCATTTTTTTGTTACGGGGTATCCTGTGTTTTGATCTCAGAGCCGTAGCTGTAGATGAACCAGTAGCCGTCTTTGTTGTTTTCGGGGTTGACGCTGCCCGTGGAGTAGGGGCGAATGTTCACAGATTTTGCGTTCCATTTATGGCGGCACAAATCGTAGCCATTTTCTGGGTCATACGTCTGTCCGTGTCCGTCGTCGAGAGCATCTGCTATATCAACGATCGACTCCTCAATTTTTTCTGTTGTTCCGTCTACAATTACCTTTTTTTGAGTAATAACATAATAATTCTTCTCGGGATACACACCGGAACGATTTGCCGGATTCACTAACGGAAAAGCTGTGCTTGTCAGGAAGTGATAATCTGTATGATTAGCGTTTGCAGTGGTCTTGACCGTGAAAGCGATGCTGTCATAGATCTTGCCCTCTCCCGATACTAAGAAATTTCCATTGATCACCGCATTATCAAATGCAGTCAAATCATCGTAAGAGCCGACTTGGATCTCAAAATCGTAGTCGTCATAATATGCCTTATTGACGGCATATTCTACCTGCTCTACAGGCGTTTTATATGTCGGATTGTCGGTGATGCCAAATGACTCATATTCATAGGTATATCTTGAGATCTTGGCGTCTTTGGTGTTGTCGATCATCAGCAAATGGATCTTGCCGCCGGCATAGTTTGGAGATTCCGGAGTAGACCCGGCTTTCAGTACGCCCTCATAATAGTCCGTAACGTAGTCTTTTAAATACTGTTCTCTTTTCTCAGGCGTCAGCAGACCATTGCCGGCGTACATATACTCCGCACCAGAAAGCTCCTGCTCCAGATAGCGGGTGATGTTGGTTGCCGCCGCACTTGCGCCCTCGTGGACATCCGCCTGCACCATCATTTTGGAAACGGGCGTCATCAGCGACAGCGCACCGAACATGATGATGCTGAAGGTGGCAAGCACAACGATCAGTTCAATCAGGGTGAAACCCTTGAATTTACGCATTTTGCCATCCCTCCTTACGTGGTAGGCTCAGGTGCCGGGGCTTCGGTGGGACCTGTGTAACTCTTGTCGGAAACGTAAAATTCCAGATCGCCGTCGAAATTGGTGTCACAGTTCTTGCCGGACTTGTCAGCCGCAGCACCGGCACGGATCTTGTGCCATGTCTGGGTGGCAGTTTTGCCATTGCTGGTAGTGATCTTAAATGTCACTTCCTCGTGTACGTCAACAGGGGTACCATTGTTGTCGGTGATCGCCGTATATTCGGTTCCATCAGTCAGTGCCTTGTAATTCTGTGCGGCGGCAACAGGTGATTCCGCAGACGTCTTGTTGTTGACGTGGTTGGAATTCATCAGCAGACTTTTCGTCACCACGCCGATCTGCACCATCATCAGTGCGATGACGGAGAAAATGAACATGGAAATGATGATCTCTACTAAGGTCATGCCCCGTAGTTT
>CANQYC010000047.1 GCA_947627945.1 uncultured Clostridia bacterium
TGTCAAGCATATGAAAAGAAAAAGAGTATGCCAATTCCGTAGATCTGCCGGAACTTTTGCAGATGATCGGCAGACCGTCCACATGGCATTAAAAAAACATCCACTAAAAAGTTTTCCATTCGCTATTTTGACCGGGAAAATGAAAATGCGGAACGTTCTTACGCTCCGCATTTTAAATATTCACTTGCTTGTTAAGATAAATCAAAATTTACAATATAAAATTCACTATTCCATATATCAAATGACAAATAGTAAAGCAAACAGCGGGAACGACCGCTATTATATTCTTTCTGTCAAGCGCAAAAAAGATAAATGCAAGGCAAGGTGGAAACATCAGGAATAATATCGCAGGTGGGTCTGCAATTCCATTATAATATAGTGTCCATCCTACAAAATATATGACAATACTGACGTGCGAAGATAGTATCAACAGAGAAAAACGCAATTTATTTCTTTCTTTATTTTGAATAACGCAAAGAGAGCCAATAAAAAGCACTTGACAAATTGTGCCTATCGTATCAACGATCGCAGTTACTGAAATTCATTATACACCATTTTACCGAAAAAGTCAATATCACTAATAAAACAATTTCATCAACCGCTGCCCGGACAGTGCAATAACTACACCGAACCGATCTTTATCGAATGGAAAGTTTCTACAGCTTCCCCGCCCTTTCTATCACCTCACAAGTCGCATCAATTTCCGCATCGGAATGTGCAGCGGAAACGAACATCGCCTCAAACTGGGAAGGTGCAGCATAGATCCCATGTTCCAGTAAAAATTGAAAATAGGCAGCATATTGCTCCCTGTCCGATGTGCATACGGTTTCGTAATTTGTCACTGCCTTGTCCGTGAAAAACGTTGTCAATAGCGAACCTTCCCGATTGACCTGGAACCCGGCTTTCCGCATGGCAGTTTCCAGTTTTGCCGATCTCTTTTCCAGTTCGGCATAGATCTCCGGCTGCTGCTCGATCGCCGTCAATGTTGCGATCCCTGCTGCCACAGCCACGGGATTTCCCGAAAGTGTCCCCGCCTGATACACAGCACCGACCGGAGAAATGCACGCCATGATCTCACGCCGACCGCCATAGGCGGCAAGCGGCATACCGCCGCCCACGATCTTGCCGAGCGTGGTCAGATCTGCATCGACGCCGTAATATTTTTGCGCACCGCCGTCTGAAAGCCGGAAGCCCGTTATTACCTCATCAAAAATCAGCACCGCACCGTATTTCTTTGTGATCTCACGAAGAAATGGTAAAAATCCTTCCTGCGGCGGGACAACGCCCATATTGGCGGCACACGGTTCCACAATGACGCATGCAATGCTGTCCGGATACGCTTCAAATAAATCGGACACGGATTTGTTATCGTTATATCGGGCGATCAAAGTGTGCTGTGTCACACTTTCCGGGATGCCTGCGCTGTCCGGGATGGCATTGGTGAGCAGACCGGAACCGCCTTTTACCAGCAGGGCATCACTGTGCCCGTGGTAACATCCCTCAAATTTAATAATTTTATTTCTTCCGGTAAACCCTCTTGCGGCACGAACGGCACTCATGACGGCTTCTGTTCCGGAATTGACAAGGCGCACCATTTCGATGGACGGGAAGTGGGAAATAATTTTTTCGGCAAGAATGATCTCTCCCTCATGGCATGCGCCGAACGTCAGCCCTTTTTCGCAGGCTTTTCTGACTGCCTCCACGATCGGCGGATAGGCATGACCGAAAATATCCGGACCCCATGAACATACATAATCTATGAATTCATTTCCGTCTGCATCATACAGATGACTTCCGTTTGCATGATCAATAAATAGCGGCGTTCTCCCGACATTCCGGAACGCACGCACGGGGCTGTTGACACCGCCCGGCATGCAGTTCACGGCACGTTGATACAGCCTGTCAGATGTCGCTGTGTGCAAAATGCTCACTCCTTTTCTTCACATAGCCACCGGCAGACATCCAGTGCATGGTAGGTGATGAGGATGTCTGCGCCGGCACGTTTCATTGCCGTCAGATTTTCCAGAACGATCTTTTTTTCGTCGATATAGCCTAAAGAGGACGCTGCTTTTACCATCGCATATTCCCCGCTGACATTATATACAGCAAGCGGAAGATCAAATTTATCCCGTGCCTGACGGACAAGGTCAAGATAGGCAAGTGCGGGCTTGACCATGATCATATCCGCACCCTCGGCAATATCTTCCTCGATCTCACGCATGGCTTCTCTGCCGTTGGCATAGTCCATCTGGTAGGTCTTTCTGTCCCCGAAAGACGGTGCCGAATCCGCAGCATCCCGGAACGGCGCATAATACCCGGATGCAAATTTTGCACTGTAGGAGAGGATCGGCGTATGGACATGACCGCTTTCATCGAGTGCATTCCGGATGTAGGCGATCCTGCCGTCCATCATATCGGACGGGGCGATGATGTCCGCACCGCATTTTGCAAGGCTGACTGCCATTTTTGCAAGCAGGGGGAGCGTTTCATCGTTCAGAATTTCATCACCGCAGACAAGCCCGCAATGCCCGTGTGAGGTGTATTCACAAAGGCAGACGTCGGCAATGATGAGTATTTCCGGATAGTTTTGCTTGATGTACCGCACCGCACGCTGCGTGATGCCGTTTTCCTCGTAGGCACTGCTGCCTGTTTCGTCCTTATGTGCCGGAATGCCAAATACAAGTATCCCCCCGATGCCGCTCTGTACGACCTGCAAAAGGATCTCATCCAGCCGGTCGATCGACCAGCGGAAAATGCCCGGCATCGAGTCCACCGGCGTTTTGCGGTCTTCCCCCTCCTCCACAAAGATCGGATAAATGAGATCACCTGTTTGCAGATGTGTTTCACGGACAAGATTTCGCAGCTGTTCACTTGCCCGCAGCCGTCTGAACCGTTTCATTCTGATCTTCCTTTCCGATGTCGGATGAGCTGAACGATACCGTCAGCCGTTTGTATTTCCGGTATCGCTGCGTCTATCCCGTATAATTTTTGGATGGCGGATGCCGTGGATCTTCCAAAACAGATCGCAGTGGTGTCCGCCGAAAGCGTGTATCCCTGATGATACAGAGCTGCTGCTTCTGAGCTGCTGCCGAATATGACATAGTCTGTGTGGATCTCCCGTGGCGGTGCTGTCCGTCCGCATTTCACATCATACAATTTCACATCCCGGAACGGAATGCCTTGCTGTGAAAGCAGCTCCGACAGTTCTGAGGATGCCCGCTCCGCACGCAATAACAACAGATTTTCCTTTTCTGTTTTATGCCGGAGGATCATTTCCGCAAGGCATTCTGACGAAAATGTTTCCGGCATGAGATCCGCATAGATCCCGTGTTCTTCCAGCACATTTGCAGTCGCACTTCCGATCACGGCAAACCGGATACCCGATAGTTTTCGCAGATCGATGTGCAAATTTTGCAGTACATGAAAAAATAATTCCGCACCGTTCTGGCTCGTCAGCACGATCATAGTATAGGACGCCATATCCGCAAAGATCTCCGCAATCTGCGGATCATGTTCATAGGAAACAACGGTAAATGTATTTTCACAGTCGACCGAAGCCCCCTGTTCTGTGAGCTTTTTGGCAAGCTTTTGCGTGAATTTTTTTGTGCCGATGGCAGTCACGGAAATGCCGTTCAGCATCTTTTTTTCAGGAGAACACAACGCCAATGCAGCCGTATCACCGACTACAATGACCGCAGGAGAGCTTATTGAATTTGCTTTGGCAATTTCAGAAATATCCTGCAATTTTCCACGCACGACCTGCTGCATTGCCGTTCCGCCGTGGGAGATGACAGCAGCCGGCGTGTCCGGAGATCTGCCATATTGCAGGAGACCACGGGCGATCTGTTCCAGCGCATGAAGCCCCATCAGAAACACAAGCGTGCCGCTCAGTTTTGCATATAGGCTAAACTGCTCCGGAAGGAGGTCGTCTTTTGTATGCCCGGTAATGACATGAAAACTCCTGCTGATCCCTCGGTGTGTCACCGGGATACCTGCCATTTCGGGAACGGCGACCGCAGAGGAAATGCCCGGAATGATCTCGAACGGGATCGCATTCTTGATCAGCGTCAGCAGTTCCTCGCTTCCCCGCCCGAATACAAACGGATCCCCGCCTTTCAGACGTGCAACGGTGCATCCTTGTTCCGCTTTCTGCACGAGCAGGGCATTGATCTTTTCCTGCGGCATGCTGTGCTTTCCGGCACGTTTTCCGACATAGATCTTCTCACAGCATTCCGGCAGAAATTCCAAGATTTGCGGGTCGATCAGACTGTCATATAACACCACATCACATTTTTTCAAAGCCTCCATGCCGCGGATCGTGATGAGGTCATACCTGCCGCATCCTGCGCCGATCATGTATACTTTACCGACATTCAAGTTGTTTCACCGATCTTTCTGCAAGAAAAAATCTGTCCTCTACGGGTGCAGAACCGCTTACCATGCTGTCTGCCGTATCGGACACGCTTAAAAATAGGGTATTCCCCGAAACAGAGGCATATGCCCCGAGCGGGAGATCACAATTCCCGCCTGTCAGTTTCAGAATGACTCTCTCTGTTTCAAAGACGTGAAAGGTGTCTGCATCGTTGATGGCATTTAGATAGGGCTGCATTTCTGCATCGGTTCTTCTGCTTTCCACGGCAATGATCCCTTGACACGGTGCGGGCAGAATGACACCCAGCGAGAGGGGAAACATGGCGATCTGTCCCGCCCGTATCCCAAGGCGTTCCAGTCCTGCCGCCGCAAGGATGAGCGCATCATACTGCCCATCGAGCAGTTTTTGTATCCTTGTATCCACATTGCCCCGGATGTCTGCAAATGTGACATGCGGGAACAGTTTCTGCAAACACATTCTCCGCCGGACACTGCCGGTGCCGATGATAAAATGTTCATCATCACGAATGATCTCCCCCGACCGTGTCACGATCACATCCCGCACATCTCCCCGTGGGAGAACTGCGGAAATGGCAAGGTCATCCGCCATCTCAACAGGCAGATCCTTTGCACTATGGACAGCCATGTCAATTTTGTTTCTTAACAAAGCCTGTTCTATTTCCGTGATAAAAATGCCCTTCCCGCCGATCTGTGTCAGTGGTTTGTCAAGGATCTTATCCCCCTTTGTCGTGATGGGAACGATCTCTGTTTGCAGTTCCGGAAATGCTTGTTTCAGTGCCTGACAGACCATTTCCGTCTGTGCAAGCGCAAGCCGGCTTTTCCGTGTCCCGATCCGTATGACCATACAATTCCCTCATTTCATGCAAATATGTATCCATAGTTTCCGGCACATCCCCACGCAGGCACCGTGCAAGCAATTCTTCGAGAATGGCTTTCCTGACAGCTTCTCCGGCTGCCGTGCTGCGCAGTTTTTTCCTGCATCGTTTCAATGTTTCTGCGGTCTCTGTGACGGTATCATCTATGAGTTCTTCTATCCTTTCCCGCAGATAACGGGCAAGCAGCGGTGCTGCGCCATCCGTGGAAACGGCGACCGTGACCGGCTCTTTTCTCACAATTGCCGGAAAATAAAAACTGCACAGCTGCGGTGCATCCACGATGTTCACGGGGATGTGTTTTTCCCTGCAAATTTCTGATATATGTCTGTTGGTCAGCGGATCATTTGTTGCACCGATCACGAGAAATGCACCGTCTGCATCGCTGTCCTGGAATGTTCTTTTATGGGTCGTAATAGCCTTATTCTCTGCGATCTCTTTGCATACCGAGGGGGCGATCACGGTGATAGTTGCCTGAAAAAGCAGCAGTTTCTCTATTTTTCCTGCGGCGATCTTCCCGCCGCCGACCACCACGCAATCCTGCCCTGTCACGTCCATATAGAGCGGAAAATATCCCATTTTGCTACTCCTTTTTCATGGCATCCAGCACTGCAGAAAACTGTTCCGCAGAAAGGGTCGAACGCAGTGGATAGAGGAAAGCCGGATCCTGCTTTCCCTGGTATCCGGCAAGAAAATTTTGCAGTGTGATCGTCTTTTGCACTTCTTCACATCGTACTTCGATCCATTTTTCTGCAAGCTCTGCACTGTGCAGTTTTTTGATATTATGATCTGCGGCGATATTTCTGAAATAGTCAATATCGATCAGCGAGACCTGCGCCAGCCCTGTGATCTCCCTGTCGATGTCATGCGGTACGGCAAGGTCTATGAACAGCCTGTTTTTCGGGGTGTGGATATGCTTCTCCACTTCGGAACAGGTAAAAATATAATGCGGGCTTGCCGTCGCACTGATGATGCAGTCTGCACGGTCAATATACTGGTACCTGTCCGGATATGGCACCGTCCTGACTCGACTGTCGGAGAGAATGTACCTGTCCGGCACATGCTGCCGGATGGTAACGGTGACGCTGCTATTTTTATGCGACAACAGATCTTTCACAATAGTCTGCCCGGTTTTTCCGGATGCACCGACCACAAGTATTTCGCTGCCATGTTTCGCAGCCGTATTGGCGCAAAGTGTCGCAATGGATACCGAAACATTGGAAAGTGCCGTTTCCGTCTTGATCTGTTTTGCACAGGCAAACGCCGCCTGAAAGATGACGTGCAGTTCACGGCAGACCGTTCCCCATTGGCAGGCATTCTGATAGGCAGTTTTTGTCTGCCCGAGAATTTCATCCTCGCCGATGACCATAGAATCCACCCCGCAGCAGACACGAAACAGATGCGTAATTGCTCTGGCACCGCAGAAAAACATGGCGGTCTGCTTTATGATCTCCGTATGGATCCCGGAATACCGGGAAAGCAGTGCGAGGATCTTTGCTTCCTCGCCGCCGCAGAAATACAGCTCCGTCCTGTTGCAGGTGCATAATAGCACACTTGCCGGCACGCCGCATATTTCTGCCATTTCGGATAGCAATTGCTCCTGTATCTCTGCCGGGAAACCAAATGCCCCTCTGATCTGTGCATTGGCTTTTTTGTAATGGATGCTGATACAGTTCATGGCCGATTTTCCTTGTCAGATATATACTGAATTATCGGAAAGCGTCTTGTTTTCGAGCAAATAGGCTTTATTCTCCGATGTCACAAAGATGCGGTACAGAAATACATTTACCTTTTCCCCGACCTTGATCTCCGGGTGATTCAGCCCACGATGCGCATAAATGGTGCTGCCGTTTACTTCAATGGTCAGCTCCGTGGTATTCCCTCTGAATGCCGTTTGCAGGACAATGCCCTCAGACGCAGAGGCACGGTAGACGATATTTTCATCCAGTTTTGCGACTTTCACAAATTCCGGACGCACGATCGCCTGCTCCACGTTTTCCATATCCGCAAAGCTCTTGAATTTCCGATAGTCCGTAAGAAAAGACGTTCTGCCGAAAAACGATGCCGTAAATGCCGTCTGCGGGTCACGGTATACTTCCGCAGGTGTACCGATCTGCTCCACTCTGCCTTTGTTGGTGATGATGATCTTGTCTGCCACTTCAATGGCTTCATCCTGGTCATGCGTGACAAAAATACTTGTAATGCCCAGCTTTGTGATCGTTTCCCGCAGCCATGTCCGCAGTTCCTGCCGCACCTTGGCATCAATTGCCGCAAAAGGTTCGTCAAGCAGCAAAAGCTGTGGATTTGGTGCAATGGCTCTTGCAAATGCCACTCTCTGCCGCTGTCCGCCGGAAAGCTGGCTCGGGTAGCGTTTTTCCAGTCCATTCAGCCCGATCAGGCTGATCAGCTCCGCCACTCGCTCCTTGATATACTTTCTGTCAGCTTTCTGCACTTTCAAGCCAAATGCAATGTTATCATACACCGTCATATACCGGAACAGCGCATAATTCTGAAATACAAATCCGATCCCCCGTTTGCTCGGATGGATGTCATTGACGACCTTTCCATTGATCAGGATCTCCCCGCTGTCAGGCGTTTCAAGACCTGCGATCATGCGGAGTATCGTTGTCTTGCCGCTTCCGCTCGGACCGAGCAGACCGATAAAGCTGCCCTTTTCGATACCGAAGCTCACCTGATCGGAGGCTTTGAAATTGCCAAAACTCTTATTGATATCTCTCAGTTCAACGTACATCTTCACCGTTCCTCTTTCCAATATATTCGATCATGCTCCGTATCACAAGGATCACAATGGCGATCAGCACAAGGATGGACGATACCGCAAATGCCGGCACATATTTGAATTCATTGAACAGGATCTCCACATGGAGCGGCAGCGTGTTCGTCTTGCCCCGCAGATGCCCGGAAAGTACCGAAACTGCGCCAAATTCACCCATCGCCCTCGCCGTACAGAGTACGATCCCATACAGAAATGCCCATTTGATGTGCGGAAAGGTGATCTTCCGGAAGATGCCGGACCACTTTTCGCCCATCAGTGCGGCTGCTTCTTCCTCATCCGTTCCCTGCGCTTCCAATACGGGGATGAGTTCCCGTGAAATAAAGGGAAATGTCACAAAAATTGTTGCCAATACGATACCCGGCACGGCAAATACAATATCAATATCCATTTTTTGCAAAATCGGATAAATTGCACTCTGTCTGCCGAATGTCAGTACAAAGATCAGTCCGGCAATGATGGGGGATACGGTCACGGGAATGTCGATCAGCGTGGTGAGGATCTTTTTGCCCCGGAACCGGAATTTTGTCACAGCCCATGCCGCAAACAGACCGAATATCGTATTGAACAGCACGGCGAAAAATGTGGCTTCCAATGTGAGCAGTGTTGCCTTTACGGTGTATTCATCCGTGACAGCCTCCTGATAGGCAGCCCAGCCGTTCCGGAATGCCTCTGTTATGACCGTGAACAGCGGCAGCACAAGCATCACAAAGATGAACAGAAAACTGATGCCAATGAGCAGCCATTTTGTGATGCCGGTATCTGTTTTTTTCATACGAGACCGCCTACCTTCCCAGAATTTTACTGTTTCTTGCCTGTATCAGATTGACAAAGAACAAGATCAGGAATGCTGCCGCAAGTATCACAAGTGCGATCGCCGATGCGCTTGCATAGTCATATTCCTGTAATTCCGACATGATGATCAGAGGGGTGATCTCCGTTTCAAACGGCTTATTTCCGGCAATAAAGACAACGCTCCCATATTCGCCCAGACATCTCCCGAACGCCAGTCCGAAACCCGTCATCGTTGCCGGAAGAATTTCTGGCAGGATCACGCTCCGGAAGATCCTCGCCCGTGATGCGCCCATAGAACCGGCCGCTTCTTCGTATGTCGGATCCAATTTTTCCAGCACAGGCTGCACCGCACGCACCACGAACGGAATGCCGATAAACACAAGTGCGACCGTGATGCCGATCCTTGTATAGGCGATCTTGACGCCGATGCGTGCAAACAGCTGCCCGATCAGTCCTTTGTCCGATGTGAGGGAGGTGAGGGCGATGCCTGCCACGGCGGTAGGCATCGCAAAGGGAAGTTCGATAAGTCCGTCCAGCAGCCTTTTCAGGGGAAAATCATATCTCACAAGCACCCATGCAAGGATCACGCCCATGACGGCATTGATCAGTGAGGCGATGAATGCCGTCAGAAAGCTCACCTTAAAGCTCGCAAGCACACGTTCCCTCGTGATCGTCGCCCAGATCTCCGCAGGGCTGAGCTTTGCGGTAAACACCACAAGCGATGCCAGCGGTATCACCACGATCAGACTTACCATTGTCAAAGTGACGCCCATCGACAGTCCGAATCCGGGTATCACTCTTTTTCCCGACCTTCTCATCATATGACTCCTTACTGCTGCTCGTAGATCTGGTCAAACACACCGCCGTCAGCAAAATGCTTTTCCTGTGCTGCATCCCATCCGCCGAAATCGTCGATCGTGACAAGAGACAGATGAAGGTCGAACGTATCCGAAAATTCATTCAGGATGTCCGGGTTTGACGGACGGTAATAATTTTGTCCTGCCAGCCGCTGTGCCTCATCGGAATACAGATAGTTCAGATATTCTGTTGCCACCTCTCTGGTACCTCTCTTGTCGACAACGCTGTCTACAATTGCAACGGACGGCTGTGCAAGGATGCTGATGCTCGGCGTGATGATCTCATATTCATCCGGGTGATCCTGTATCGAAAGATAGGCTTCATTTTCCCATGCCAGCAGGACATCGCCCTGCCCGTTTTCCACGAATGTTGTCGTAGAACCTCTTGCACCGGAGTCGAGTACCAGCACATTGGCAAACAGTTTCTTCATGAAGTCCTTGACCTGTTCCTCATCGTTCCCGAATTGTTTTTCAGCGAAAGCCCATGCGGCAAGATAATTCCACCTTGCACCGCCGGAAGTCTTGGGATTCGGCGTAATGACACCTACGCCCTCTTTCACAATGTCATCCCAGTCGTGGATATTCTTCGGATTTCCCTTGCGGACAAGGAAGACGATGGTAGAGGTATAGGGGGAGCTGTCTTTGTCAAACTCATCCACCCAGCCGTCCTCGATGAGTCCTGCATCCCGGACGGCATTGACATCATACTCCAAAGCAAGCGTTACCACGTCTGCTTCAAGTCCGTTTGCCACTTCGAGAGCCTGTTTGCCGGAACCGCCGTGTGACTGCGTCACCTCTACATCCTGTCCCTTCAGCTCTTTCCAGTGCTTTGCAAAGATCTCATTGTAAGCGGCATACAGTTCACGGGTCGGGTCATAGGAAACATTGGTGATCGTGACCTTTTCCGATCCCGAATCGTTCGATGCACTGTCACTGCCTGCCCCGGATGCGCAGCCCGTCAGCAGGGTGACACCGGCGACAGCGGCAGCAAGTGCGGATCTGACGAATTTATTCATATTAAAAACCTCTTTTCTAAAATATGTGAATTATGTGAATGCCTGATCCTGATGGTGTCGGACATCAACAGCGGATCATGCCTCCGGCAGAAGAAAAGAAGGATCTCATACGATGCATCTCCTTTAATCATATTATTCTCGTAGGTTTACTATGCTTAGATTATAGCACTTGCCGTGCCGTTTGTCAACCACTTCTCCGGATTTTTGGAAGTATTCATAGTAAATCTATTAGTTTAATAGGATATATTGGCACATTTACCAAATGCCACGGCAGTCTGCTATATACAATAGTCATAGCAGCCGTTCTTGTTTTGGATAATGTCCTGCAAAGTAATGCGGTCAACGCATTTTTCCACATCCCGCTGTACGTCTTTCCAGACAAACTGGAACACATCGTCCGGATCGATGGTGAACGAAAGGACACAGCCCTCTGTCGCCCGGAGGATATCCCCGATCGAACACTTGTCCGGTGAAACATCGAGCATATACCCGCCCCGGTTGCCCCTGTTCGCCCGGAGCAGTCCGCCTTTGATCAGCATCGGCACGATCTGTTCGAGATACTTTTTCGAGATGGACTGCCGCTCGGCAATATCCGCTAAGGGCACAAAGCCGCTTTCCCTGTGTTCCGCAATATCTACAAGCAGTTTCAGGGCATAATTGGATTTTGAAGTGATCCTCATAGTTCGCCTCCATGATAGCATATTAAATAGATAGGTTTTATATATTTTAATTATACTGCGGATCGCTGATTTTGTCAATCGGGCAGGTTGCACAGTCTTTTGTACGAAAGCCTACTGTTTTGCTATGTAAATTGCCGAAATCATATTAAACCTATTGACATAGTATGCTAACAGTGTTACAATGTTAGTATCATATCAGTCAGGGAGGGAACATCCACATGGGTTTCAATACCGCACTGCTGCATCCGCCAAAGGCAAAAGAAACGTGCGGTGCAACGCTCACACCGATCTATCAGGTGAGCGCATTTGAACACAGTTCGGCGGAACAGCTCGAAAAGGTATTTCATAATCAGTCGGGCGGATTTGCCTATACACGGATCAGCAATCCGACTGTCGATGCGTTTGAAAAGAAGATCGCATACATAGAAAAAGGGATCGGTGCCGTTGCCTGTTCTTCGGGCATGGCAGCGGTGACGATGGCTCTGCTGAATATTCTGGAAAGCGGCGATGAGATCATCGCCAGTGCAGGGCTGTTCGGCGGTACGATCGACCTGTTCAGAGATCTGGAGGCATTCGGGATCCGGACAAAATTTGTGGCGCACATCACTGCGGAGGCACTTGCACCGCTGCTCACGGAACAGACAAGGGCAGTTTTCTGTGAGATCATCGGCAACCCTGCACTGGACGTTGTGGATGTAAAACGTGTCGCAGATTTGCTCCATCGCCATCACATCCCGCTCATCGCCGACAGCACCACCGCAACGCCCTACCTTGTCCATGCGTTTGATCTTGGCGCAGATATCGTCGTACATTCTTCTTCCAAATACATCAACGGCGGCGGCAACGCCATCAGCGGCGTGATCGTGGACAACGGCAGCTTTCACTGGAACGAAGCACGCTACAGGGGATTTGCGGAATACCGGAAGTACGGAAAATTTGCCTACCTTGCCAAACTGCGCAATGGACTCTGGCGGAACATGGGGGCGTGTTTGTCGCCCATGAATGCGTTCCTGAATCTGGTCGGCATGGAAACGCTGGGACTCAGAATGGAACGCCTTTGCAGCAATGCACTGGCACTGGCGGAGTTTCTGGAACATGACGGGCGTGTGACGGTCAATTATCCCGCCCTTGCATCGAGTTCCTATGCGGCACTGGTGCAAAGCCAATTCGGCGGCAGGGGCGGTGCGATCCTGACGCTCCGCACAGGCAGCAAGGAAAAGGCATTCCGGTTCGTTGACCGTCTGCGCTATGCAGCAATCGCCACGAACATCGGTGATGTCAGGACGCTTGTCATTCACCCGTCAAGCACGATCTATGCACATTCCGGCACAGAGCAAAAGGAAGCCGCAGGTGTGTATGATGATCTCATCCGGGTGAGTGTCGGGATCGAGGATGCACAGGATCTGATCGCTGATTTCAAACAGGCGTTGGATCATATCGAGGAGGAATAGACATGGCAGTGGACTATGCAACATTGAAAAAAGGCGGATTCATGCGGCAGAAACAGAAAAATCATTTTTCGCTCCGGCTGCGTGTGGTCGGCGGAAATCTGACAGCGGAACAGCTTGCCAAAATAGCCGAGGTCGCTGCGCAGTTCGGCGACGGGCATGTGCATCTGACATCCCGCCAGAGCGTGGAGATCCCGTTCGTAAAGCTCGAAGATATCGATGCCGTGAAAGCTGCGCTTGCAGAGGGCGGTGTGGAACCGGGTGTCTGCGGTCCGAGAGTGCGCACGGTGACCGCCTGTCAGGGCGAGGCGATCTGTCCGAGCGGATGTATTGACACCTATGCACTGGCAAAGGAGCTGGACGAGCGATATTTTGCAAGGGAGCTGCCGCACAAATTCAAATTCGGCATTACGGGATGTCAGAACAACTGCCTGAAGTCGGAAGAAAATGATCTTGGCATCAAAGGCGGCATCAAGGTACAGTGGAAAAAGGAAAACTGCATTGCCTGCGGCGTATGCGTAAAAGCGTGCCGCAGCGGGGCGATCACCTTGCAGGACGGGGAGATCACACTGGATGAGAGCAAATGCAATTTCTGCGGACGCTGCTGCAAATCCTGCCCGACAGAGGCATGGGACGAAACACATGGCTACATTGTCTCGTTCGGCGGACTGTTCGGCAACAGCATCTGCAAGGGCGAGCCGATCATCCCCTTTATTGCGGATCATGAGAAGCTGATGCAGCTTTGCGATGCGGCAGTACAGTTTTTTGCGGACAATGCCAAAGCCGGGGAAAGGTTCCGGTTTTGTCTGGAGCGGGTCGGCTTTGACAAATTCCGGGAGAAAATGGAGGAGGTCTATCATGGCAGCATTTCAGATCAATGACACGGTGGATATTACAGATGTCGTCTGCCCGACCACATTTGTAAAGGCAAAGGTCGCACTGGAAGAACTGGACGAAGGGCAGATCCTTTCCATCCACATGAATGACGGTGAGCCAGTGCAGAATGTACCGAGGAGCATCAAGGAGGAGGGACACAAGATCCTGAAACTCATTGACAATGCGGACGGCACCTATGATCTTCTTGTGCAGAAGGTGGGTGAATGACATGTCGGTGAGAGCCAATGCGGACAATTTTGCCGAAGCCATTCAGAGCGGGCTTGTCCTTGCGGATTTTTATTCCGACAGCTGCGTTCCCTGCAAGCGGATGTCTCCGCTCTTAGCAGAGATCGAAGAAGAAAACAGCGATGTAAAACTGGTAAAGGTCAATGTCAATTTTGACAGCAGTCTGGCAGAGATCTATGCCGTACAGTCTGTTCCTGTGCTGATCTTTTTCAAGGACGGCGTGGAGACAGACCGTATCCGGGGTGCTGCGAAAAAAGCAGAGATCCTCGAAAAAATCGACCAGATAAGATAAGGAGAGATTCATGATGCAGATCACAGTTGCAGGTGTAAAAAAAGAGATCAAAGACAATACCACGATCGCCGAACTGATCGTTTCGGAAAACGTGGAAACACCGGAATATGTCACAGTGACGGTCAATGACGAATTTATCGCCAGTGACAAGGTGAGCAGTACTGTCCTGAAAGAGGGAGACACGGTGGAATTCCTCTACTTTATGGGCGGCGGCAGATAGGAGGACGGCAATGGCATTTACAAACGAACAGCTCGAACGCTATTCACGGCATATCATCCTGAAAGAAGTCGGCGCAAAGGGGCAGAAAAAACTGCTGAATGCAAAAGTACTGATCATCGGGGCAGGCGGTCTCGGCGCACCTGCGGCGATGTATCTTGCGGCAGCGGGTGTCGGCACGATCGGTATTGCGGATGCGGATGAAGTGGATCTTTCCAATTTGCAGCGGCAGATCATTCACAGCACTGCGGACATCGGAAAGGCAAAAGTGCAGTCGGCAAAGGAAACGATGCAGGCGATCAATCCGGATGTGACCGTGAATACCTACCGGACTTTTGTCACCTCTGAAAATATCATGGAACTGATCGCCGATTATGATTTTATAATTGACGGGACAGATAATTTCCCGGCGAAATTCCTCATCAACGATGCCTGTGTCATGGCAAAGAAGCCGTTTTCCCACGCCGGTATCATCCGGTTCAAGGGGCAGCTCATGACCTATGTGCCGGGACAGGGTCCATGTTACCGCTGTGTGTTCAAAGAACCGCCCCCGAAAGATGCCGTCCCCACCTGCAAACAGGCTGGCGTGATCGGTGCGATGGGCGGCGTGATCGGCAGCTTGCAGGCAATGGAAGCGTTGAAGTACATCATCGGGAAAGGGGAACTGCTCACGGGGTGGCTCCTCACCTATGATGCACTGACGATGGAATTCCGCAAGATCCGGCTGCCAAAGCATACCGCAGGCTGTGCCGTCTGCGGAGAACATCCGACCATCACAGAACTGATCGACTACGAACAGGCAGAATGTGACGGCGTATCTTTGACGAATGGCGGGTGATGGTATGATAACGATACAACGAGCAGACTATGAGAAGATGCTGCGCCATGCGGAAAGCTGCCTGCCGAATGAGGCATGCGGTCTGATCGCCGGTACGGTACAGGATGATGTGCGGGAGATACGGGCAGTGTATCTGCTCACCAATACAGACCAGTCCCGTGAACATTTTACCCTTGACCCCAAAGAACAGTTTGCAGCGATCAAAGACATGCGGGCAAAGGGGCTGACCCCGCTCGGGAACTGGCACTCCCATCCGGAGTCTCCGTCAAGACCGTCCGAGGAGGATCAGCGTCTTGCATTCGACAGCAAGGCAAGTTATCTGATCCTTTCCCTGATGGAACGGGACAGACCGGTGCTGCATGCATTCCGCATCACCGGAAGCGAGCCGAAAACCGTGGAAAAAGAACCGCTCGTCATTGAGGGATAACGATGTATGATGTTGTGATCATCGGCAGCGGACCGGCAGGACTTTCTGCCGATGATCACAACATCATACA
>CANQYC010000048.1 GCA_947627945.1 uncultured Clostridia bacterium
GTCGTGGTGCTTTCCGTCTCCTCAGTGTCGGGGGTGGTCGGTGCAGTGCTGGTGGAAGTGCTTGTGGATGTGCTTGTCGTCTCGGATGTACTTGTCGATGTGCTTGTCGTCTCGGATGTACTTGTCGACGTGCTTGTTGTCTCAGATGTGCTTGTCGATGTACTTGTGATGTCGGATGTGGTCGTGGATGTGAAAGTCGTTGTGCTTGTTGATGCGCTTGTGCTTTCTGTCGTCTCGGTCGTGCTGGGTTCGGTCTCATCGGGGATGATCTCGATCCAATGCGCTACAAAACGTGGCGTATCCATAGAATTGTCATATGTGATCTCCGTCACCTGCACGCCGTCTGCATACCAGCCGTCAAAGAGGTACCCCTCCCGTTCAGGCGGATCCGGCAGGTCATATTGACCGGGATCACCTGCAATGAAGTCGTAGCTCATCGCAAACATAATGCTGTCGCCGTCCTCACCCTTGAAATCGCAGTCAAAGATGATGATATGTTCTTCTACTTCTTCGGTCGGTTCAGTCGGTTCTGTGGTGTCGGTCTCCTCTGTGGGTTCCGTCTCCTCTATCAGCTGCCAGTGCGCATAGTATTCGCTATACGAATCAGATACAGCATCCCCACCGCTTGTGACCTCCGACCCGCCGTCCGGGTCGGTATACCAACCAAGGAACTCATAACCCTCACGGGTAGGCGTTGGCAGAGAATATCCATATCCAACCGTTCTTGTAATATATTCGTCTGTACCATCATTCAAGTAGAACCATTCATTCCATGACGGATTCGTAGGGAGTACTTCCCAGTGTGCGTAGAATGTAGTCTGTCCGCTGGCAATGACGTCAAAGTAGTCATACACTCTTGTCCCGCCGTCTTCCTCTGTGTACCAGCCAAGGAACTCATAACCGGCGATGTAGGCGTCATCCAGATCATCTGCTTCATAAAGCGTGACCGTATCGACCCGTGAGCTGTTAGGATTATTCCAGTCGAGTGTGATCTCAATGCCACTCTCGGTGGTCGTTTCTGTGGGTTCGGTCTCCTCTATCAGCTGCCAGTGTGCGTAGTACACGTTACATTCATCTTGTCTGTACGAGCTTTCGATCACCGTCCCGCCGTCCGGGTCGGTATACCAACCGAGGAACTCATAACCCTCACGGGTAGGATCCTCCGGATTGCCACGGAGAACGTCGATCCTTTCAAATTTATTTGTACCGTCATTCCAATAGAAAGTTATATCTTTTGTCCAGTTAGCATAAAATTTCGTCTCTCCGCTGGCGATAACATCATCATAGTCGTACACCAGTGTGCCATCATCTGCGAGCCAACCATCAGAGGTATAGCCGTAGGGAGGATAGTATGCAGAAGGCAAATCTTCTCCTTCGTGAAGTGTGATCGTTTCCTTGTATACACCATCCCAGTCAAGTGTGATCTCAATGCCACTCTCGGTGGTCGTTTCCGTGGGTTCCGTCTTCTCTATCAGCTGCCAGTGCGCATAGTATTCGCTATAATCATCACTGTAGGCATCATATCGGTCTTCGACCAGCGTCCCGCCGTCTGGATCCGTATACCAACCAAGGAATTCGTAGCCGTCACGGGTAGGATCGTCTGGACTGTACTTATAAACGTTGACATATTCGTACTTGTCTGTACCGTCGTTCCAATAAAAATATTCATATTGGCTTGGCTCACTTGTATGGATCATTTCCCAGTGTGCATAGAACGTAGTCTGCCCGCTGGCAATGATGTCATCGTAGTCATACACTCTTGTCCCGCCGTCTTCCTCTGTATACCAGCCAAGGAACTCAAAACCGGAGCGGTAGGCATCATCCAGAAGATAGTCCCCGTCATAAAGCGTGACCGTATCGACCCGTGAGGTTCTATCATTATTCCAGTCAAGGGTGACCTCGATGCCTGTGGGTTCGGTCTCCTCTATCGGCTGCCAGTGCGCATAGTATGTGCTATAAGAATCACGGCAGGCATCATATTGATTTTCGAGCATCGTCCCGCCGTCCGGATCGGTATACCAACCGAGAAACTCATAGCCCTCACGGGTAGGATCCCTCGGAATGTACTGATAAACGTCGGCTTCTTCATATTTATCTGTACCGTCATTCCAGTAGAAATATTCATATTGGCTTGCATTATACGTGTAGGCTATCCAGTGTGCATAAAACGTAGTCTGCCCGCTGGCAATGACGTCATCGTAGTCATACACTCTTGTCCCGCCGTCTTCCTCTGTATACCAGCCAAGGAACTCATAACCGGCGATGTAGGCGTCATCCAGATCTTCCCCTTCATAAAGTGTGACCGTATCGACCCGTGAGGTGTCATCATTATTCCAGTCGAGTGTGACCTCGATGCCGCTGTCGGTTTCTGTCGGTTCTTCTGTCGGAGCCTCGGTCGGATCTTCACTCGGTTCTGTCAGATCGGTGATATAGTCATAGTCACCATTATAGGCGTCACTGGTGTCCGGGAAAATATCCGTGTAGTACGAATAATCCTTGTCATGCATCAGTGCCTGCGAGGTCGTGCCGTCCGAGTAGGTCACATCATAGTACCCGACCAGCGAATCAAAGTTCTCGATCTCGCTGTCAGAGTACAGGAACAGATCGTTCGTTACATCGACCTGATACCATTTCCCACCGATCAGGCTTTCATTCCAGCCATGTACTTTGCCGATCACGGAGATTGTGCTGACGCCCACGGCTGCCGCCGTCAGCCGGTATGCCTTGGTAAATCCGGCACAAACGGTTTGTTTTTCCAAAAATGCCGAAGCGAGCGACTGATCAAGATCGCCGAAACCGTAGGTGATGTCCTCCTGCAGCGTGTCATGCAGATATTTGGCACGGTCATAGTCCGTGTCATAGGCAAGCGCACCGTCAATGTAGGACTGTGCAGTCTCGATGATGGTGTCACGGGCAGTGAGGCGGTCGCTGCCATCCTGAAAATCATCGTAGATGTGGATGGAAACGTAGCGGGTACTGCCTGTCCTGCCGTAGCTGTAGGAATTGGCGAGCCAGAAGAATTCCGGATGATCGTACAGGAAAATATATACGACATCCCGCAATTCGTCCGTGTCCATGCCGGTGTAGACGATCTCCGGCGTCTTTTCGTAGGTCTCTGCGGAAGTATCCACTTCGCTGCACACCTCGTACATCTCGTCATACAAGGACTGCGCCTCGCTGCCAAGCTGGTAGTAGATGTAGGAGTTTTCCGTGTGGAATGGATAACTTTTCGCAACGGTCGTCTGGGTGGTCTGCTCCTGGACATAGCCTGCCGCCGCTGTCAATGAACGCCCTGGCAAGGGAACGACAGAAAACAGCAGCGAAAATGCCATGATCAGGGAAAGACCTGTATGTTTTTTCATAAAACACCCTCCCTTTATGAAAATCATTATAATTAGTATACCATGGAATCATGAAATTGTCAAGTGTCTGTTTTCTGCGGCGGGGATCGGCAGCGTGAATGTTTCACGGGAAACATTTGACCGGTGCTGCCGGTGTCTTGACAATTGCGTACTCTTGTGTTATAATAATATCCGTAAGCCTATCGAATTTCTATGTAAATCAGGTGAGAATATGGATCAGTATGCAAGAACGGAATTGTTATTTGGCAAAGCGGCGATGCAAAAATTGCATGAGAGCAGGGTCGCTGTGTTCGGTATCGGCGGCGTGGGCGGCTATGCAGTGGAGGCTCTGGCACGCAGCGGGGTCGGGACACTGGATCTCATTGATGACGACAGGGTCTGTCTGACGAATCTGAACAGGCAGATCCTTGCGACCAGAAAGACGGTCGGGCAATACAAGGTAGACGTTGCCGAAGCCCGCATCCATGAGATCGACCCAGCCATCTGTGTGCATACTTACCGGTGCTTCTATATGCCGGATACGGCGGAGCAGTTCGATTTTACACAGTATGACTATATCATTGATGCGATTGACACCGTCACCGGGAAGCTGGAGATCATCCGGCGTGCCAAGGCACTTGGGGTGCCTGTGATCTCGTCGATGGGGGCGGGCAACAAGCTCGACCCGACGGCATTTCGGGTGACAGACATCTACAAGACAAAGGTCTGTCCCTTGGCGAAGGTCATGCGGCATGAACTGCGGCGGCTCGGTATCAAGGAACTGAAAGTGGTCTATTCCGAAGAACTGCCCATCCGTCCTGTGGAGGACAGCGAAGTCTCCTGCCGTGAGCATTGCATCTGTCCGCCCGGCACTGCACGGAGCTGCACGGTACGCAGGGACATCCCCGGCTCGAATGCCTTTGTCCCCTCGGTCGTGGGGCTGATCGCTGCCGGTGAAGTGATACGGGATCTGACGGCAGCAGAACGGTAAATCAGGAGGATACATACTATGGAATTATCTGAAAAATACCAGAAATTACAGGAAGTACTGCGGTCGCTGGGAAGTGTCGCAGTTGCCTTTTCCGGCGGGGTGGATTCCACTCTCCTGCTCTATGCAGCGCATCAGGTACTGGGCGGCAATGCCATCGCTGTGACAGCGGCATCCTGTACATTCCCACGGCGGGAGCTGGACGAGGCACAGGCGTTTTGTGAGGCACATGGCATCGAACAAGTGGTCTTCCAATCGGAGGAGCTGAACATTGAGGGATTCCGGCAGAATCCGAAAAACCGCTGCTATCTCTGCAAAAAGGAGCTGTTCGGAAAGATCTGGGAGATCGCCCGGAAACATGACATCCATACTGTGGCAGAGGGCTCCAATACCGATGACTGTGGGGACTACCGTCCGGGGCTTGCTGCCGTCAGGGAGCTGGGCGTGAGAAGTCCTTTGCAGGAGGCGGCACTGCGTAAGGCAGAGATCCGGACGCTGTCAAAACAGCTCGGACTTCCCACATGGGACAAGCAGTCGTTTGCCTGCCTTTCCTCCCGGTTCCCCTATGGCGATACCATCAGCGAGGAAAAGCTCTCCATGGTGGAGCGGGCGGAACAGCTCCTGCTTGACCTGGGATTTCATCAGGTGCGGGTGCGCATCCATGACAGGATCGCCCGGATCGAAGTCCTGCCGCAGGAATTTGAAAAGCTGCTGCATCCGGATGTGCGGGACACTGTCTGCCGGCAGTTACGGTCTTTCGGGTTTACTTATGTGACAATGGATCTGCTCGGCTACCGCACGGGCAACATGAATGAGACGCTGGAGGGGATATGATGGAGCGTTTTTCAATGGCAACATATCAGAGCCGCATCCGCCGGACACTGATCAGCGCATCGGAATTGCAGGAAGCCATCCGCCTTGCGGGCGCAGAGATAGACCGTGAGTATGCGGGGAAACCGCTGCTGCTGGTGAGTATCCTCAAGGGCAGTTTTGTGTTCCTTGCGGATCTGGCACGGGCGGTGAGCATCCCCTGCGAGATCAGTTTTTTGCAGGTACAGAGCTATTTTGACGGTACCGCCTCCAGCGGGACGGTGCAGCTGACGATGGATCTGGCGCAGGATATTTCCCGCTATCATGTGCTTTTGGTGGAGGATATCATTGACAGCGGGCGAACATTGCAGCTTGTGACGGAACTGCTGAAAAAGCGTGCGCCTTTGTCGTTCCGGATCCTGACACTTCTGGACAAGCCTGCACGCCGGGAGGTGCCGCTGACGCCCGACCGTGCCTTGTTTGTTATACCGGATGTCTTTGTGATCGGGTATGGGCTCGACTGCGGGGAACTTTACCGGAATCTTCCTTATATTGCAGAATATGGGACGGAGACATAGTAAAAAATACTTTACGTGTGATGTCAGGGGTGTGTAATATAATTTAGGGCGAGAGGCGGTCTCTGTGAAGATGAGATCGGCTCTCGCCTTTAATTTATCTGATAATTTATACAAAAAATCATTCCACTGTTGCTGTGAAAATGGAACAAGATCTTCGATCTATTCGCTGTCAAATTTCTTTTCCTGGAATTCTTCTATGATATCAATATGAAGTTCATTGATTCATGCTAAAAATCATAATAGTTTTTTACACCAATACCAATTGTCGCCCAATGCATTGCTTTGCGCATATCTGCTGCGACATCCTCATTATCTAATGGAATATTATCACATTTAGCCTCTTCGATAACTTCTTCCGGAATAAATTGTCGATATATGCCCACGCTGATCTCAAGAAAAGCGTAACTATATCCGTTTTCATGATCATCAATTCTTCCATTATTATATTTTTTTAAGGTTCTCAACAATTCATCAGCTTCAACTTCAAACGCGGGAATTCCATATATTACGGGCTGCAATTGCCCGTCTATGCCACCGATGAATTCAATATAATTTAGTTTATTTTTATCATCAAAATCAATTGCTAAACCATTATCAAAATAATAGTATCGTTTTTCGTCATAGCTTTTGCCCTTACCAAGCAAATCAAATAGAGAATCTTTATCCATTCCCAAACAAATTTCCATATTTTCGATTACAACCTTATCAAGCGGATATACAAAAGTTTGCATCATTTATTTCTCCTTTGAAAAATTAAATTTGGCAGAGATTGTGAATTGAAATCATACCTGTATCGTTCCATTTACTTTGTACTATCCAACGTCACACTTGCAGATTTAATTGTCATTCTTTCCTCAAAATTGTCATTCGTGTAGAATGGAACTGCAATAAAATACAAGTGACTATGATCCTCCAAAGAGAGACCCAGCTTCTCCATGTCGATCTTTTTCTTACAGATGGAATCCTTAGAGGGTGTCATGTCGATATAATCTGCACCGTCAAAAGCTCCCTTGACCAATTCATGATCAATATACATCGACACACGGTATTTGCAGGGTTTACCGCCATACATGCACAAAGTAACAGAATCATTCACTGAAAAGGGTGTGTTATCACCTTTCCCTGCCTGTAGATCTTTTGGAGTATAAAAAATATCATTTTTTAGTGTTTCAATATAAACGCTGTCTTCCAAAGCATTTCCGCCGGATCCTCCTGTAGGGCTCATTGTATTGAATTGCTGACGAAGTTCATCTGAAATCGGTGTTACTTCGTATTCGCTGCACACTTTGGGCTCTGATAAACCAGTTTCCTGCGTCACCGTCATCTTAGAAGGAAAGAGCGAAGAAATTTTGTGGTTAAATTGATAATTAGAATTTTCTGTCTGAATAAAGTTGGGGTGAAACATTGTTATGATTTCAACTGAGACCTCGTCTCCTTTTTCTCCAACAACAGGTTCAAATTCAATTTTCTGTACTTTTCGTTCATTTTGATCCACGTCAAAAGTATGCATGAATTTATTTTCGGAATTCTCTTCTGTGCGATATGGCTGACGAATACCATTCAAGAAAAGTAAAAGCCCGAAATCAGCGGCGTTTCCACTATTATCAACATAGTAATTAAAAGAAACGGTAGAAGCATAGTCAAGTGTGAATTCTTTTCCCTCTTCCCACTCTACCCCAAAAACAAAACTGCCACCTTCTGTTGAGGTATCCTCATCAGAACTTGCGAAAGGGTCATATTCGCTTGATCCTTCCGCTGTTGAGGTACCATCGTCAGAACTTGCAAAAGGATCATATTCGCTTACCTGATCTGTTTCTGATGGATCGTTATGCGTCTTATCCTGCTCATCGTTTGAAGTGTTGTTTGAGCAAGCTGTCAATAAAAGTGCAGCAGAAAGGAACGTTATCAGAATTTTTTTCATGCTTCATTCTCCTCTAAAAAATGTTCTTCACTGAAGTTTGGAATACGTTCTTTTTGGCTGCCGTCAGCATTTACAAAATAGAATTCTCCATCCAACAGATCCTTGCAATATAAGCCATTCTCAACAGCATAAAAACGTTCCGTTTTGCCGATCGGCAGTTTTGCGGCTGATCTTGTTTTTATATCATAGCGATACACATCGAGAGTTTCATCCGTATAATAAACAGCACTGCACGTAAAAGCCAGATCATCCGCCTTTTTATCATAGATACATATTTGCCGATCAGAATTCAGATCATACCAATAGATCCCATTGCTTTTGGATAGGAAAAGCTGGTCATCATGTACAAAGAAACTGTCGACTACCTCATCCTGCTGCATTTTCTTTGGAAGATAGAATCCCAGTCCAAACAGCATATCCATCTCCTCGGTATTGTCAGACCATTCTACTTCATGAACGCTCCGTTCAGAGAAATCCCTTGTATCAAGTGCGATGATCTCATAATGATAATTCTGATACTGATTGAGATAATATACAGTTTCACCATCGACAAATGTCATACTTGCTAAGTTAAGATCGGTTTGATCTGTAAAGCAGTCATGGATCAGCGGTACAAGCTCGCCGCTTTTGGTATATGAAATACACGCTACATTATTTTCATCACGCACAACTGAGAATTCCTCATTGACAGGCTGATAGCTCCATTTATCATACACAAAACCGCTGAAGTCAGGCGCAGGTGACTTATTACTGCATCCTGTCAGAAAAACAAAGGTGATACAAAGCACAGGAGCAAGCGTTTTCTTGATACGTATTTTTTTGCCGCCAAAAGCGATCATGCCGATCAATAACAACATCAGCATGAGTCCGAGGGAAATACATACTGTAGAAATATATTGTTTTGGTGTGATCGTTACAAATTGCGATGAAAACGGAGTTACAGGGAAATATCCTTTCAGGAATCCGCAGGAGAGTAAAAATCCCAATGGTGTCGGGAATACATATTTCATTATGCTTTCCGAAAAAAGTATGAACGGCAGCAGTACACAGGTCGTTCCGATGAATATTGCAGACAGTGAACGTCTGAACAGTGCAGACAAGCACATGAGCAGTGCTGCCATAAACATCGCTCCAAAGCAATGATTTGCAAGAGTAAGAGCCGCTGCACCATAAATGCTGATCTGATAGGGTGAATTTGCAAAGGGTGCTAAACTTTGCAGAGGAAATGTGCCGCCCGGCAGTCCACACGCTGCTGCAAAATATATGACCTCAACTGCAAAAAGTAAAACAGCAGACAGGACCGCTGTTATCATTCCGACAGCAAATTTTGAGACGAAAAGTCGTGTGCCGCCGTTTGGTGTGGTTCTTAAAATAGAGTACATATCCGTAGAAAACTCATTGCAGATCATCGGAACGATCAGCAGCATGAGCAGGATCAATAACACGAAATCGAGATCTTCATTGCCGATCAGTCCTGTCCAGCCGTTGGAATAAATAAAATATACATGTTCCGGATCTTGTAAAACATTCTGGTATTGTTCGTTGATGACCTCAAATGCATCCTGTTGCTGGTAACCCGTATTGCGCTGCCGATAACGCTCGTTAAACTCCTCTTCTGTAATTTCTCCGCTGACATATGCTTCGACCGATGTATCCTGTTTCAGCAGCTCATTGATCTTGCGGTTCTGTTCGGCAATGTAAGCTGCCTTATCATCATTCAGTTTGCCCTCCAGCACCTTCATGTGTTCCATATAGGTGTCATGGTACATTTCCATTCTATAATCCATCACATAATTTGGCTGGAGAAATACTGTGATAAGCCGCAGTGCCATAAAAATTAAGATGAGAAGCCATGCCCGTCTTTTCACAAAGAGTTTATATAATTCATATTTCATGCACTTACCCCCGCTGTCGGCGTTTTGTGGCACAGCTTGTAAAAATCGTTAAAGTATACAGCAGTATCAACTCCAGCACCGCCGCTGCGATCGGCAGACTGAATGTATAGACAGGTGTTTCAAAAATTGACGTTACTTGAAATTCCCTGAAAAGCTTTCCGTTTGAAAAAAGCGTGACAGGGTTCAAGACCGAGACAAGATCATGCTCGATAAATGCATCGGTCAAAACAAGTATCAATGTTACGGCAAATGAAGCACAAAAGGGAAGTATCTCATTTTTCACTAAGGAAGAAACGAACATACACACCCCTCCAAGCACCAGAAAACCGAGCAGCTTTAATGCAGCATTCAGCACAATATATGAGATGATACTGACATTCAATGTTGAATAGAAAAAGGCTGAGAGCGTATAGATCGGCTGTGAAAATCCGCTGATGTGGTAAAGATATGTAAATGTCAGCAGGTCCTCCAACAGAAAGACAATGCCGACAAGGCAGATCGCAATTGCACCCGCCAGCACCTTGCACACGGACATTTTTCTGAAATTTGGCGTGATCTTCAAAAGACCATACATTTCGATCTCATGCTCTTTCGCAAAGAGAGGGGAAAGCAGCGGGATCAGCAGGATCAGGATCAGCAGCGTGGAAAAATCATATTTGAAATATTCAGTCAATCCAAACGTATCATAGAAAGCAGACACATTCCTGTTCTGATATGCTTTTTCAATTTTTTGGTTGACCTTCATCAGATAGGTATTCCCCTTTTGCTGATAAAATGCAGCATTGTCCGCAGCCTTCTGTGCAAGCTCTGCCATAGTATCATCATAGTGATACAGCGTGTCCATTTCTGTTTTGATTTTTTCAAAAAGGCCATAGTCACCAAAAATATATCCTGTATAAGTGCCGGGCTGATCTGGCTCTGTCGAAAATGTTCCGGCATCCACAATTGCCTTTGCTTTTTCATATTCTGCAACTACAAACTTTATTTTATCGGTATCCCATTCACCGGATACGTCTTCATACACATTAAAATATGCGTCGTAATAGCTCTTTTCTTTTTCAACATATCGTGCGTATTCGCTGTAAATATGATAAATATTCAAGATACTGAGAAGCACCAGCATAACGAGGATCAGCCGATTGCGGAACAGCTTTTTCAGTTCAAAAAATATGATACGTCTCATTACACTTCACCAAAATAATACAGGTAAACATCTTCCAGTCTCGGCGATTCCGGAACGGCGGTCTCATGCGGCTTATCCTCCGAAATGATACGCAGGGAATACTTGCCCTCAGCCGCTGCCGCATTCGCAATGACATAACGCTCCATATACTGTTCCAGTTCCGATTCATCCGCCTGCAAAGTCCAGACCTTGCCTGTCATAGCGGTTTGCAGGGACAGAGGTGATGCTTTTTGCAGCAGCTTTCCCTCTTTGAGCAGGATCACCTCTTTCGCAACACATTCCACATCGGATACGATATGCGTTGCAAGAATAATGATGCGTTCGCTTGACAATTTGGAAATGATATTGCGGAAACGCACACGTTCCTTTGGATCAAGTCCTGCTGTCGGTTCGTCAAGTATCAGAATTTCGGGATCGTTCAGAATAGCTTGTGCGATACCGAGACGCTGCCGCATGCCACCCGAAAAAGAACCGATCCTCTTGTTTTTGTGTTCGGTCAGATTCACTTGTTCAAGAAGGTCTTTCACCCTTTGCGCTGCTGCCTTCGGTTTCAGACCTTTCATTGATGACATATAGAGCAGAAATTCCTGTGCCGTGAAATCCTTGTAAAAACGGGGATATTGCGGAAGATAGCCCAAGATCTTCATATAGTCCCGTCCGCCTATGGGCTTTCCGTTGTACAGAACAGTTCCCGATGACGGCGAGAGCAATGTAGTGATTATGCTGATCAGCGTTGTTTTTCCGGCACCATTCGGACCAAGTAAGCCGTAAAGTCCGCTTGTCAGCTCAGCCGAAAAATGATCCAAGGCGAGTGTTTTGGGATACTGCTTGCTGATATCTTTGATCTCCAAAAGCATAGCATTACCCTCCAAAGTAAAATTGGTATATTTCTTTATCTTCCGTATTTAACAGATAAACACTTTGCGTCGTCTCATCAACACCGAAAACAGAAAATCCTGTAGGCACTATATCGCCGACTTTCTTCTGAAATGTCCAATCAAAGCTCTTTATAAACTCACCGCTTTTTACATCATAGACCGAGTACCGTTCAACTAAGCTGCTGTCTTGTGATTTTCCCCATAGATATGTGCAGATATACTTTCCATTTGCTGATATATATACATGATTTTCTGATTCTTTAGGATTTTGCAGCGGTATCTTATAGATCTCGCCGCACTCCCAATACAAAACCGTGCTGTCCCTTCCATTTAAATTAGCAGCATAGTCATAAAGCATTACACCAGTATTACATGGTACGCTGTTCATTGTATCATAGCAGCTGATATAATTTGCTTTAGACGTTTCAGGATCAATGCTTCCGACACAATTTACATTCTCATCATGCCCACGAAAAAACAGAAGATCCGTATTAGAAAAGGAAATCAGCTCATTCACTAAGTCCGGCAAAGTATTCTCTTCGTCCCATATGGTAAACAGAAGTTTCGGTGTCTTCAGTTCAAGATCCGATCTGTAAAATTTCGTATAGTCCACAAAATATACAGTGGATGCATTATCGCAAACACAATATACTAAATTATCATTGTTGAATTCATCGGGAATTGATGAAAAATCCAGTGTTTGACCGAATGCCTGTGCTGTTGCACCCGCACTGCGTTCTGCTGTACCATACTCACAGGAAAGCGTCACTTCTTCCAATCTGGGCACAGAGGATATCCGATAAAGTCCGTCACCAACTTCCACAGATGTTTCAGAGACTGCTTCTGTCGCATTTTGTGAGGTCGATACTGTCTCACTCTGCAGTCCACTCTCTGATACCGGAGCGGTGCTTTCTTCCGATCCACTGATCTGTATCTGTTCATCAGAATTTGTACTTGAGTCACAACTACAAAGTAATGTTGATGTGATGAGCAACATCAGGATCATATATTTATGGTTCACCATTTTACTCACCATCCTCCTGATCTCATTGTATCATACTTCTCCCTGGTTGTCAATACTCTTCTCAAAAGTTCATAAAAATTTATCATTTTGATCCATACATGTGCCATCCTCCTGGGTAAATTGTACCGCATTACAGGACGGAGGGTGATCGGCAGTCCCTCAAATGCAGATCATTCCTCCTTCATCAGCAAAACATTGACAATAAACATACCATTCTTCTCGTGTATATCCACGCTGCCATTGTGTGCATTGGCGATCTCCCGTACCGACTTTGATCCCCATCCATGGTGTTCCCGATCGGATTTCTGTATATGCGGGTCTTCGTTTTGCTGCAGGACGGACGGGGGATCGTATTAAGGTAATTATATCATAGGAAATGGGAAATGTTAAGTTATCATATGGCATAACAACTGCTTTTTCGAGAGGATTGGAGTATAATACGATCTATAATCCTCATATGTGAATCTTTCATCAATTTTGCTCCTGTAAGACGGATACACATAATTCTCGGTAATTACAAAAAACTGCATTTCATAAGTAAACGGTGTAAAACTTTAAATGTATATGTATAGAACAAGCTATTCCAGAAAGTTTTTTATCGGCACATAGGGGAATTAACATATCAGTTCGGTGGTATTATACTGGCAGATTCATTTTTTATGGACAAGTTAGAAGGATGTGGGTATATTTATACGTTGTGCGGCGGTCAAGGGTGGTATTGATTTTGCTAATGGTTATTATCTTAGGTGCTATACGTCTAAAAATCAATTATATAAAATGCACTGACTTTCTATACCTGAAATTGCAAAGCCTATTATATATGCTTGTTATAAAGGCTTGACAAAATATATATTTCCGTGTTATAATTATAAAAATATACGGAGATGTTTCTCCATGCGAGAAAACCGATCCTGGACCACGGAAGGTTTATTATGTTTGAATATGATTTCAGCTATAATAATATTTTATCATCAAGAATTGTGAAAAAAGAGGGCATTCTTTTTGATGAAAGATTTTCATTTGAATCTTATTGGGAAAACGGTTTTGATCACTATGAAAGACTCTTTTATACAAATGAAAATGGTGAGGTGTAATGCATGATGGATATAGACAGAATGCAGGATAATTTTCGGAAAATACAGAGTGAATTGCAGAAAAAAATCAGTCTTACTGATGATTTTAATAAATCTGCAATAAAACTTGTTGCAGGAGTTGATCTTGCCTACTGGAAAGACGAAAACGGCGAAGAATTGGCAGTCTGTTGTATTGTTGTGATCGACTTTGATACGCATGAGGTAATTGAAAAGAAACATTATAGCGGCAAAATTGAAATGCCGTATATGCCTGGATTTCTTGCATTCCGTGAACTGCCGCTTGTGCTGAAAACGGCTAAATTGCTGGAAAATACGCCAGATATTTATATGCTTGACGGCAATGGGTATCTTCATCCTCGCCATATGGGAAGTGCAACTCACGCATCTTTTTATTTAAATAAACCGACGATAGGAATTGCAAAAACGTATTTCCGGGTGGATAAAAAACTGACTATATCGAGCCTGAAAACGAGGTGGGCAGTTATACGGATATTGTCATAAACGGCGAGGTCTATGGCAGAGCCTTGAGAACGCAAAAAAATGTTAAGCCGATCTTCATTTCTATCGGAAATTTTATTTCTCTTAATACAGCCTGCACGCTTGCATTAAATTTGATAGAGAAAGATAGCCATATCCCCATTCCAACCAGATCAGCAGATTTAGAAACGCATATTGCACGAGAGAATGAAAGAAATAGGATGAAATAATTGCACTGCCCCACCTCGATCATATTGCCGATATTTTCTGTTTTTACTTTCAAATTTCCGCTTCATTTGTAAGAGTCAAAATAATTTTATTTTCGCACATCTTCCATGATCAGTGCAAGCATATCCGTTACCTTGCACTTGCCATGGATATAATGGCAACAACAGCATTTTGTCTTATTCTCACAGTAATTTGAGATAGTATTTTTTTATCATCCGTATCTTTATTTTCAGAACAGGAGGATCACAATGGGACTTGAACTTTATATCGATGTGACCATAAAAGAGACGGCAACTGGACGCATAATTTCCTTCGATCCCACTTATTCTTATAACAAAAGTTTTCACATATTCTGGTTTGACGGGTGGGCTGCCGCTCCCGTGCGGTGCAGTTGGATCGAGATCATCAACCGATACGGCAGCACGCATTATACCGAGGAAGATAATTTAATACCTTTTCCGCAAACCGTACTTAGAGAAATGTGCAGTTGCTTGCTCAGTTATTGCTGTGTGCCGGAGGAAAATCGCTATCAGTTGGATCTTGAAACCAGCTTCTGGGACAGCGGAAAACGTGAGCAACGGCACGGTACACCCTACAAAACGGAACAACGATATAGCCATATAGAATGGGATGAACATTATTATACAGAAAACAACTTTCTTACCTTGAGCAGGGTCTTGCGGGAAATTATCTGGATGTTGGATCAGATCCACTATGAAAACAAATATATTCCGATCAGTAGGGCGCACGGTCTGGACGAAGCCTTCCAATGGGTATTCGATAAATGGACATTTCCTGATGATTACATTGAGCTGCCTGACGATTTAAAAAAATTCAAGGAAAATCCAAGTGCGTATACATGGGAATTTAATTTATTGAATTCTTATTGATTTTGCAGGAAGTAAAATGGCAGAATTGCAAACTGACTTTCGTTCATGCGCATCCATTACAACCCGCTTTGCTGTCGGACTGGACAAATCAAGGAGATTGTGGTATAATAAAAGGAAAGAAGCAAAGGGGGAAAATAAAATGCGTAAAGCAAC
>CANQYC010000049.1 GCA_947627945.1 uncultured Clostridia bacterium
GAAAGCGGCTGCCCCTCAAGCGTGATATAGCGTCCTTTCCCCTTGCCAAGTGATCTGCCGCTTTTGTCATCGGCGATGCAGATCTCGGTGATGTGGAAATAATTGCCCCGCCTGCGCTCCGTGATGCCAGTCTTCGTGCTGACGGCAGCAAGGCTTTCGAGGGCAAGGTCTGTTCGATACTGCATGAATAACTCCTTTCGTGAGCGGGATGCCCTCCGCATCGCTGCCGAATGGCATCGGATTTGTGATAAGTGCCAAAAATGTGGAAAAGATTCAGCGATAATTTCGTAGCAAAACCGCTTGCATTTCCGGTAAAAAGGTGGTATAATAACATGTAGGTATAGTTACGGCATACTATGCACGGACGATCGTGCCGTCCGGAGACAGCCCGTGTCTCGCTGCTCTCCTATTTTATGCCGTAAGCGGTCGTTTATACGCCGCTTTATTGAGAAAAGAGGAGGTGTCAGAATGCCCAATATCAAATCTGCCAAGAAGAGAGTCAAGGTAAATAAGACAAAGGCTGCTGCCAATAAGGCAAGAAAGTCCAATCTCAAGACCATGATCAAGAAGGCTGAGTTTGCCGCTGCCAACAACACCGCAGACAAGGAGACCGCTGTCAGAACAGCGATCAAGCGTGTGGATCAGGCATGTGCGAAGAATCTGCTGCACAAGAACAATGCAGCCAGAAAGAAAGCCCATCTGGCAAAGCTGCTGAACCAGTGATAAAACAGACCCCGCTCCCATCTCACAGGAGCGGGGCTTTTGTCAGCCTACGGCACGGATCTCCTCAGAGGTCTCATCGCCCAGACGGAACAGCAGCGTGCTGCACCAGATAGCGGAGATCGCCACCAGGATATACACGATCCTGCTCAGCACGGAGGCAGCACCGCCAAACAGCCATGCCACGAGGTCAAACTCGAAGATACCGACCAGGCCCCAGTTCAGACCGCCGATGATCAGCAGTGCCAGAAAGATCTTATCCCAGATGTGATTCATGTGATTCCCTCTTTTCTGCGAGCCGCTTTTTGCAAGAGCGGCTCGACTGCGGGCTCTTACATGGCTCACGGGGATAGTATGTGTCAGACGGCGGCGGGATATGCGGACGGAAAAAATGGAATTTTTTGAAAAATGGGGCTATAAAATATAAGCGGCACAGCATGACGCTGTGCCGCTTTGATATTACTTGCCTTTTTTGTTGGTACCCTTTTTCTCCGGCTCCTTTGGCACGGCATCTTTCCCATGCTTGAGGTAGCGGGAGGTCTTTTTCTTTTTCTTCTCCTGATACATCACATTATCTGCGATCGTGACAAGCTGGAACAGATTCGTCCCCGGCTCCGGCACGGTGATGTGATAGCCCACCGACGTTGCCAGATGGTAGGGATACTGCCGTTCCTCGTTGAGCAGTCGCAGACATTCCTGTATCCGCTCTGTCAGCAGATCCGCCTGTTCCTCTGTATAGTCGGCACCAAATACGATGAACTCATCGCCGCCGAACCGGCAGCAGACTTCCCCGTTGGTACATGCCATCCGCAGTGCCTCCGCCATGCCCATGATGGCGGTATCACCTGCCTTGTGTCCGTAGGTGTCGTTGATGCTCTTGAGTCCGTCCATGTCGAGGAACATGAGCATGACCGGCTTCTGCGCACCGATGCAGTACTGGTACAGCTGCTGCGTGCCGATGCGGAAACCGTTGCGGTTATTGATCCCGGCAAGGGCATCAATGGTATACAGCCGGTTGAGCTTCCGGGCAGTCTTGTCCAGACAGATGATCTTCCGCACGCTTTCCAGTGAATTGGCGATCTCCATGATGCAGTTATGGAACAGCTTGCTCGATGTGGGGAAATTGCTGTTCTTCATGACGCAGTAGCCCATGCAGCGTTCCCGGAAATGCAGCGGGACAAAGTAATAATTGCCCATTGCCCCGTCACTGTCGAACAGTCCGGGCAGCATTTCCTCTGCGGGGAAGTCCGGTATGTCGGGATATTCGCCGTTCCGGTATGCGAGCAGTACGACAATGCGGTCCCCGTAGCCGCTGACGATATAATCATTGGGCTGCACGTTCACGGTGTAATTATCATCCATGTCGTCCGACACCACACCATGGTTCCAGCTGTCGCACAGACAGAGATAGAACTCCTCACACCCGAACTCCGGAACGAACCGCCGGAGATTCTGGGCATAGTCCTCTAAATTGTCACACTCCGCCAGTGCCGAGGCAAGGCGGCTCGCAAGGGAAACATCATTTGTAAAAGATTCCAGCACAAAGTAATTGCGCTTGCGGAATTCATCGGAATTCATGACCGGCAGGTCGCTGCATCCGCAGCTCTGTCCGAACCGGCAGCGGGTCTCGAGGATCGTGGAACGATCCTGCTCGATCCCTTGGATATGGTTCATGATCTTCTGACAGGCAAGCTGTCCGACACGCTCGAACGGACGCTCCACCGAAGTCAGGGACGGTGCATAATTCCGTGCGTTATAGGTGTAGTCAAACCCCGATACTGCCACATCCTCCGGCACACGCACGCCACGCATCGTGAGGGCGTTGACGGCAGCGATCGCCATATTGTCATTGGCACAGACGATCGCCTGCGGAAATTCCAGCGGGGAGGCAAGGAATTTCTGGACGGCGGCAGCTCCGTCTTTGGAGAGAAAATGCCCGTGATAAATGCGCTCTTCCTCCACTAAGATACCATACCTCGTGAGCATGTTCCGATAGGAGCGCAGACGCTGCACGCTTTCGATATTATCCGCAGGACCGGAGATATAATTGATGCGTGTATAGCCGTGGTGCAAAATAAAGTGTTCCATCAGGGCATTCATCGCAGTTTCGTTGTCAATGCAGATATTATACAGTCCGGGCACATCCTTGTCGATGCAGACAGCCGGGATGCCGGCATTGCGCACCCGCTCCAGCACAAGCTCGAGGCAGTCGGCGAACTGGATGGTATTGATAACGAGGATAACACCGTCAAAGCGGCTGAAATCCGCAAGGGAAAAGATATTGTACTCCCCGATATCATGCCGGATGTCGCTGCTGATATTCCCAAAGGCAACGAAATGCTCGAGTGTGATATGGTTGGCAAATGCATACTGCCGTATCCCGCTGAGGATGCTGCTCTGGTATTCCTCATCTATGGTCGAGATGATGACTGCGATATGAATGTTATTTTGTGGCATTCCGAATCACCGCCAGCTCGTGGCAAAACCCTTTCCTAAGGCTTAAAAACAGGACTCCCTTGCCGCATGGCAGGACGGGAATGGACTGCTTTCTGACACTTCACTATATTATACCATACTTTTCAGAAATTTGCAATAATTTTGGGCAGATTATATACCTTTTGCAATTGTAAATATTTTGTGAACAAAAACAACAACACAGGTATCGCCCCCTCCCGTCAGGGAAGGGGGACGGTCTGTTTTCAGAGTTTTGCCCCGCAGCTCGTGCAGAATGCGGATCCCGCTGCTGCCTTGGCACCGCAGTTCGGGCAGAAACGCTCTGCCGGATTCGATGTAGAACTTGGCGCAGGAGCCGGGTTGGGTACAGGTACCGGGTTCGGCGCAGGAGCAGGATCGGGTGCGGGTGCAGGGTTGGGTGTGGGTACCAGGTTCGGTGCGGGTGCAGGATTCGGTGCAGGTACCGGGTTGGGTGCGGGTGCGGGGTTGGGCACGGGGATCTGCCGCACATCGGCAGCCGTCTGGGCGGGGGCTATTGCCGCCGCTGTCGGAGTGGGATACTGGGGCGTGAGCTTCTGTCCGCACTGCTTACAGAATACCTGTGTGGTATCATAGGTCGCACCGCACTGCATGCAGACCATTGCAGCAGGGCGCACGGCGGGTGCCTTCGGTTCATCCTGCGGCACCGGCACGAGGTCGGGCTTGCGGTTCTGCACCTCCTGGATCTCTGCCTGCAGGGCATCAATGCGCTGCATGGCACTGCTGATGGCGGAGACCATATCCGCAAATTCCGCAGAGGCATCATTGCGGTGTGCTTCAAAATACCGCTGACCGAGTTCGGAAAAAGTTTTCTGGATGGTCTGCTTCTGGGTGCTGATCTCCCTCTGGAGACGGCTGGTGTCACTGCTGTTCTTCACGGACTGCGACATGGTCCTGCCGGCGTTGGTGATCCCGGCGTTGAGCTTATCGAAAAAAGACATATGGATCCTCCTTTTAGGCAAGGCGGCTCGGTACAAAGCCGCAAGGCATGCTTTGTACGGTATCGCCTTATGTACGGGGACAGCGGATGCTGTCCAGCTGTGTCGATGCCTGCTATTCTATAGTATAGCATAGTTTTTGTAAAAATGCAAGGTTTTTTTCAAAATTTACGTTACTTTTTGCAGCAATATGTTTGTGACGGTCTCAGAATTTAACGTAGATTTAACAAACCCTTGCATTCATCTTTACATTTCTTTGGTATGATATATATAGATGTGAAATTTCGGACGACAGCAGATGCATTTTGCAAAGATACGAAAGGCAGGGCTTTTGTATGGAAGTAAAGGACATTGTTCTGGCAGTCATCATGGTCATCGGCGGGCTGGCATTCTTCCTGTACGGCATGAACGTGATGTCCTCTGGTCTGGAAAAAATGGCAGGCGGCAAAATGGAGCAGGCACTGAAGAAACTGACCTCCAACTGGTTCCTCAGCCTCCTGCTCGGCACGGGCATCACCATCGTGCTGCAATCTTCTTCTTCGCTGACGGTCATGCTCGTGGGACTTGTCAACTGCGGCGTCATGGAAGTCAGCCAGACGGTGCTTGTGATCATCGGCGCAAACATTGGCACGACCTTCACGACATGGCTGCTGTGCCTGATGGGCGTGGATACGGGCGGACCGCTGTGGATGTCCCTGCTCAATCCGGAGTATTTTTCCCTGATCTTCGCATTGATCGGTGCCATCCTCATCATGTCCAAATCCGGCACCCGGCAAAAGGACATCGGCAATATTTTGGTCGGCTTCGCCGTGCTGATGTACGGCATGGTGCTGATGAAGGATGCGGTGGAGCCGCTGAAAGACTCCCCGGATTTCCAGCAGCTCCTCACACGGTTCAGCAATCCCATCCTCGGCGTGCTGGTCGGCACCATCGTGACGGGCGTCATCCAGAGTTCCGCCGCCTCGGTCGGCATTCTCCAGACGCTCGCAGAAAGCACCGGAACGATCACGTTCAGCATGGCGATCCCGATCATCATGGGACAGAACATCGGTACCTGCGTGACGGCACTGATCTCCTCGATCGGCGTCAGCAAGAACGCACGGAAGGTCAGCATGATCCATATTGCATTCAATGTCATCGGCACGGCAGTGCTGCTGACGCTGTATGAGCTGCTCGACATGCTGATCGGCTTTTCGTTCTCCGGCTGGCAGATCGATGCCGTCGGCATTGCAATAGTACATACGGTATTCAACGTGGCGACCATGCTCCTGCTGCTGCCGTTTGCCCGGCAGCTTGAGAAGCTCGTCAACATTCTCCTGCCGGACAAGGCACCTGCCGAAAAGCCGAAGAAGCAGCACACCCTGCTCGACAAGCGGCTGCTCACAACGCCGTCCGTCGCCATTGCAGAATGTGAGGATGCCTCCCGCCGGATGGCATTGCTGGCAAAGGACACCGTGCTGATGAGTCTGTCACTGCTGGAGCAGTATGATGAAAAAGTCGCCAAGACGGTGTATAAGAACGAGGACAAGCTCGACAATTTTGAGGACCGTATCGGTTCCACACTGGTGCAGCTGAGTGCGAAGGCACTTTCGGAGCATGACAGCCAGATGAGTTCCCGGGTACTGCGTGCCATCGGTGATTTTGAACGGCTCGGCGACCATGCCATCAATCTGGCAGAATCGGCAAAGGAGATCCATGACAATGACATGCGGTTCTCGGACGGTGCCCGGAAAGAAATGGAGATCCTGACGTCCGCACTGCATGAGATCTTAGAGAACACCTACAATGTCTATATCTCACTGGATGAGAAAGACGCCGCAAACATCGAACCGCTCGAACAGGTGATCGACTACCTGACACGGGACATCAAAGCAAACCATGTCAAGCGGCTGCAAAAGGGCACCTGTACCATCGAGACGGGGTTCGTGCTGGCGGATCTGCTCAACAATTACGAGCGTGTCTCCGACCACTGCTCCAATATCGCCGTATCCGTGATCGAGACGTCCCATAACATGTTCGAGACGCATAATTACCTGAACAAGGTGAAATTCGGCAACAAGAACTTCAATGACAACTTTGAAAAGTTCTCCGAAAAATACAAGATCCCCGGCATGATCTGAGCCGGGAACACCGGCTTCCCGGCGCACCGGGAGGCTGGTGTTTTTTCACAGACAGAGGCACATCACACGCCGTGAGACGTTGCAAAATGATGAAAGAATGTTACAAAATAAATACAAATCTGCCCGTTTTTCCGCCTGAATCCGGGAATTCGGTTGACAAGCAAAGCAGAATCTGTTACAATAAGATGAGAGAAATGGGGCGTTTGCCCCTCTGTCTATCTAAAAGGAAAGGAGAGTCCCCATGGGAGAGAAACGTCTGTGCTACGGGTGCATGGAATTCAAGCCGGAAGACGCCGCTGTCTGCCCGATCTGCGGGTATGAGGACGGCACGCCGTATGATCCGGAATATATTGCACCGGGCACATTGCTCAATGACCGGTATGTCATTGGCAGACGGCTTGGTGCCAACAGCGAAGGTGCCAATTATATCGGCTATAACCAGTCTATCGACTGCCGGGTACTCATCCGGGAATATATGCCGCAGGGGCTTTGCACCCGTGTCCGCGGCAAAGCAACGATCAGTGTCAAGCCGCAGCAGGTCGTGCAGTACAAGACCCTCATGGCAGAGTTCACGGAGCTGAACAAGCGTCTTGCACAGATGCGCAATGTCACCCACATCAACCCGACACTGGATCTGTTTGCCTGCAATAATACCACATATGCGGTATATGAATACCTTGAGGGCATCAAGCTGATCGACTATCTCAAGGAAAATGCCGGGGAGCTGACCTGGAAACAGGTCTCGGAAATGTTCCCCACCTTTTTTACTACACTGAGCCTGATCCACAACAATGGCATCATCCACCGTGCCATCAGCCCCGACACGATCTATGTCACGGAGAAGAATGAGCTGCGCCTGTGCGCTTTCAGCATCCCGACCGTGCGCACCGTGCATACGGAGCTGCCCTGTGAGATCTTCCACGGCTATGCGGCACCGGAGCAGTATTCCCCGAATGCACGTCAGGGCACATGGACGGATGTCTACGGTCTCTGCGCCGTACTGTACCGCATCCTGACCGGCTGCAAGCCGACCGATGCACCGAGCCGGATGCAGAACGACAACCTCTGCGCACCGCATGAGATGAATCCGAGCATCCCCCGGCATGTGTCCCGTGTGATCATGCGGGGCATGAGCCTCATCAGCGACGACCGCATCCAGACCATCACGGAGCTGGTGACGGAGCTGTTCGAGGAACCGACAGAGCCGGAACCGAAGCCCATCCCGGTGGAGCCGTCCCGCCGTCAGCAGCGCAGGCAGGAGGAATATGACGACTATCGCCGTGTCCCGCCGCAGACGTATGATGAGGATGACTATGAGGTACAGGGACGGGAGAATGTCATCGACCGGATCAAGATCCCGATCATCATCGGCGTGCTGCTGACCTGTGTACTGCTCGTGATCGCCATTATCGTGCTGCATCTGATGGATATGTGGCCGGCATCCGATCCCAACAGCACACAGCCGACAGAGACGATCGCCACAGCTGCGACAGAGGACACCAATAACGTCGTGCCGGAGCCGTCGGATGCCTCCGATGTTTCCGAATCCACGGGCGACAGCCAGATGCCGGATCTGGTCGGCAAGAATTTTGAAAAGAAGAAGGAACAGCTTGGTTCTGACGGATGGCTGAACCTCGATGCGACGTATGAATACAGTGATGAGCATCCCGCAGGCGAGATCATCTGGCAGGAGCTGGAGCCGGGTACACCGTTCACCAGCGGTGCCACTGTCCGTGTGACGGTCAGCAAGGGACCTTCCTCCATCACGCTGCCGCCGTTTGAGGGCAAGACGCTCATGGAGTATGAGGACGAGCTGGATAAACTCGGCATGACGAATTACAATACAGAAGCCGTCATCAACTACAACTACAGTAACAACATGGTCATTTCTCTGAGCAAGGATGCGGGAGAGAAATTCGACCTGACCGGTACGGAGACGCTGAAGATCTACTATGCCAGCAATCCGGAGACGACGGCACCGCCTGAGACGCAGCCGACCACAGAACTGCCACCGCCCGACACCACACCACAGCCGACGGATGCGCCGGTCACGGAGCCGCCGGAGCCTGCGACAGAGGCACCGACAGAGATCCCGCCGCCGCCCGCCCCCGAAGATCAGGGCGGAGATGTGCAGGAACAGTGACGGAAATATCCCGAAACACAGCCATTATGAAAATGATCAGCCCCCGATGCCCTGCGGCGGAGGGGGCTGATGTGCGGTTTCTCTGCATTTGAGGCTTGACATTTTTATAGATTTTGTATATAATAATAGGGTAAGGTATTTTCATAGCGATAACAGCGTAGCAGTCAGAGTAACAGAGGTGTCAGCTCTCACAGAGAGTGCCGGGGCGGTGGAACGGCATGGGCGGCGTCTGCGAAGTGCGGCTGTCAGCTCCGGCGGTGAACCCGTGTATGCGGCAAGTAGCCCCCGGCGCAGGTCTGCGTTACAGACACGTAAGTTCAGAGTGGAACAGCGCAGCAGCGTCTCTCTTGCGTCTATGCAAGGGGATGCTTTTTTCATTTTCTGTTGAAACAGCCCAAAGGAGGCGACAGTATGTTTGAAAGCCTCAGAGAGGATATCCGTGTGGTCAAGGAACGTGATCCCGCTGCCAAAGGCACGTTAGAGATCCTGCTGACCTATTCCGGTCTGCATGCCATCCACCACTACCGGGCTTCTCACTGGTTCTACAAGCATCATATGTATACCACAGCACGCATGATCTCCCAGATGTCCCGGTTTTTCACCGGGATCGAGATCCATCCGGGTGCCGAGATCGGCAAACGCTTTTTCATTGACCACGGTATGGGCGTGGTCATCGGCGAGACGGCTGTCATCGGCGATGACTGTCTGGTCTATCAGGGCGTGACGCTCGGCGGCACCGGAAAGGAAAAGGGCAAACGCCATCCGACACTTGGCAACAATGTCATGGTCGGCTCCGGTGCCAAGGTACTCGGACCGTTCACGGTCGGCAACAATGTCAAGATCGCCGCCGGTGCGGTCGTACTCGAAGCGATCCCCGATAACTGTACGGCGGTCGGCGTGCCGGCAAGGGTCGTGCGGTGCGGCGGGAAACGTGTGGAACATCCCGTAGAGGAGCTTGATCAGGTGCATATCCCCAATCCGGTAGAAATGGAGATCTGTCAGCTTCGCCGTCAGGTAAAGGAGCTGCAGGAGCAGCTCGATGCGCTTACAAACAAATAACCCCGGGGAGCCTGATGCTCCCCCGCCAGAAGGAGGCAGATCATGATGCAGATCTTCAATACGCTCACCAACCGCAAGGAAACATTCTCCCCCATAGAGCCAGGCAAAGTGCGGATGTATGTCTGCGGTCCGACGGTCTATAATTACATCCATATCGGCAATGCCCGCCCGGTATGCGTGTTTGACGTGTTCCGGCGGTTTCTCGAATACCGTGGCATCGAGGTGACATTCGTACAGAACTACACCGATGTCAATGACAAGATCATCCGCCAGAGCCGGGAGGAGGGGCTGACGCCCGAGGAAACGGCGGAAAAATATATCGCCGAGTATGAAAAAGACGCCAAGGGTCTCAATGTCCGCCCTGCCGATGTGCAGCCCCGTGTATCGCAGTACATGGACAAGATCATCGCTTTCATCCAGACGCTGATGGACAAGGGCTATGCCTATGCCGCCGGCGGGGATGTCTACTACCGTACCCGGAAATTTTCCGGCTATGGCAAGCTCTCCGGACAGTCCCTCGACGACCTGATCGCCGGGGCTCGTGTGGAGGTCAATGACATCAAGGAAGATCCGCTCGATTTTGCACTCTGGAAAGGATGCAGCGAGGCGGAACAGCACTGGGATTCCCCATGGGGACCCGGCAGACCCGGCTGGCATATCGAATGCTCCGCCATGGCAAAGGACACCCTCGGAGACACCATCGACCTGCACTGCGGCGGACATGACCTGATCTTCCCCCATCATGAAAATGAGATCGCACAGTCCGAAGCTGCCAACGGCGTGCCTTTCTCGCATTACTGGATGCACAATGGACATATCAATGTGGACAACCGGAAGATGTCCAAGTCGCTCGGCAATTTCTTCCTCACCCGGGATGCCGCTGCGCAGTACGGATATGAGACGATCCGTTATCTCATGATACAGGCGCAGTACCGTGCGCCGATGAACTATTCCGCCGAACTGCTCGAAGCGTGCAAGGCATCGCTCGACCGGCTGTATGAATGCCGGGATACCCTCCGCCGTGCCATAGCAAATGCCCCCGCCGGGAGCATCACGCCCGAAGCACAGGCTGCCTTTGACAAGGCACGGGAGGACTTCATTGCCGCATTGGAGGATGACCTGAACACCGCTGACGGACTGACGGCAGTCTTTTCGCTCGTGCGTGTCCTCAACGGCATGGCAGCCGATCCGGCTGTCTCCAGAGAGCAGCTCGAGGCAGGCGCAAACGTCTTTGCGGAGCTGACAGGTGTCCTCGGACTGCTGTATGAGCGCACAGAAGATGCCGTGCCGCAGGAAGTGCTTGCACTGGCAGAACGCCGTGCGCAGGCGAGACGGAACAAGGATTTCGCCGAAGCTGACCGCCTGCGGGATGAGATCGCCGCACTCGGCTATACCGTGCGGGAGACCCGGCAGGGCACAGAGATCCGGAAAACAGCGACCTGATCCCGGTCTTCTCCATTCCGGCTGACAACGCCGGTGCAGAGGATCGTATGAGGAGGCATGTATGCGAAGAAAGAACAAAAAACTGTCCGCACTCGGTATTTTCCTGATTTTGGCGGCTGTCGTGAGCTTTATCGTCTTTTATCTGTCTGTTCTGCTTGCCAATCCGAGCTACCACTATGTGGATACAGATACCATGGAGCTGGTACAGACGCAGGAGATCCCGGAGGGTGCCGGGACGGTCATCATCACCACCTCGCTGGGGGAGATCCGTGCCGTGCTGTATCCGGAGTATGCCCCGGAGACGGTCGCACAGTTCCGGCGTCTTGTGGCAAGCGGATACTATGACGGCACGAGCGTCTTTGAGACCAAGGAAGATGCCTACTGCATTGCCGGCGGACGGGCGGACGGGAGCCTTGCAGAGGGCGGACGGATAGAGCAGGAGCATGTGCCGCAGGAACTGAGTCAGGATCTCTGGACGTTCCGGGGCGCACTCTGCGCCATGACGACCGAACGGGAAGGCGGCTTTTTCAAGCGGCTGTTCGGTCAGCAGCGCATCTACACGGGCACACGCTTTCTGATGCTCGGGTCGGTGGACTTTTCGGATCCGGCATTTGTGGAGGAATTCCGGAATGCGACCGGGAGCGGGGAGCTGGCGGAGACCTTCCTCACATGGGGCGGCGTACCGAATTTTGCCCAGCAGATGACGGTGTTCGGACAGACCTATGCGGGACTCGATGTCGTGGAGGCGATCTGCGGCGCAGAAGCCGTGGCGGAGACGAATGCCGCCGGCTTTACCCCGCCGGTGGAGGATATCCGGATCGAGAAAATGGAGCTTTCCACCTACGGCGCAGAGGATGCAGAGCTGAATGAACTGACCGCCATCATCGAGGCGATCCCCGAAGCGACAGAAGCCGCCACGGAGTAGGCGGCATCCCGTACAGCATTGTGTGCGGTCTCGTGATAAATCACAACGTTGCTCTCTCCTGCCGGGGCTTTCTTATCACTTTTTTCTAAACCACCCAAAAAAATCCCGTTTGCACTTTACAAATTACCGGGAATGTTGTATAATAAAAGGGCGGGCGTCGTGTCCCGCTGCGTTTTCATTTCGTTTCAAACGTATCAAAGGAGTTTTCCTATGAAGCATAAATGGCTTGCGGCAGGCATTAGTGCCGTGCTGCTGTGTACGTTTCTCTCCGGATGCGCCAAGCATGTGAAGCTGGAGGATGTCCCGATCGTCAATTACACCGCCCCCGCAGAGGGAGAGGATGTCGTTGTGATCCATGTACGGGATTACGGCGATATCACCATCAAGCTCTTCCCGGATCTGCTGCCGGAGGCATGTGAGAATTTCACCACGCTCGCAAAGACCGGCTACTACGATGAGCTGATCTTCCAGCGTGTCATCGAGAATTTCATGATCCAGGGCGGCGATCCCAAGGGGGACAACACCGGCGGCGAGAGCTGCTGGGGCGGAAAGTTTGACGGCGGTTATACCAATCAGCTCCTGCATCTGCCGGGTGCGGTCGCCTATGCCAATTCCGGCGGCACCAATACCGACGGCAGCCAGTTCTATATCGTCACGGGCGTAAAGGTCGAGCAGGCATATCTCGATGAGATCACGGAGCAGGACGGGGTGTATTTCTCCCCGGAAGCGCAGTCGCTGTATCTTGAGAACGGCGGCTATCCGTGGCTGGACGGCGGCGCATATACCGTGTTCGGTCAGGTCGTGGACGGACTGGATGTTGTGTATGCCATCTCTCAGGTCGGGACAAACGAGAACGACAAGCCGATCAAGGCTGTGTATATGGACAGTGTCACGGTAGAACAATATGACGGCAGGGAACCACGCTGGAATGTGTCGGATTATCCGTCCCTGCAAGGCGGGGCAGAGAAATAGAGACATTGCCCCATTTTCTAAGGAGAGAAGAACGTGGACAAGTTTGTAATCGAAGGCGGAACCAGACTGACCGGCGATATCTACGTCTCCGGTGCGAAGAATTCTGTCGTTGCCATCCTTCCTGCCACACTGCTGCTCGATGTGCCGTGCATCATTGACAATGTGCCGGACATCAGCGATGTGGAGATCTGCCTGACCATCCTGCGGGAGCTGGGTGCAGAGGTCGAAAAGACCGGAGAAGGTACTTACCGCATTTCCTGCGAAAACGTCAGCCGCTACACGGTGCCGGAGGCGCAGGCAAGGAAAATGCGTGCTTCGTACTACTTTCTCGGTGCCCTCCTCGGCAGATGCGGCAGAGCCAAAGCCGCCATGCCGGGCGGCTGCAATCTCGGAGAGCGTCCCATTGACCAGCATCTGCTTGCCTTTGAAACGCTGGGTGCCTATGCGACCCTCATCAAGCGGAGAAATATGCGGGGGGAGGAATATGTTGACGCCGTCGAGCTGGAAACGGACCGCCTGACGGGCACCAACATCAGCCTGAATGTCGTCAGCGTCGGTGCCACGATGAATGCCATCCTCGCTTCCGTCAAGGCGGATGGCATCACCACCATTGAAAACTGCGCCAGAGAGCCGCACATCGTGGATCTGGCGAATTTCCTGAACTATATGGGTGCCCGCATCTCCGGTGCCGGCACGCACAAGATCACCATAGAGGGCGTGCCGTTCCTCCGTGGCAATGTGGCAGAGGGTTCCGTGGAGACACGCACCTATTCCGTTGTGCCAGACCAGATCGAGGCGGGGACATTCATGGCTGCCGCCGCTGCCACAAGGGGCGATGTCATGATCCATGGCGTTATCCCGCATCACCTCAAGGACATTGCCGACCGCCTGCGGGAATGCGGCGTGCGGGTGGAGGAGATCGAAAACGAAGATATTGTCCGTGTCTATGTGGAGGGCGACAAGAGATTCCGTGCCACCAACATCCGGACGGAGCCGTACCCCGGCTTTCCGACCGACATGCAGCCGCAGATGGCTGTCCTGCTCTCCATCGCCGAGGGGCAGAGCAATATCACCGAAAGCGTCTGGGAGGACAGATTCAAGTATGTCACCGAACTGCGGCGGATGGGTGCCAACATCGACCTGACACGGGACGGTGCCATCGTCTGGGGCGTGCCCCGTCTGCATGGTGCCAGCGTGAAAGCCTGCGACCTGCGGGCAGGTGCGGCGATGATCATTGCCGGACTTGCGGCAGAGGGTGCAACGGAGATCACGGACATTTACCATATTGAACGGGGATATTCCCATATCGTGGAAAAGCTCCGGGGCATCGGTGCCCGCATACAGAGAGAGTAGCCATCCGGGCATCCGCCCGGTACGGATGCCCTGTGCCCCCTCCCCGGCGGGGAGGGGGTCATTTTTGGAGAGAGCTGTTATGGAAAGGATGTCACAATGGCTAAATTCTATCCCCTGTTTTCCTCAAGCAGCGGCAATGCCGCCTATCTCGGCGGACGCAATGCCGGACTGCTCATAGATGCCGGTGTGAGCTGCAAGAAAATTCTGGGTGCCCTTGCCTGCAACGGACTGCAGCCGCAGGCGATACAGGGCATCTTCATCACCCATACCCACAGTGACCATGTCAAGGGGCTGCGGGTGCTGCTGAAGCACTGTCCCGTGCCTGTCTACGGCACGGCATGCACGCTTGAACACCTCGCACAGGAGCTGCCGCCCGGCACACAGATGATCCCCATGGAAAAAACCGTTGTCTGCGGGGAATATGAAGTCACCTGCTTCCCGACCATGCACGATGCGCCCGGAAGCTGCGGCTACCGGATACATACCCCAGACGACAGATACTGCGCCGTCTGCACAGACCTCGGCGTTGTGACGGAGGACGTGCGGCAGATGGTGTACGGCTGTGACATGGTGCTGCTCGAGGCAAATTATGACCCGGAGATGCTCCGGCAGGGACCGTATCCGCCGGAGCTGAAATACCGCATCCTGTCGGAACATGGGCATCTGTCCAATCCGGACAGCGGCAGTTTCGCAGCAGAACTGGTCGCACACGGCACCACACGTCTCCTGCTCGGACATCTCAGCCCGCATAACAACACCCCCGCACTGGCGGCAGAGACCGTCACCGGGGCATTGCAGGGCTTTACGGAGGGGATGGACTATCTGC
>CANQYC010000050.1 GCA_947627945.1 uncultured Clostridia bacterium
CAGTCCGAATGGGTTATCGTTGAGAATAATCACGAACCTATCATTAGCCGTGAACTGTGGGACAAGGTGCAGGAGGTCAATGCTTCTGTGAGCCGTGGCAGATGCACAACGGAGCGTGTCACGCACTCCCTGTCAGGGCTGTGCTACTGCGATGAGTGTGGTGCTAAGATGAAAATGCAGAAAACGCCGTACAATAAAAGCCCATATTCATACCGCTGCGGTATGCACGTTCGTTACGGCAAGGGCTATTGCTCCTCTCACAATATCAAGGGTACTATCCTTGAGGGGGCTATCTTGCAGGATATTAAGCGACAGATCGACTTTGTGATGAATGACGGTGAAGCAAGGGCAAAGTATCTTGCAAGGAAACGTGGCAATATTGCCGAGAAATCTGCTGAAGACAGCAAGCGTAAGCGTGAGATCGAAAAGCGAATTGATGATCTCGGCAAGCTGATCCGCAAGGTCTATGAGGACAGAGTGCTTGGCAATTTGCCTGACAAGACCTGTGCTGAACTGCTTGCAGACTATCAGCAGGAGAAAGAAACCTTGCAGACTGAACTTGATGAGATGCTGAAACGCTCGCAGACCATGGCTCAGGACGAAGCTGATGTGGACGAATATATCCGCCGTTTGAAGTCCTATGCAGGTGTCGATACACTCACAAGGCAAATGGCTATGGATCTGCTTGAATATGTGACCGTGGACAGATATGAGGGTGAGGGCAAGCCCAGAAGCATACATATCTATTACAAGCTGATTGACAAGCCCCTGCGTGATAAGAATAACGTCCTTGCATAAGCGAGGACAAAGACCGAAAAATAGCCAATTTCAAGGTTGGTTTTTTATTTGAAGCAAGTGAGTGTCCATAAGTCACGGGTTCTCCCCTCCCCTGAAGGGGAGGGGGCTATTGCAGGGGGCTTCGCCCCCTGCACCCCCTTGCCCCCATTTTTCCAAAAAACCAACAGCGTGACGCCGTTCCCGGTGTCACGCTGTTGTATGCCATTCCTGTATCGCCAGATATACCGCCATCCCCCATACTGCCGGATTTCCCGTCCGGATGCCGGCTGCCGCACCGGCTGCGGAGAGCAGCAGACAGACCACCCGCAGCACCGTCTCCGCCCTGCCCTCCGTCAGACAGTGCAATGCTGCCCCGCCATCTAAAATGCGGAACGGCAGCAGGTTGAACACTCCCATGCAAAGATGCAGCAGCCCCGTCTGACTGCCCCGGAACAGCACCGCACACAGCAGATTCACCGCCGGTCCGCTCAGATATAACAGCAGCAATGGCCCCCGGCTCAGCATGACGGTGTGCGTCCGGAGCTGGATGCCTGCCGCATAGAACCGGATCTCCCGGATCCCCGCACCGCTCAGGCACATCGCCAGCGCATGTCCCATTTCATGCAGCAGACACACCCCCGCAGCCTGCCGCAGCAGCGTGCCATCGCCCCAGAGCAGCAGAAGCAGCACCACCGCCGGGAACCCAAAATCCACGATCACCCGGCAGTGTCCGGCTCTCAGCTCCACAGGCTCCCGATGAACCGGAACAGCTCCGTGACCCACGGCTCGGCAGGGGACTGCGTGCGGGTGCGGAACGTCTCCATCGTGCTGTGGAACACGCTCTCATCAAACAGCCGCACCGCCAGCAATGCCGTCAGCAGCAGAATGCATACGGCGTACTGCATGAAAAATACATCCGCCGCACTGTCGGGTGCTGCGGACGGTGCAGGCTCCGGCGGCTCTTCTGCAACAGGCTGCGCTTCCGTCAGTGCCGGCGGCTCCCATGTCTCTCCCTCCGGGATCTCCACGATCACGTTATCCATATGCTCACATCCCTTCAATACAGGGTATGCGGACAGTTCCAAAAAAATAACCCCCGATGCCATAACAGCATCGGGGGCTTTCTGGAGGCGCCAGCCGGATTTGAACCGGCGATCATGGTGTTGCAGACCAACGCCTTACCACTTGGCTATAGCGCCGATTGGAGCGGATTACGAGGCTCGAACTCGCTACCTCCACCTTGGCAAGGTGGCGCTCTACCAGATGAGCTAAATCCGCAATGGCGACCCGGATGAGACTCGAACTCACGACCTCCGCCGTGACAGGGCGGCGTTCTAACCAACTGAACTACCGGGCCGTGCCGCCTGTATTTCCTGCGACTTGTTTATTATAGCACATTATATCGCATTTGTCAAGGGTTTTTTCAAAATAAATCTCACAGATCTGCTGGACGCCGGACAGGCAGAATGACGAACGCCCCTTTTCACCGCTTTCTCCCTGCCCATTTCACACAATATACAATCGTACATCTGTACACATTGAAATGTGAATTGAAAAAAGTTTATATATGAGGTATAGTATATATAGAGGTTCTTTTACATATCCTAATTTCGGTATGCCAATGCCGAATACGCTCAACAAGGTGGAGGTTTTATGATCAAGTTGACTCTTCAGCAAGTTCTGGACAGCAAAAATATTACACGCTACAGGCTTGCCAAAATGACAGGTATCCAGTACCAGACCGTTGACAGCTACTACAAGAATCAAGTAGGGCGGTACGACAGCTACATTCTTGACAAATTCTGCGAGGCACTGCACTGCGATCCGGGCGAGCTGCTCTCCTATCATCGCAATGATGAGGATACAGCGCAGCGCAAACCCGCAGCAGAACGCAGCTGAGTCCCCGCATATCGCAAGCCCCTTCCCCGTGCGCACAGCAGGGAAGGGGCTATTTTTTTACAGAGCCTTTACCGCCTGCATCATGATGGCGCATTCCACACGTTTCCGCTCCATCTCGCAGGAAAGCGGATGCGCTTTGAGGATGTCCCCCTGATACTGGTAGTTATTGGCATTGCAGCCGCCGCTGCAATAGAATTTCGCCCAGCAGTCACGGCATGCGGGTTTCGCATAGATATGCGTCTTGGCAAACTGCTGCTGCATCTCCGTGTCAAACGTCCCCTCATGCAGATTGCCCATGCGGTATTCCTCCATGCCGACAAACTGGTGGCAGGGGTAGATGTCGCCATCCGGCGTGACGGCGACGTATTCATTGCCGCAGCCGCAGCCCCGCAGCCGCTTCACGGCACAGGGACCCTGATCGAGGTCGATCATGAAGTGGAAGAAATGGATGTGCTTTCCCTTCTTGTCCTGTTCGAGCAGACGTTTCGCAAGGCGTTCATATTCCGCAAAGACTGCCGGCAGATCTTCCTCCGTCAGCGCATAGTCACAGGCAGGATCGCTGACCACCGGCTCCACAGAGATCTGATCAAACCCCGCCTCGTACAGACTGAACACATCCTCCGAAAAATCGAGGTTGTGCTTGGTGAATGTCCCACGGACATACCAGTCCTTGTCCCGGCTGCGGCGGGAGACCAGCTCCCGGAATTTCGGCAAAATGATGTCATAGCATCCCTTGCCGCCGACCGTCCTGCGCATGCGGTCATTGACCTCTTTTCTCCCGTCGATGGAGAGGACAACGTTGTGCATCTCCCGGTTGATGAAGTCGATCTTGTCGTCATCGAGCAGCAGTCCGTTCGTGGTGATGGTGAAGCGGAACCGCTTGCCGCATCCGCTCTCCTTGCTGCGGGCATAGCGCACGACTTCCTTCACGGTGTCGAAATTCATCAGCGGCTCCCCGCCGAAGAAATCCAGTTCCAGATTTTTCCGGTTTCCGGAGCGTTCCAACAGGAAATCAATGGCAAGTCTGCCCGTCTCCGGTGTCATGAGCTTCCGCCCGGTGCCGAAATCGCCAGTCGAAGCGAAGCAGTACTGACACCGCAGATTGCAGTCATGGGCGATATTCAGGCACATCGCCTTGACCGGAGAGGCGACCGCATGGGCAGCGAATTTCTCATATTCATCCGGGGAAAAGAGGATCTTTTCCTCATAGAGGGCAGCGAGTTCCCGGTAGCTCTCCCGTACCTCCTCCGGGTCATAGCCGGACATTGCCGCAAGGATCTCCGGGGGACATTCCTCTGCGAAAGGCGGTGCCGCATGGTCGAGCAGCGCATAGGTCAGCTCATCCACGATGTGGACGCCGCCGCTGTTGACATCCAGCACGATATACAGTCCGTTCAGTTCATATTTATGTATCATAGCACACATCCATTCTAATAGAAAATGCCCCCTCTCAGAGGCATCCTGTTTCTTTTACCGTGAAAAGCCCCACACAAGGCGTGTGGGGCGCATGAGGATCACTTTTCCTCTCTTTCACACTTCTGGTTTGCAACAGTACAGGAAGTCTTGCAGGCGGACTGGCAGGATGCCTGACAGTTGCCGCAGCCGCCCTTATGAGCGGACTCCTTGAGATTTGCCTGATTGATGGTAACAACATGCTTCATGGTGATTCAACCTCCTTTCTCTTATTATAGCATATCTCCCCGCAGATTGCAAGGATTTTTTTCATTTTCTTTTTACAGGATCTTTCCCCTGCCGCTTTCTGCCATGCCGGTGCAGGCGGATGGGAAAGCGAAAACCGGGCGTGACCTTGTGCGGCGTGTTCACGCCGGTCACACCGCCGATGGCACCGCTGCCGAGCAGCAGCAGACACCGCACCCCGATCCTTGACGAAAAAGCTCCCCCCGACAGGCACATGCCGCAAAGCAGCACAAGGCACATCCCTGCGCCGCAGGCAAGTCCCGTGCAGATGCCGTGCCGCCGGCATGCATATCCGGCACGCCGTCCCGCCATAAAGCTGCCGACGCACCACAGCACATGCGCCGTCACGTGCATGACCGATGCGGGCATCAGCCCCAGCACCGGCAGTACGGCGGCACAGAGTGCCATTCCCGCAGCCGTCCAGAGGATGCCCTCCAGTATGGCAGCAGGGATACGCAGCAGTGGCATGGACTTGCGGCGGCGCATGGGATCACTTCCTTTTTTCAGGCTGCTACCAGTCTATGCACCGCCGCCGGAAAACATGCAAAACTCACTCGTCCTTGGGTTTCCCGGCACTGAGGGGATTGGCACGGCGTTTGTTGCGCTCTGCCTTTTCCGCTTCTTTCTGTTCGTTGAGCGTGATATTCTCTGCGATCGCCTTGCGCTTCAGGCGGATCTTCAGACGGTCGCTGCCCGTTTCCAGCACCACCGTCTCCGTGGGTTCCTCGATCCGCAGGACAAAACCCACAATGCCGCCGATGGTCACGACCTCGTCACCGATCTGCAGCTCCCGCTGCATTTTTTCCGTTTCCTTCTCCTGCTTCTGCTGGGGACGGAACATCACAAAATACAGGAATACGATCAGCAGCACCGGCAGTGCGAGCGTCGAGAGCATCGCACCGAGGGAATTGCCCGTCGACGCCGTGGATGTCTCCCCCTCGGCAAATACCGTCAGCATGCCCGCCGGGACTGCCGCAGCTGCACCGGTGACGATACCGCAAAGCCTGTTCCTTATCGTTTTTTTCATCATAGATCTCCGCCTTTCTCTATTTGCTGCGGATATAGGCATCCATTGCCTTTGCCGCTGCCTTTCCGGCACCCATTGCCAGAATGACCGTAGCCGCACCGGTGACCGCATCGCCCCCGGCATAGACGCCCTCCTTGGTCGTCATCATGTTCTCATCCACGATCAGGCATCCCCGCTTGTTGGCTTCCAGTCCCTTGGTCGTCGTCCGGATGAGCGGATTCGGCGAGGTACCAATGGACATGATGACCGTATCCACCGGCAGCTCATACTCAGAACCCTCGATCGGGACGGGGCTTCTTCTGCCGCTCTCGTCCGGCTCGCCCAGTGCCATGCGCTGTACCACGGCGGCACGGACTCTACCGTTCTCATCGCCGAGGAGCTTCACGGGATTGTTCAGGTTCAGGAACTCCACGCCCTCCTCCTTGGCATGATGCACTTCCTCACGGCGGGCGGGCATCTCCTCCTCGGAGCGGCGGTAGATGATGTAGACATGCTCCGCACCCATGCGCAGGGCACTTCTTGCCGCATCCATCGCCACATTGCCGCCACCGACCACGGCAACGGACTTCGACTTCAGAACGGGCGTGTCATACCCCTCCTGATAGCCTTTCATCAGGTTGATCCGTGTCAGGTACTCATTCGCAGAGCAGACACCGACCAGTCCCTCGCCCTCGATGCCCATAAAGCGGGGCAGTCCGGCACCGGAACCGACAAATACCGCCTCATAGCCCTGCTCCATCAGCTCATCCACGGACATGACCTTGCCGATGACCATATTCGTCAGGATCTCCACGCCGAGTGCCCGGAGATTCTCGACTTCTTTCTGCACAATGTCCTTGGGCAGACGGAATTCCGGGATGCCGTACATCAGCACGCCCCCGGCAACATGGAATGCCTCAAAGACCGTGACCGCATAGCCGAGCTTTGCCAGATCCCCGGCACATGTCAGCCCCGCAGGACCGCCGCCGACCACAGCGACCTTGTGTCCGTTCGGCTCCGGTCTGGTGATGGCAGTGTTTCCCTGTGTCATGTGGGTGTCCGCCGCAAAGCGTTCCAGTCTGCCGATGCCGACCGGTTCGCCCTTGATGCCCCGCACGCACTTGCTCTCGCACTGACGCTCCTGCGGGCAGACTCTGCCGCAGACGGCGGGCAGGCTGTTGGTCGTGGTGATGATCTCATAGGCACCGGCAGGATCGCCCTGTGCCATCTTGGCGATGAACTCCGGGATGCGCACGCCTACGGGACATCCGGACACGCAGGGCATGTTCTTGCAGTTGAGACAGCGGGCTGCCTCCTCCATTGCCATTTCTTTGGTATATCCGAGCGTTACCTCATCGAAATTTCTGGCACGTACCTTAGGATCCTGCTCCGGGATCGGCACCTTGGTTTGTGACATATTTGGCATAATTCTTCCTCCTCCGGATCAGCAGCCTTCTGCCTGCTGCAAAAGACGGCATTCTGCTTCACGTTCCTTGAATACACCGTTGCGGCGCATCAGCTCATCGAAATCCACCTGATGCCCGTCAAAATCGGGACCCTCCACACAGGCATAGCGGATCTTCCCGCCGACTGTGACACGGCAGCCGCCGCACATGCCGGTGCCGTCCACCATGATGGGGTTCAGGGAAACGATGGTCGGAATGTTGTATTCCTTTGTCAGGGCGCAGACAAACTTCATCATCGGCACAGGTCCGATGGCAACGACAGCGTCGTACTGCACACCGCTTTCGATGCGCTCCTTCAGGGCATCGGTCACGAAGCCCTTCTTGCCGTAGCTGCCGTCATCGGTGCAGAGGATCAGCTCCGAGCAGTTCCTGCGGAAGTCATCCTCAAGAATGACGATGTCCTTTGTCCGGAACCCGGCAATGACATCGGTCTGTAACCCTGCCTCATAGGCAGCCTTTGCCTGCGGGTAGGCGATGGCACATCCCACGCCGCCGCCGATGATGCAGACACGCTTCGTGCCCTCCGGCAGCTCTGTCGGCAGTCCGAGGGGACCGACCAGATCAAGGATGCTGTCGCCCTCCTGCAGGGCATTGAGCTTCTGGGTGGAAAGCCCCACGATCTGGAAGATGAGGGTAATGGTACCCTTTTCGCTGTCATGGTCGGCGATGGTGAGCGGGACACGCTCGCCCTTTTCATCGACCCGGAAGATGATGAATTGTCCGGGCTTTGCTTTCTTAGCGATATAAGGAGCTTCCAGCTCCATCAGCGTCACAGAGGGGTTCAGTACCTCTTTTTTTATGATGCGAAACACAGTGATTTCCTCCTATCTGATGATTCGTCTGCGGCGTATGCATAAAAATACAGTTTACATTATAGCACAAAAAGTGCGTTTCGTCAAGTAGCTGACGGAGATTTTCACAGAAAACGCATACTTCTCACATTCCCGGCATAAGCTGATAAAAAGGAGGGATCCGCATGCAGGAGGGTACAAGCATTCCGCATACGCTCATACTGGAAAACCGCAAGCTGCTGACGCTCTCGGCAGTGACGGACATCGACCGCTTCGATGAGCGGGAGATCGTCCTGTATACCAAACTCGGCGAACTCACCATCACCGGCAGGGAACTGCACATCAACACCATCAGCATCGAAAAGGGCGAACTGGCTGTAGAAGGCGACATCTGGAGCATCCGCTACGGCGACAAGGATCAGAATGCCCCGCTGACATTCCTCGGGAGACTGTTCCGATGATCCGCCCCATGATCCCCGATACCTTCTGGACGACGCAGGAGGAACTGCTGCTCTTCGGATGTGCTGTGCTGCTCGCACTCCCGGCTGGTGTCCTGTTTGATCTGCTGCGCCTGTTCCGGCGGCTGATCCCCCATCATCCGCTTGCGGTCGCACTGGAGGATGTGCTGTGGCTGCTGACGGTCAGTCTGCTCCTGCTGCTGTATGCCACCGCCTTTGCCAAGGGCGTGTTCCGGGTCTATTATGCCGCCGGCTGCCTGCTCGGATTTGTGATCTACCTGTGTACGATCGGCAGAGTGACCGTCCCGCTCCTTGCACGCCTGCTCCGGACTGCCGGGCTGCCCGCCGTGCGGCTGGGACAGGGCTTTGCAAAGATTTGTACAAAAGTGAGACACAGATTTGTGAAAAGCTCCAAAAAACTCAAAATCAGACACAAAAATGCACGAAATCCCTTGCAAGACCCCGCCGGAATGGTGTATAATGTTCATAGAAAGAAAAAGAAAGGATACGATCATGGCAAAAAGAGCAAAACACCCAAAAGGTGACCAGACACGTTTCGGTGCCAGATTCCTGATCCGTCTCGCCCTTGTGCTGATCATTGGTTTCTGTACATGGGGGATCGTTTCGGAGCAGAATGCCGTCGTCGAGCAGAAGAAGGAACTCGCTGCGCTTGAGGAAAAGATCGAATCGATGACGGCACAGAACGAAGAACTGGCACATCTGATCGAGTCGGACGACATCGGCAGATATATGGAGAAGCTTGCTGTGGAAGAATACGGCTATGCCTATCCGGACGAGCGGCGGTATTATGACACATCCCGTGATTAAAACTGGAGCAAAACAGGGGGCTTCTATGCAGTTGGAAATTGGTAAGATCTATCAGGGCAAGGTCAAGAGCATCACGAATTACGGGGCTTTCGTGGAAGTCCCGGCAGAGAGCGGAAAGCCGGCAACGGGTATGGTACACATCTCCGAAGTTGCCAATACATATGTCACCGACATCCATGAATTTCTGAAAGAGGGACAGAGCGTACAGGTCAAGGTGCTGAACATCAGCGAACAGGGCAAGGTCAGCATGTCCATCAAGAAAGCCGCAGCACCGGAAAAGCAGCCGCCCCGGCAGCCCCGCCCGAAGCGGGAGGCTGTCACATGGGAGCCGAAGCCGCAGAAACCGGTGGGCGAAATGACGTTTGAGGACATGATGAGCCGCTTCAAGCAGAACAGTGAGGAAAAGATGGGCGACATCCGCCGGAACACCGACCGGAAGAACGGGTCGAGGCGGAGAAAGTGACCGCCCTTTTGGCAGGATCTCCCGGGGAAGCTTTTTGAGCTTCCCCCTTTTTTCGTCATAAACCGACACGGATGCAAAAATTGCTTCCGCTGTTTTTTTCCGATAGACTTGCAATATGCGGGACAATGTGGTATAATAAAGAAAACCGGACATGCTGCCCGGTATCTGGAGGAGGAATGCATTATGTCAGCAAGAACAAGGAACCTCGGCACGGACATGCTCTGCTGCCTTGGCGTGATCATGCTGCTCGGTCTGCAATATCTCGCTGCCTCCGGTTTCCCGCCAGCGGCGGCAGAGTCTCCCGGCATCGCACTGCCCATTGCCGCACGCTGGTTCTGTCTGTCCGGTGCCATGCTGCTTGCCGCCGGGACAGGCTATTCCCTCAGCCGCCAACGCTGCACGGCTGGGTATTTCACCGTACTCATCCGGATGGTGTATCTGTACCTGATCTGTAGTATCGCTGCCTTTGCCATCCGCTTTTTTGTCATGCAGGAGACGCTGACGCCGATGGAAATGCTGCATGCCCTGCTGCAATTCACCGCCACCGATACGAGCCGCTTCGCTGCCATGTACTTTGCGCTGCTGACGGCTGCGCCGTTCCTGAATGCGGCAATGGACGGACTAAAAAGCAAGAAGGCATGCCTTGCCTTCGTCTGCATCACAGCTGCGCTGTCCACCCTCCAGCCCATGCTCCTCATCGGGGAGACCTATCTCCTGCCCGGCTGGTGCAAGGGGCTGTTCCCGCTGGCGGGCTATCTGGGCGGTGCCTACCTGCGGCGGTATTCCAAAAAACGCCATGTCCCGCTGCTGCTCCTGTTTCTGGCAGCCATGTGTACGCTCCAGACACTCATCGTGGTGACGGTCAGTCTGCTGCGTGGAGCAGTGTTCTGCCCGCAGCTTGACAGCATGGCATCGCTCCCCTGTCTTTGCACCGCACTCTGTCTGGTGGGACTGTTCCACAGCAAAAAGCCCGGGGACAGCGGTCTGAACCGCTTCTTCGGCATGGCAGCCGAGGGTGCGCTCCCGGCTCTCCTCCTTGGGGATGTGCTGATCGACTGCATGATCCCGGCACTCGAGGAACGTTTTCCCGCCGCTGGCATGCGCCTCTGGGCTGGCTTCGGCGTGGTGCCCGTGATCTTCATCCTGAGCTGCGCCCTTGGGCTGATCCTGCAAGTCCCGGTCTTTGCCATCCGTTCGTTCCTGACGGAGGAGGAAGAAGAAACGGAAGAAGAAACCGAAAAGCCCGCACGCCGCAAACATGACAACGCCGCTCCCAGCCAGCGGCATACCATACAGGTGCCCGTCCCCCGGAAAGCGGCTGCCCTGCGCATGACGCAGCCCACGGATGAAGCACCGCCCGGTGTCCACGAAGTCAATATGCCCGCTCCGCCGGAGGATGCGCCCAGCCCGTCTGCACCGAAAGCACAGGCAAGGGAAGCCATGTCCCGCACTGCCAAACTCTACATACCCAAGACCCCTGCCCGGCAGGAGACACATGCCGCACGCCGGGAAATGTCTGTGGAGGAGATCCTTGACATGACGGAAAAGCCAAAGACCCAGACCAGTTCCGCCTCCGTGGAGGAACTGCTCGAGCGTCTGACAAAGTAGGAGGAATGTGCATGAAGCTGCTGTTTATCGGGGATGTGGTCGGTGAGAACGGATGTCGTTTCCTGATGGAGCGTCTGCCGGGCATCCGGCGGGAACTGGGTGCGGATATGACCGTCATCAACGGCGAGAATTCCGCCAACGGCAACGGCATCACCGCCTATTCTGCAAAGCAGCTTTTCCGTGCGGGGGCGGATATCATCACCACCGGGAACCACGCCTTTCAGCGGCGCACGGATCTGCATATCTTTGACGATCCCCGCATTCTGCGCCCCGCCAACTATCCCTCCGCATGTCCGGGGCAGGGCGTTGCCGTCCATGACATGGGCAGCTGCACCGTGGCGGTGATCAATCTGCAGGGGGTGCTGTTTCTGGAGAGTCTGGACAATCCGTTCGATACAGCTGACCGGCTGTTAAAGACGCTGCATACGCCGCTGATCTTCGTTGATTTTCATGCGGAGGCGACCTCGGAAAAAAAGGCGATGGGGTACTATCTGGCAGGGCGTGTCACCGCCGTACTCGGCACGCATACCCATGTCCAGACGGCAGACCCCTGTATCCTTGAGGGACACACCGGCTACCTGACCGATGTCGGCATGACGGGGGCAGAGGATTCCGTGCTGGGCGTGGACAAGACCTCTGCCATCGACCGGATGCACCTGCATGTCCCTGTACGGTTCCGGGAGGCAGAGGGAGCCTGCATGATGCAGGCAGCCTTGGTAGAATGTGAGAAAAAATATGGAAAATGTACCAAAATTACCCCTCTGATTATTAGATAATTCACAAAAATTGTGAAACCCTATTGCATTTTTGCAGCAAATGTAGTATAATAGCATTGGACAGATATGATCCATATCGTTGCAAGTATTCTCAAATCACGCACTAACAAGGAGGTTTCTTTATGGAGGTTCTGAAGGTATCTTCCCGCTCGGTCCCCAATTCAGTGGCTGGAGCCATTGCCGGTGTGATCCGGGAAAACAAAAGTGTTGAGATCCAGGCTGTCGGAGCCGGTGCTGCCAATCAGGCGATCAAGTCTGTCGCCATTGCACGTGGCTATCTGGCACCCATCGGGATCGACCTGATCTGTATCCCCGCATTTACCAGTATCCAGATCGACGGGGAAGACCGGACAGCGATCAAGCTGATCTGTGAGCCGAGATAAATGATCGACCCCCTGATGCAATGCATCAGGGGGCTATTTTTTTGTCATACCGCCGCCGGCATCCATGCGGGGATGCAGTTGCGCAGCACATCCCACACGACCAGACACACCGCACAGACCGTCCAGAATGCCATGCTCCGGGGAATGAGCCGTATCTTCCTGCCGAGCTGCTTTGCCGCCTGCTCTGTCCAGACAAGCAGCAGCAGGACGCAGAGTGCCGGCGCAGCCGGGTTCTCATGCAGCGCAAGCAGCGGATGCCCGTGCAGCAGTGCCGTGATGCTGCGTGTCCCGCCGCATCCGGGGCAGTAAAGCCCCGTCAGCTCATAGAACGGACAGTACAGGATATAGTCCGCCACAAACTTTTCCACAGCGAGCAGCGGACGATAACACAGCAGTCCCAGAAACAGGATCACAAACGGGAGCCATAGCAGCCAGTACCGCCGGATCTGCCGCATTTTCATCTCTCCTCTGCCGCTACTTGATCAGTTTTCCCCATTCGGGGTCATTGCCCGCACCTTTGCTTGCGGCATATTGCAGGATATATGCCCCATCGGATGCATTGACGACATCATTTTCATCGACATCTGCGGCAGCGAGCTGCGGATCCGTCAGGGAACCATAGCTGCCGGTGGCACCATACATAGCCGCCGCACATAGCACATCAGCGGCATCGGAGGCGTTGACTTTGCCGTCATTGTTCACATCGCCACGGAGCTGCGCATCCTCTGCCTGCACCACGATCTCTGCACCTTTGAGCGTCGGGACAAGGTCGCTGTATCCGATCTTGTTGTCCTCCTTCTCAAGGATGGACGTGATATAGGACGGCTTCGACTTGCCATCCTCTGCCTCGGCAAGGAAATCAAGATGATAGGTGCCGGGGGCAGTGCCGGGGGCGATGTTCACATCGAACTCGACAAAGCTGAAATAGTCCGAAACCCCGCCAAGAAACGAGGTCGTGTTCTCCGTGCCGCCCTGCCACACGAAAATGCCGGTGCCGGGCGTTTCGAGGTTGGCATTCATGGTCATGGCACTCGGGAGATAGTCGCCGAAACTGTTGCATTTCGCCAGACAGTAGGGATGGGCATACTGTGTCGTGAAGCTCGTACCGTCCGGAAGAGCATAGGTCTGCGCTTCTTCGCTCTTTTCGTAAATATCCGCCGCATCGTGCAGTGTGATGCTGCTGCTGTCCGAGAGAAGCTCCAGTCTGATGAACGCAAGCTCAGCTTCTTCGGCTTCAATGAAAATGCCGAAGTGTACATCCGTGCCCGCTGCGGCATCCTCATACGGGATGGTGACACGGTTGCCTATGATCTCATACGCATGTGTACTGTCCGCCATGGGGCGCAGGGAGAAAGCGATCTCCTCCGGCGACTCATAGACCGCCTGTACCGGCATGGCACCGAGCAGCATGGCACTGCCGAGCAGTGCCGCCGTGATGCGGAAAACTCCTTTCATAGGAAAACCCTCCTGTTGTGCAGATCTGTTATTCGACTGCGATCATGTAATAATACACGGGCTGCCCGCCGTTGACGACCATCACTTCCACACGGTCGCCGAATTTCTCCTGGATACGCTCGGCGAGTGCCTCAGCATCTTCCTCCCGGACATCTTCGCCGTAGGTCAGCGTCACGAATTTCGCATCGCCGTTCATCATTTTTCTGGTGAGCTTATAGGCAGCCTTATGGACATCCCGCTCCGTGAAAGCGAGCTTGCCGTCGTCGAGTGCCAGCACTTCGCCCTTCCGGATGGACTTGCCGTCCAGCTCGGAATCCCGTGCCGCAAAGGTGATCAGTCCCGTGGACACACGTTCCGATGCCTTGGTCATGGCAATGCGGTTGCCCTCGGCATCGAGCGTCTCATCGAATGCCAGCATCGCCGACATGCCCTGCGGGATCGTCCGGGTCGGCAGCACACAGACATTCCGGTCGGCAAGTCTGACCGCCTGTTCCGCCGCCATGACGATGTTCTTGTTGTTCGGCAGCACAAATACCGTCTTTGCCGGGGTGGCATGGATCGCCTTAAGGATGTCCTCCGTGGAGGGGTTCATCGTCTGTCCGCCCCGCACCACGCAGTCCACGCCCAGCTCCCGGAACGTATTTTCAAGTCCCTCACCGGCTGCCACTGCCACGAAACCGAACTGGTTCTCCGGTTCCGCACGGACATAATCCGCATTCTGTGCGGCATTCTGGGCTTCCCGCACCCTTCCGGCATGCTGGATGCGCATGTTCTCGATCTTTGGCTTGGGGTCATTGGTGAACTGTCCGAATTCCAGTGCCTTTTGCAGTGCCAGTCCCGGCTGGTCGGTATGGACATGTACCTTGATGATCTCCTCATCATCCACCACGACCACACAGTCGCCGATGGTCTCAAGATAGGCACGGAGCTTGAACGGGTCGGGACAATTCTTTGCCTTTTCAAGGATGAATTCCGTGCAGTAGGTATAGGTAATTTCTTCCTCAAGATCGAGCCTGCCGATGGCAACGACCTCCGCTGCGGGCTTCTGGGCAGGTTCCTCTGCCTGTGCAGGCGTCTCCCCACGCAGAACAGAGAGCATCGCATCCCAGATCACACAGAGTCCCTTGCCGCCGGCGTCAACTACGCCGGCTTTTTTCAGGATCGCCAGCTGCTCAGGGGTCTTTTCCAGTGCCGCTGCGGCGGCAGCGGATACCTCTGCGAACACCGACACAGGGTCATTGTTGGTGCGGGCGACGATCTGCGCCTGCTGTGCGCCCATGCGGGCAACGGTGAGGATCGTGCCCTCGGTGGGCTTCATCAC
>CANQYC010000051.1 GCA_947627945.1 uncultured Clostridia bacterium
GCAGAGAGGGCAGTGCCTTGTTCGGGGCAGCGGCGATCTCCCGCAGGAGCCGGGCATCGAGCTGTTCCGGGGACAGTGCCGGCTTGCAGTCGATATGCAGCGTATGCAGCCCGCTTTCCGCAAGATGTGCCGAGGCTCTCAGCACGAGCGGTCCCGACAGTCCGAAATGCGTAAACAGCAGCTCCCCCAGATCGTGATAGACCGCCTTTCCGTCCCGACGGAGCGTGAGCGTCACATTTTGCAGGGAAACGCCCATCATCTCCGCACAGTCCCGTTCCAGCGTTTCGAGCGGCACTAAAGTCGGGCGCAGTGGTGAGATGGTATGCCCCGCTGCCTCCGCCAGACGATAGCCGTCCCCCTCCGAACCGGTAGCGGGATAGGTCGCACCGCCTGCCGCAAGGATGACCCGGTCGGCATGCAGGACAGTTTTGCCGCAGCGTACTCCCGTGCAGCAGCCGTCCTCTGTCAGCAGCTCTGTCACCCGGTCATGCAGGATCGTCACATGCAGGCGTGCCATTTCGCTGCGGAGCGTCTCTGCGATCTCCGCCGCCTGATCGCTGACCGGGAACACCCGGTTCCCCCGCTCGGTCTTGAGCTGTACGCCCAGTCCCTCAAAATATGCCATCACATCCTGTGGTGTACATGCAGCAAAGGCACTGTACAGGAACTGTCTGCCGCACGGGATATTTTGCAGGAGCGTCTGCATATCGCAGTTGTTGGTGAGGTTGCAGCGTCCCTTTCCGGTGATGCGCAGCTTCTTGCCAAGGCGGTCATTGCGCTCCACGACTGTGACATGCTCTCCGAGGGCAGCGGCATGGACTGCCGCATAGCATCCGGCAGCACCGCCGCCGATGATCAGTGTGTTCATGGCGTTCCCCCTAACATCCTGCGGCGGCGGGCTGCAAGGCTCTCCCGGCGGCTCTCTGTCTCCGCCTGACGACATGCCCAGCCGCTTTCTGTCTGCTCGAGCAGATCTCCCTCCCGCACGCCCTCCGGCAATGCGGAAAGCGGCACATCCGTCAGGACACCGTCCTGCTCTAACACAGCATAGCCGCCCTCTATCCGGTCGATACTGTACATGGTGAAGCTCCTTTCTGCCCACGGACATCACTTCGATGCTGTCTTTCGGGTGACGATCTGGGAGGTGCCGGTATCGGCATCATACAAAAACAGGATATTCCCGTCCTGTGCCGTCACAAATACCTGCTCCGCACAGGCAGACAGATGATCGAGCGTCACTTGGGCGGGATGTCCGTAGGAATTGTCGATCCCGCAGGAAATGGCGGCATATCTTGGCTGCACTGCGGCAAGGAAGTCCTCACCGGAGGAAGTATCGCTGCCGTGGTGTCCGACTTTCAGGAAATCCGCATGCAGGTCATTTCCCTGCGCCAGCAGCTCTTGTTCTTCTCCCCGTTCCATATCGCCGGTAAACAGGCAGACCACATCCTGATAGGTCACCCGCAGCACGAGAGACGTGTCATTGAGATCCTTTGCGTCCTGTGACACGGGTGCGAGTGCCTCCACGGTCGCCCCGCCGAGCTGGAACGTATCCCCTGCCTGCATGACAGTATACTCCGCTCCGGAGGCTTCCACGGCATCAAGATACTGCTCATAGACCTTTGAGGTGGGGAGCAGTCCCTCCGGACAGTCCGATTCGATACATTTCTTCGGCGGAAATTTTTCCAGCACCGCCGGGAAACCGCCGATGTGGTCGGCATGGAGATGGGTCGCCGCCGCCACATCGAGCGAGGTGATCCCCTGCCCTTCGAGATAGCTCAGGATCGTGCCGGATGCCTTGGATTCCGCCGCATCGATCAGCATGGCGTGTCCATCGGCGACCACAAGGATGCTGTCGCCCTGTCCGACATCGATCACATGTACCTGAAATTCCGCATTTTCCGCACTCTTTTGCTGCTGTGTCACCGCCCTGCCCCGCATCAGCGCAAAGGCAGAGAGTATGGCGATGACCAGTATATACACGGCAATGTTCTTTCGCTTGTCCCCCGTAGGGATGCTTACACGTCTGCGTGCCATAAGTGACCTCCCTACTTCATATTGCGGAGTTTCCGCTCATCGAGCTGTGCCTTGGTGATCAGGACACGGCGGGGCTTGGCACCCTCATAGGGTCCGATCACGCCCATTTTTTCCAGTTCATCCATAATTCTGGCAGCCCTGCCGTAGCCAAGGCGCAGACGCCGCTGGAGATTGCTGGTGGATGCCTGTCCGGCTGCCACAACGACTTCGATCGCCTGATCAATGAGATCCGCATCTTCGTCGATCTCCGGCTCCTTCGTCTCCTCCTGCGGCTTGTCCTCCTCCGGGTTGACGGTGAGCAGATCGACAGCATGGATGATATTCTCATCGTATTCGCTACCGGACTGCGATTTGATAAAGCTGACGACCCGTTCGATCTCCTCTGTCGAGACATAGCAGCCCTGTACCCGCACGGGCTTCGGCTGTCCGTTGGGCAGATAGAGCATGTCACCGTTGCCGAGCAGTGTCTCTGCACCGCCGACATCCAGTATCACACGGGAATCTATCTGTGCCTTGACAGACAGGGCGATGCGGCTCGGGATATTCGCTTTGATCAGACCCGTGATAATGTTGGTCGTCGGTCTCTGGGTCGCAATGATCAGGTGCATGCCCGCTGCACGTGCCAGCTGTGCCAGCCGGCAGATGGCATCCTCGACCTCCTTCGAGGCGGTCATCATCAGCTCGGCAAGCTCATCGATACAAATGACGATCTGCGGCATCGGTCTCAGTTCCGCATCTCTCTGGCAGAGATGGTTATATTCTCCGAGGTTCCGCACACCCTTTTCGGCAAAGGCATCATACCGCTTGAGCATTTCCTGCACTGCCCAGTTGAGCGCACCGGCTGCCTTTTTCGGGTCGGTCACCACGGGGATGAGCAGATGCGGGATGCCGTCATAAACACGGAATTCCACGATCTTCGGGTCGATCAGGATCAGCTTCACCTCATCGGGCTTGGCATGGTACAGAATGCTCATGATGATGGAATTGGTGCAGACGGATTTACCGGAACCGGTCGCACCGGCGATGATCATATGCGGCATTTTGGCAATGTCGCCGATAATGACATTGCCGGCGATGTCCTTCCCGACGCCGAACACGAGCTTGCTCTTGGCTTCGGCAAACTGCCGGGACTCGAGCAGCTCCCGGAGGGAGACGGTGTCCCGCTTGGAATTGGGCACCTCTATGCCGATGGCAGGCTTGCCGGGGATGGGTGCTTCGATACGGACGCCCTCCGTGGCGAAATTCAGGGCAATGTCATTGGCAAGGCTCGTGACACGGGAGACCTTGACACCTGCCGCAGGCTGCACCTCATAGCGGGTGACAGACGGTCCACGGGCAATGTTGGTGATACGTGCCTCGACATTGAAGCTTTTCAGCACTTCCTGAAGAAGATCCGCCTTTTCACGCAGCTCCGCCCCCGCACCGGGATCCTCGGCATGGGAAGTTCCCTGATTGAGGAAATCCAGCCGGGGCATCTGGTAGGGACGCTCGGGGGAGAGATTTTCCGCCTGCAATGCGACTTCATCCGCAATTTCGAGGACTGCCTCGAGCTTTTCATCCGCCTTGGTCTTTTTTCGGGTCGCCTCCCGAATGAGCGCCTCCAGTGCTGCATCCTGCTCCGGGTCGGCTTTTTCTTCCTTTTCCGCAGGACGAGGCTCCGGCGGTGCAGGAGCCGGTGCCTCCTCATTCATGGGAATGTCGATGAGAAACTGCGGCGCAGCGGGTCTGGCAGGTCTGCTCTTTTCCGCAATGGAAAGGGCTTCTTTCTCCGTGCTGACAGCAAATGCCTCCTGCTGCTGCTCATATTCCGCAAGCAGGGAACCCTCCTCCCTGTCCTCCTGAAACAGCATCCAGAGTTTGCGGAAGGGCGCAGACACGATGGCGAACAGCTCTGTGAGGCTCTTCTTGGTCACCAGCATGATGCTGACGAACAGCAGCAGACAGATGAGGATCTTGGAACCCACATCCCCGAAAGCCACCTGCAGCGGATAGGCGACGATGCTCACCATGCCGCCGCCGCTCCATCCCTGTGCCTCCTCGTAGAGAAGCTTCAGGGAATCCATGGGGGACTTCTGATCCTGCAATCTTCCGCCGCCGAACATGATCTCCATAAAGCCGCTGGCAAAGATGGTCACGGCGACCACGCTGACACTGCGGCGCAGGATCTTCTGCGGGGTGGCATCTTTTTCCAGCATCACTGCGATGTAGCAAAGAGACGGCGGGATGAGGAGCAGCGGGATGCCGAAAAAGCCCTTGAGGGCACGATGCAGCAGCAGCCATCCACTGCTGCCCTGCACAAGCGCAAGCAGCAGGATCAGAATGGCAATAGCAAACAAAATGACAGCATACTGCTGGTTGGTGTTGGCAGCGGGCTGGCTTGGCTTCTGCGCAGGTGCTGCCTTCTTGCTGCCGGACTTTTTGGCTGCACCGCCGGAGCCGGCATTCTTTTTCTTTTCAGCCAATGGGGTCTCCTTTCCTGATACCATTCAAAATGGCGCATATCTCCCCGCAAGACCGGGGCAGAGTAGGATCAATGTACCATTTCATACACGCCGAAACCGACGACGGTCAGCCCCAGCAGGCAGGTGTATACTGCGAATATGGTAAATTTATTGGACTTGACGAGCAGGTCTACCATGCGGATGGCAAGGATGCCCACGATGGCAGCGACAACAAAGCCCACGAGGAACAGCGGGAGCTGGGAAAAGTCGATCGCCCCGGCATCTGCTGCGTCCTTGATCTCCACCAGACAGCCTGCCAAAATGGTCGGGATACCGAGCATGAAAGAGTATTTCACTGCCGTGTCACGGTTCATGCCCATGAACAGTCCGCTGCAAATGGTCGAGCCGCTTCTCGAAACGCCCGGCAGCAGGGCGACTGCCTGAAACAGTCCGACAACGAGCGCATCTTTCCATGTCAGCTCTCCCGGTCCCTTGCGCCCTTTCACACAGCGGTCAGAGAGGAAGAGGATCACGCTCGTATACAGGAAGAAACAGCCCAGTGCGATGAGGTATTTCTGTGCAACGCCCTCGATGAAGTCCCGCAGGAAGTAGAAGGGGATCAGCACCACGAGGGACAGGATCATCATGTACAGCATCCGGCGTTCCGGATTGCCCATGCCCTTTTTCAGCAGCTTGCCGGTGAACAGATCCGCCACCATGGCACCGCCCTCCTTGGCGAGGGCGACCACCGTGCTGCGGAAAGCAAGGCACACGGCAAGCAGTGTACCAAGGTGCAGAAATGCCGAAAACAGGAAATTCCCGCCCTCGTCTGTATTGCCGGTGATATGGGAATAGAGCATCAGATGCCCCGAGCTGGAGACCGGCAGAAATTCTGTCAGTCCCTGAATGATCCCCTGTAAGATCGCATCCAGTATTGTCATAAGTACAAACTCCTGTTCTGTATAGATTCTGCTTCCGTGGGGAAGCGCAGTATGTACAGCCCGCCGTGCGGACTGTGGTGCCTGTGATCACTGATAGCGTCCTGTGCCGTTCTCGATCAGATCGTAGAGTCCCTGCACGGCATCGCTCAGACTGCCCATCTGGTCGATCAGCCCCTCCTCGACTGCCTGTGCGCCGGACAGGACAGAGCCGACATCCGTGGCAAGTTCCTCGGTATTCATCATCAGGCTGCGCAGCTGTTCCTCCGGGATACGGCTGTTGCGGGTGACGAATTCTATGATCCTGTCCTGTATCCTGCCGATATAGTCGAGACTCTGCGGAACGCCGAGCATCATGCCGTTGACACGCACAGGATGGATCGTCATGGAGGCAGACGGCACGATGAAAGAACGTTTCGCACTGACCGAGAGCGGCACGCCGATGGAATGTCCGCCGCCGACGACCAGCGAGACAGTCGGCGTCTGCATCCCGGCGATGAGTTCGGCAATGGCAAGCCCTGCCTCGACATCTCCGCCGACGGTATTGAGGATGATGATCAGTCCCTCAATGCTCCTGTCCTGCTCGATGGCGACCAGTGCGGGGATGATATGCTCATACTTCGTCGTCTTGTTCTGGGACGAAAGCACATAGTGCCCCTCCACCTGTCCGATGACAGTCAGGCAATGGATGAGATGCTTGGCATCCTGCGGACGGATGCCGCCGGTCTTTTCGATCAGCTCCGCCTCATCGAGCTGCCGCTGCACCTCGCTGTCCCGTTCTTCGGTCTCCTCCGGCTGTTCCTCCTGCGGAGGATGAAATTCTCCCAGATCCTTTTCCATTCCGGTACACTCCTTTCCTACGAAATTTTCGATCAGCTCCGCCTCATCGAGCTGCCGCTGCACCTCGCTGTCCCGTTCTTCGGTCTCCTCCGGCTGTTCCTCCTGCGGAGGATGAAATTCTCCCAGATCCTTTTCCATTCCGGTACACTCCTTTCCTACGAAATTAGTATACCGGAGAATGCCCGGAATATTCTCCGGGAAGTCACAGCTATTATTATTATATCATATTTCGGGAAAATGTCAAGCCATAAACCGGGGATTGGGACGATGATAAAGTCTTTGGTGACATATTTGTTATGAAAAAGTCACCGTCATGTCACATACCTGTGGTATAATGATACTATCCTGAGATCCTCCGAGTACGGGGGATACAGATACATAAGGAGGCACGATCTATGGAAATACTCAGAGTTGAACATCTCTGCAAGACCTATGGCAAGGGAGAAAATGTCGTCCATGCACTCAATGACATCTCCTTTTCCGTCAACAAGGGCGAGTTTGTCGCCATCATCGGACCTTCCGGTTCCGGAAAATCCACTCTGCTGCACATTCTGGGCGGCGTGGACAGACCCACCTCCGGCAAGGTCTGGATGAACGGCAGCGATGTGTATGCGCAGAATGAAGAACAGCTTGCCATCTTCCGCCGCCGGCAGGTCGGACTGATCTACCAGTTCTACAACCTCATCCCCGTCCTCACGGTCACCGAAAACATCACCTTGCCCGTTCTCATGGACGGGCAGGAGGTCAATGAAGCACGTCTGAAAGATCTCGTGCAGGTGCTGGGGCTCCGGGGCAGGGAAAAGCATCTGCCGAACCAGCTTTCCGGCGGACAGCAGCAGCGTGTCTCCATCGGACGTGCCCTCATGAATGCGCCCGCCGTCCTGCTTGCCGATGAGCCGACCGGCAACCTTGACAGCAAGAACAGCCGGGAGATCGTGGAGCTGCTCCGGATGTCCAACACTGTCTATGAGCAGACGCTCATCATCATCACCCACGATGAGAATATCGCATTGCAGGCGGATCGTGTCTTTGCCATCGAGGACGGAAAGATCATCCGGGATGAGGTGGTGCGGAAATGACGATCTTTCAGAAAGTCACACTACAGTCCCTGCGCAGGAACCGCATGCGCACACTGGTGACGATCATCGGCATCGTGCTGTCCACGGCACTGATCTGCGCCGTGACGACCAGCGTTGCCAGCGCACAGCGGTTTTTGCTGCACGAGACGATCTACAACTGCGGCAGCTGGCAGGGTTCTGTCCTGCATATGGAGCGTGCAGACTATGAGAAGTTCACCGAAGATCCGGAGATCGAACAGGCAGTCGGTGCGCAGCTCCTTGGCTATGCAGAAGTACCCAGCCGGAACGAGTACAAGCCCTATCTCTGTCTGTACGGCATGGCAGAGGACGACACAAAGCTCCTGCCGATACACCTGACGGCGGGAGAGTATCCCGATGCACCCGGCGAGCTGCTGATCCCGGAACATCTGGCGGAGAACGGCGGTGTGAGCTATCAGCTTGGCGATACGGTCACGCTCAATGTCGGAGAACGCTGGGACACCAGCACAGACGCCCATCTCTACCAGTCGAACAGCTGCTACCATATAGACTGGGAGACCGGAGAGGATGTCATGAACGAGGAGGAGATCCGTGTCCGGGAGACGGTGACATACACCATCGTGGGCGTCTATGAGCGTCCGTACACGGAGCCGCTCACTGCACCCGGCTATAGCTGCCTGACCGTGCCGGAGGAGGGCGACTTCGAGTACGATGTATACTTTACCATGAAGCATCCCTCGCAGGTGTATTCACTCCCCAACGCCGAAACGAATGACGATGTGCTGATGGCACTGGGACATTCCGACCATGGTACTTTCTATCAGGTCCTCTATCAGCTGGCAGCGATCATCATCATACTGATCCTCTTCGGCTCGGTCTCCCTGATCTACAATGCCTTTTCGATCTCCGTTTCCGAACGGACAAAGCAGTTCGGGCTGCTGTCCTCCATCGGTGCGACAAAGAAACAGCTCCGGCGCATGGTGCGGTTCGAGGCAATTGCAGTCAGTGCCATAGGGATACCGATCGGCATCGTGGTGGGCATCGTCGGCATCGGCATCACGCTGTATGCCATCGGCGAAAAGTTCGCAAAGATGGGCGATTTCCATGAACCGCTGCGCATGTATGTGTCTGTGCCGTCCGTGGCGGCAGCCTGTCTGGTCGCACTGCTGACCGTCCTGATCTCGGCATGGATCCCCTCCCGGCGTGCCACGAAAGTCACGGCAGTCGAAGCCATCCGCCAGACAGCCGACATCCGCATCAAGGGCAAAAAACTGCGCACCCCGAAATGGATCTACCGTGTGTTCGGGCTGCCGGGCATGCTGGCACACAAACAGTTCCGCCGCAGCCGCCGGCGTTACCGTGCCACGATCGTCAGTCTGTTCATGAGCGTGGTGCTGTTCATCTCCGCTTCCGCTTTCACGGACTATCTGTCCAACAGCGTGCCCGATGCTATGGGAGGCAGCCACTATGATCTGAGAGCGCATACCTCATATACCAATGCCGCACCGATCGATCCGGAGGACGTGCTGCAGCTCATGTCTGCGGACGAACACTGTGATGATGCCGCCTTTGTGAACATGAATGATTACAACATCAAGAACGCCGCAGAAGACCTGTTCATCACCACAGACAATGTCACAAACGTAAATGAAGCCTGCGTGTGCTTCATCAGTGATGCGCAGTACCGTGACTATTTGCGGAAAAACGGCATTTCCGAAGCAGCCTACACCGACCCGGCACATCCGCTTGCGCTCGCCGTGGATCGGTTCCTCCAGTACAACGAAACGGCTGACCGCTTCGAGACAGTCAACATACTCAGCGACCGGGCAAAGGATGGCTTCTCCCTGACCTTGGATGCATGGAAGGCACTGGAAGGATGCTCTTGGGATGGTGCCGACTATGACTCTGAAACAGATGAGATCCGGTACCGTTATACCCGGAACGACACCGGAGAGAAAGTGTATCTTACGCCGGAAGAATGCGCAACGACATTTGATGTCGAAGTCGGGGCGGTCTGCTATGACACAGATGCATTCTTCTTCGATGACGGTACCGGATCCCTCAATTGTCTGGTGCTTCTCTATCCGTACAGCCTGCGTGATACGGTGCTTGCAGGTACTGCCGATCTGGAGTATTATCAATTCTTCCTGCTGTCAGAGGAACATGCCGCCTGCAAGACCTCTCTTGACAAAACACTGGCTGAGGCAGGCTACACGCAGCTCAACTTACTGGATGTGGCACAGGAGGAGGAAAACGCACGCAATCTCATCATGATCATACAGGTCTTCTCCTACGGGTTCATCATCCTCATCTCCCTCATTGCCATTGCCAATGTTTTCAACACCATTTCGACCAACATCGCCCTGCGGCGGCGGGAATTCGCCATGCTCCGCTCCGTGGGCATGACGCAGAAAGATCTGTACCGGGTCATGTCCTTTGAATGCGTCCTCTACGGCGCACGGGCACTGCTGTTCGGACTGCCGGTTTCCTGCGGCGTGACCGTACTGATCTGGTCGGCTGTCAATGACGGCATCTCAACAAGTTTCTTCCTACCGTGGGGTGCCATTGCCACGGCGGTATGCAGCGTCTTTGTGGTCGTCTTTGCCACGATGCTCTACGCCATGCGGAAGATCCGGAAGGACAATCCGATCGATGCACTGAAAAACGAAAATCTATGAACAAGGTCCCTCTTTCCCGGAATGCGGAAAGAGGGACTGTTTTTCATTTTGAGATGATCAGGACTTCGCCTTGGAGGCGACCTCTGCAAGGAGCTTTGCGGACAGCTCGTCAAGGGTCATATTTCCCAGATTATCGCCCTTTCTGGTGCGGACGGAGACATTCTGCGCCTCGACCTCATTGTCACCGATGGTGAGCATGTAGGGGATCTTTTCAAGCGTTGCTTCACGGATCTTTTTGCCGATCTTCTCAGCCCGTGCATCAATGGAGCAGCGGATGCCGATGTCCGTCAGTGCAGCCTGCACAGTCTCGGCAAATTCCATATGCCGGTCTGCGATCGGGACGATCTTCACCTGCTCCGGCGACAGCCACAGCGGCAGCGCACCGGCAAAATGCTCCAGCATATACGCAAGTGTCCGCTCAAAGCAGCCGAGGGATGTCCGGTGGATGATATACGGCAGCTTCTTCTGTCCGTCCTTGTCGACATAGTACATACCGAACCGCTCTGCCAGCAGCATGTCGATCTGGATGGTCACCAGCGTGTCCTCCTTGCCGAACACATTCTTGTACTGGATGTCGAGCTTCGGACCGTAGAACGCAGCCTCATCCACACCGATCTCATATTCCAGTCCGAGGTGGTCAAGAATATTGCCCATGACACGCTGTGCCTCATCCCACTGCTCCTTTGTGCCCTCATACTTGTTCTTCGGGTTTTCGGGATCCCACTGGGAGAAACGAAATGTGCAGTCCTCAAGCAGTCCGACCGTATCGAGCATATACTTTGCCATTTCCAGACAGAAACGGAATTCTTCTTCAAGCTGGTCGGGGCGCAGGATGAAATGCCCCTCCGAGATCGTGAACTGCCGCACCCGGATGAGTCCGTGCATCTCGCCGGAATCCTCATTCCGGAACAGCGTGGACGTCTCCGTCAGGCGCATCGGCAGCTCCTTATAGGAACGCTGACGGTTCAGATAGACCTGATACTGGAACGGACAGGTCATCGGGCGCATCGCAAGGCACTCTTTCTCCATGTCATTCGGATCGCCGAGGACGAACATGCCGTCGAGGTAATGATCCCAGTGCCCGGAGATCTGGTACAGTTCCCGCTTTGCCATGAGGGGGGTCTTGGTCAGCAGGCAGCCCTTGGACTGTTCATAATCCTCGACCCACCTTTGCAGGAGTTGGATGACTCTCGCACCCTTCGGCAGCATGATCGGCAGCCCCTGTCCGACATAATCGACGGTGGTGAAATATTCCAGTTCCCGCCCGAGCTTGTTGTGGTCACGCATCTTTGCCTCTTCACGCCGCTGCAGCTCCTCATCGAGCTGTGCAGCTTTCGGGAAAGCGGTGCCATACACACGGGAAAGCGATTTGTTCTTTTCACTGCCCCGCCAGTAGGCACCCGTGCAGGAGAGCAGCCGGAATGCCTTGACAGGCTCCGTGGTCATCAGGTGAGGACCTGCACACAGGTCTGTGAATTCGCCCTGACGGTAGAAGGAGATCGGCTCTCCCTTGCCGGCATGTTCCTCGCAAAGCTCCACCTTGTACGGCTCCCCCGCATCCCGGAGCGACTGCAATGCCTCCTCCGGCGCAAGACAGTACTGCTCGATCGGGAGTTTCTCCTTGACGATCTTCTTCATCTCGGCTTCGATCTTGGTCAGCTCCTCGGGCGTGAAAGGATGGGCAGCATCAAAATCATAGTAAAATCCCCCGTCAATGGCAGGACCGATGGCAAGCTTGGTCTCCGGGTAGAGACGCTTGACAGCCTGTGCCAGAATATGGGATGCGGTGTGCCAGAACGTCTTTTTGCCGTCAGGATCGTCAAATGTCAGCACCTCGAAATGGCAGTCCTCCGTCAGCACCGTGCGCAGGTCGCAGACAGTGCCGTTGATCTTCACACAGCAGGCAGCTTTGTACAGCCCCATGCCGATCCCCTTGACGATCTCGGCAGCGGAAAGACCGCTCTCCACCTCACGGATGCTCCCGTCTTTCAGTGTCAGCTTCAGCATAATGAACTCCTCCTCATTTTTGGTTCAGTCAATGATCTCATATGCCCCGAAATGATCCATAAGGGCATTTTTTGCCTCTTTCACGCCTTTCCGGAAAGCCACCAGTGCGATCACCCAGAACACCGGGATCAGCACGGGTGCCAGATACTGCTTGGCACACACCGCCATCAGTACCGGAAGTACCGTCCAGAAGATCATGAATATCAGCATCGGAACGGGCAGCCGCATATCTGCCCACAGCAGGCAGCCATCCTCATCCGGCAGCAGCTTCAGGCGGATCTCAGGACGAAAGGCATTCATTCCCTTGCTTTTGTAGTCGAAAAGGAACCCCTCCTCCTGTGCCTTGCCATGGAAGCCGGAAAGCGGTGTTTGCAGGGCTTCCTGCATGGAAGCGGCAGCATCCTCCGGCGACAGATCCGCATGCAGTTCAATTTTCTGGTGCAGCATGATCTCACCTCCTGTGCAGCAAAAACGTCCCGGAGCCTCGGCAGTTGTCCGAAGCTCCGGGACGGCGATTGACCGTGATCCCACCCGGATTCATGCGCAGATGCGCACCTCATTGCAGCCGATAACGGGGCTGACCGCTGCGGATTGGCGCAGACTCCGGGGGTGGTACCAGTTCACAGCACGACCGTTTTGCTGCTGCTCTCAGCCAATGGCAGCGGCTCTCTGGAAAACAGCGGAATACTCCGGCATGTGACGGCTCCCTCATCAACGTTTTACAATACTATCATATCACAAAAAAAGCAGTTTGTCAAGACTTTTTTACATCTGCCTCCTGTGCGGCAGCCTGTGCCTTGAGCAGGTCACGGATCTCCGTGAGCAGGAGTTCCTCTTTGCTCGGCTCCGGCGGTGCGGCAGGGGCTTCTTCTTCCTTCTTCTTGCCGATGTTCATGATCGTGTTGACGCCCTTCATCAGCAGGAAAATAATAAACGCCATGATGATGAAGTTGATGACGGCAGTGATGAATGCGCCGTAATTGAGCGACAACGCCTGGATGTCACTGAGGGTCATGCCGGTGTAGTCCACCCACGGCAGACGGATCGAACCGGCGACCTCTGCACCGCCCACCGACGAGATCAGCGGATTGATGAAATTATCCGTGAGCGATGCCACCAGACCCTGAAAAGCTCCGCCGATGATCACGCCGATGGCAAGATCCATGACATTGCCCTTGAGTGCAAATTCCTTGAATTCCTTGAGAAAACCGCCTGCGCTCCTGACGCCGGCAAGTGCGGCTTCCTTTGCTTTCTGTTCTGCTTTCTTTTCGTTTGCCATAGCTTCCTCCTGATATTCCTTATTTTTTGTTACGGCTAACGCATCGTCTGATCCTCAACAGACAGTGCCGCCATGGAACCCTCCTCAGGTGCCGCCTTCATGGAGCGTGTGGACTTTCGTCTGGTAACGCTCTGCATCGTTGCCAGCTTCTCGACCAGCTGCTCATCGCTCAGACGATCCAGCTCACCTGTTGTAACGGTGTCCTGCTGTGCTTTCGGGGCATCATCGAAGAACGCATCCGGCGATACGAGCTTTGCCGGGGACTTCTTCGGTGCTGCCTTCTTCTTTGTCTCCGCAGGCTTCTTCTCCTCCTTGGGCGGATCCTGCTTCTTCGGCTTTGCAGCTTGCTTTTCGGTGTCTGCTGCCCTGCTGCGTGATCTTGCCGGCGGAGGCGGTGCTTCCTCATCTGCCACGCTGATGATCTCATCCGAGCCGACATTGATCGAGAATACCTGTCCGGACGGCTTGGTACCAGTACTCATGGTGTAGGTCTTCGGGGCATCCCCAAAGATCCTGTCGAGCAGTTCCTCCTCATCCGGCACCTCGTCGGGCATCTCCTGCACTGGCGGGGGTTCTGCGGGTGCTTCTTCCTCCATCAACGTCTCGGCACTGACGGGAAGATCCTCTGCGGAAGTGACCTCTACGTACTGCTGCACATCCGTGACGGGTTCCGGTTCGCTCACCATCGGCAGCGGTGCAGCGGGCTGCGGCATCACAGGCTGTACAGATTGTACAGGCGGCTGCGGTACGGGCATGACCGGCTGCGGCATCACATACGGCACGGCTGCCATGGAATAGAGCGGATTGCCATAGGGGTCGTAGCCCATAAGCTGCGGCACCATCTGGACATACAGCGGATTCCCGTTCGGATCATAGCCCGCAAACTGCGGCATTCCGTAGGGCATCTGCGGCATGGCATAGCCCGCCGGGGCATCCGGCATCTCCTGCGCACCCATCTGCGGCTGGACATAGCCGTTCGGCATCATCATCCCCATCTGGGGCTGGACGTAGCCGTTCGGCATCATCATGCCCATCTGGGGCTGCTGCGGCATCACGCCGGGCATCGCTCCCATCTGGGGCTGCGGCATTACGCCGGGCATCGCACCCATCTGCGGCTGCTGCGGCATCACGCCGGGCATCGCACCCATCTGCGGCTGCTGCGGCATCACG
>CANQYC010000052.1 GCA_947627945.1 uncultured Clostridia bacterium
ATTGACTTTAGGGTTCCAGTTTTTCTTGCCTTCTCTTAGCATTGTTCACTTTTCAAGATGCAGTCACTGCCAAAACCTTCATTCTCTCCGGTGCGACAGCTTTATTATTATACCACACTCCCGCCTCTATTGTCAATATGGTAATATCAACAAAGTTTCTTTCCGATTTTTTCTATTTGTTGTACAGGTTGCCAAATCAAGGCTGTTTCTATTGCAAAACTTGCTAAAAATATCGAAATATGGAAAGTTTTGATGACGAAAGTATGGTTTTCATGTTCTGGTTGGGGAAGATTTTTATGCGAAAAAGATGGTTTTCATGTTTTGGTTGGGGAAGATTTTTATGCGAAAAAGATAGTTTCCTGGGCGTCGCCCCACCCCCAACCCCCTCCCCGCTGGCGGGGAGGGGGCTATGTTTTGGGGGGCTTCGCCCCCGGTTCCCCTTTCTTGCGGGGCTGCGCCCCTGCACCCCCCTTTTTGGGGGCTACGCCCCCTTGCCCCCTCTTTTATGGGGATTATGCCACATTTCCCCTTTTTTCAGGAACTCCGCACCTTTCATTTCTGGGAACTCCGCACCTTTCATTTCTGGGAACTCCGCACCTTTCATTTCTGGGAACTCTGCGCCTTTCATATCTTTTTGGGGGGTTGTTCCGCCTTGCCCTCTACAATATAGCCCGCCTCCCCTGAAAGGGGAGGGTAGGGAGGGGTCAACAAAAGCCCATCCCCCTTTTCGCCACAAGGCGAATTGGGGGATAGGCGTTATATGCAGTTCAGCGCAAGCTTTGACCGTCACAAATCTTGAACACTGTAGGATGCGCACGGGTGCAGCGTCACGCTGCTTGGGGGAGGGGTTAGCAAAAGCCCGCCGCCCTTTGCACGCAGTGCATTGGGCGGCGAGCGTTATACGAAGTCCAGCGCAAGCCTTGACCGTCACAAATCTTGAACACCACGGAATGCGCACGGGTGCGCAGGCACTGCGCCGTCACGCTGCTTGGGAAAATTTGGGCTTTCTCAAAATATCTCAGTTATTTTTTCAAAAAAATGCGTTTACCCCCTTTTCAAATCTTGCATTCTGTGGTATAATAGTTATATAGTACCTTACAGGGGTTCCCCTGTCCGCATGGCGGTGCCATGACTACTTTACTTTTAGGAGGGTTTCCCATGTCCGTAATGGAACGTTATGATGAATGGTGCAGGCTTGCCGTTGACGATCCCGATCTTCAGGAGGAACTGCATGCCGTTGCCGGGGATGATGCTGCGATCCGTGACCGGTTCTACCGTGATCTCGAATTCGGTACCGGCGGTCTGCGTGGTGTGATCGGTGCCGGCACCAACCGCATGAACATCTACACCGTGCGCCGTGCCACACAAGGGCTTGCCAATTATGTTAAGGCATCCTTTGACACGCCGAGTGTTGCCATTTCCTACGACAGCCGCATCAAGTCCACTGTCTTTGCACAGGCGGCTGCTTCCGTGCTGGCTGCCAACGGTGTCCATGTACATATCTACAAGGAACTGATGCCGACTCCCATGCTGTCATGGGCAGTCCGTGCGCTCGGATGCAGTGCCGGCATCATGGTCACCGCAAGCCACAATCCATCCAAATACAACGGCTACAAGGCATATGGTGCCGACGGCTGCCAGATCACGCTCGAAGTCGCCGGAAAGGTCATTCAGGAGATCAACTCTCTCGACATCTTCAAGGATGTCAAGAGCTGCGACTTTGAACAGGCTGTCGCAGAGGGAAAGATCACCTACATCTCCGAGGACATCATCGAGGGCTATTATGAAAAAGTCCTCGCACAGGGCATCAATACCGGGCTGTGTGCGGAAAGCGGTCTGAAAATCGTCTACACACCGCTCAACGGCACCGGCAACAAGCCTGTCCGTGAGATCCTGCGCAGGATCGGCATTCAGGACGTGACTGTCGTGGCAGAGCAGGAGCAGCCGGATGGCAATTTCCCGACATGCCCCTACCCGAATCCGGAGATCCGTGAGGCACTCGAACTTGGACTGCAGTACTGCGACAAAGTCAAGCCCGACCTGCTGCTGGCGACCGACCCGGATGCTGACCGTGTGGGCATCGCAGTGCCGGACGGCGATGATTATGCCCTGTTCAGCGGCAACGAAGTCGGCGCACTGCTGACGGAATACATCTGCTCCGAGCGTGTCCGGAAGGGCACGATGCCGAAAGATCCGATCGTTGTCAAGACCATCGTGACCTCCGACATCATCAAGGCGATCGCCAAGGAATACGGGCTGGAGACGATCGAAGTCCTCACCGGATTCAAATTCATCGGCGAGCAGATCGGCTTCCTTGAGGAAAAGGGCGAGGAGAACCGCTATGTATTCGGCTTTGAGGAGAGTTACGGCTACCTGTCCGGCACCTATGTCCGTGACAAGGACGCTGTCGTGGCATCCATGCTGATCTGCGAGATGGCAGCGTTCTACCGCACAAAGGGCATCTCCCTGTTACAGGCACGGGAGAATCTGTACAAGAAGTACGGACTGTTCCACCATTCTCTCCAGAGCTTCACCTTTGAGGGCGAGAGCGGCATGAACAAGATGAATGCGCTCATGCAGAGCCTGCGTGATGAGCAGCCGGTCACCATCGGCGGACTGAAAGTCGTTTCGGTCTCCGACTATGAGACCAGCCTGACCACCGACAAGCTCACCGGGAAACAGACAGCCATCACACTGCCGAAGTCGAATGTGCTGGTGTTCGATCTGGAGCAGGGTGCGAAAGTCGTGATCCGTCCGTCCGGTACCGAGCCGAAGATCAAGTGCTATTATACCACGATCGGCAGTACCATGGATGAGGCACTGGCAACGGAAAAGAAACTCGTTGAGGACTTTGACAAGCTGTTTCAGTAAGGATTTATAAGTCGATACAAAACAACGCTGCACGGGGGATGTTCCGGTGCAGCGTTCTGTTTATAGAATGAGGAATGACAGCCATGCCAATCTCCTCCATGCGATCACCCCCACAGGGCATCCCAGCCGCTCATGCTGCACAGAAACAATGCCTGTGTATAGCCCTCCGGCGGTTCCATTTTCAGATAGCGTTCCCCCGTCTGCGTCAGATCTACCACACAGATCTCACTGTAATGCTGTGCCAGAAAAGGCATCATGCAGTCCGCAAAATCATCTTTGAACACGATCAGCTTTTTTCCGTTGTCCACACTCGTTCGGATGACCAGACGTTCGCAGGGATTTCCCAGATAGAACCGGTACATGGTATTTCCGCCCAGCATGGAGGCATCGTACAAAGTGCTGCGTTCCTCGATCCTGCCGTCCGCATAGTAGACCGTGACGCCCGTCACACGTCCGCCGTTCTCGTTATTGTACCAGTCCAGCACATCCGGATGCACGCCGCTGTACAGTGTGCGGGCATAGAGATCGCCCCGGAAATCCGTACTCAGGTGGGACACCACGAACCGCTGATACGGCACGGCATGGAACCCCATTTTCTGGATCAGAGACTGATAGACGCAGTATGCCCCGTAGCTCGTCCAGTGTGTATCCGTCCGGTAGTAGAGGTAGCTGTCTTTCAGGGAGGAGAGGACATTATACGCATCCACGCAGCGGATGCCATTTTCCGCTGCATTGTAGACTTCTTGGATACGACTGCCCTGCTCGGCATTCACGGCATTTGCCGGGAGCATGGTGCTGTAGATCTCCGAGGCGGACGGCACCAGCACCAGACAGGTCGGCAGCTTCGTTTTTTCGTAATACCGGTTGACCGGAGCTGCCAGCGTTTCCGCTGCGGGGGGATCTTCTGTCACGAGCTTTTCAAGGAGCATCTCATCCGTCACATAGACGCCCTGTATCATCTTTTCCCCGACGAGCAGATCTGTCCGGCTCTTCATCTGGAACAGCGTGTTGTGGAATCCGAGATGCGTCTGCAAATAGCCCTCAAGCTGCGCCGCCCAGACGCCGTTGCTCAGTGTCTGCATGGTGGGCTTCGGGAATGCAGCCGCATCAAAATTGCGGACAGTCCCCGCCAAGATGGTCAGGTAGATCACCAGTGCCGTCAGCACCGTCCGGCGATGCAGCCGGATCTGCTTCTTCATGGTCAGCCCTCCTTCTACAATTTCAGCCACAGCCCCTCACGCTCTCCGTAGAGCATGGAGGCAAGGCAGAAGATCAGCAGTATGCCCTGCAGCAGCGGTTTCCAGATGAGCTGTATCCTGCCGGGGCGCACAATGGTGATCCGCTCGGAGAGGATGCGGAACATATCGGCAGCAATATACAATCCGAACAGCAGCAGCGTGATGTAGGACGTAAAGAAATAAATGCCGTATCTGTCCGCAATGCCGTTCCCGAAACCGAGCATTGCCCGCCAGACAGTGCCCGCCTCCGTCATATTCTCTGCAAACAGCAGCACCCAGACGAGCTGTGTCATGAGCATCGTCCAGACCACGCCCAACACATAGCGTTTCCGAAAGAAGCGTCCGAGTCCGAGGTTTTCCAGCAGGAGCAGTACGCCCACCGCCAGCCCCCAGAGCAGGCACTGGAGATGCGTCCCCAGCCACATGCCGGTCAGCATCCACATCAAAAGCATGCCGATGCCCCGCAGCAGAGGTTTTCTCCCGCCAAAGAGCGGCTCATAGAAATTCGTGCGGAACCAGTTCTGCACCGTGATGAGGTAGCCCTGCATGAACGCAGTCACCGTGGGCTGAGAAAAAGGATGCCGGAAATTTTTCGGCAGATGCAGCCCGAAGCAGGCACCCAGTCCCCTTGCCATTTCCGCACAGCCGATCAGCTCGAAATACAGGTACATGGAAAAAGCCAGTGCCATCAGCCACGCCGTCAGCATGCTCATCTGCTCCGTCCGGCGCAGCTCCCGGAAGAGATACCCGAACGTATCCGCCAGCACGACCTTTTCCGCCAGTCCCCGGATGAACATGCCCAGCCCCTCGCTGAGATGCACCAGATCGCAGCGTCTGTGGCGGAGCTGCTTTGTAAAATCGGCATAGGACAGCACCGGTCCCGCATAGAGCAGCGGGAACAGCATCAGATACAGCGTCAGCCTCCCGAAGTGCGTCTCTGCCGGATGCACCCTGCGGAAAATGCCGATGAGATACCCCAGTCCCTGCAGCATGCAGATGGCGATGCCAAAGGGGAAAAATCCGCCCGCACCATCTGTTTGCAGATCGTACCGCACCCACGTCAGCACCACGCTCTGTAAGACGACCGACAGCGTCAGCAGTCCCCCGCACAGCATCCGCCTGTGCCGCATCCGTTCGAGGAGCAGCCCGATGCCGTAATCATAGAAGATCATCGCCGCCGGATACAGGAGCCGGGACGGCACGCCCCAGCCATAGATCACGACACTGCATCCGAGCAGAAAACCGGGTCTTGCCCTGTCCGGCAGGAAGTAATAGCCCAGCAGCAGCACCGGCAGCAAGACCGCTGTAAAGGTAAATGAGGACAGATACATCTCACTCCGCCTTCCCGGAGGTCATCCGACAGAATTCCTCCCTTGTCATCATCGAATTCAGCACTTCGAGCAGTGCGCCCGCTGAAAGCATGCCCGGCAGTCCGAGCTGTTTCTGGAGGGCACGCCTTGCCGCAGCACTGTCCTGCCGTCCGCTCAGACCTGCGAGATAGAGATCCGTCCGGGTGATCGGCTCCCCCTCCGGTGCCTCTCCGGCAAGCACGCCCGCACGGGCAAATGCCTCCCGCAGCACCTGCGTCTCCATGCCCTCCACGCCGAGCTTGCCCTCTGCGGAGGGCTTGTCCTTGCGCTTTTCCTTGCCGAACACATCGGGGATGTACACATGGCGGATATCCCCCTCCGACACGGCACCCCGCAGATAGTTCCGGATGGCAAAGCCCGCCCGGTCAGAATCCGTCAGTATGAGGATGCCCGTTGTCCGTGCATAGTGGCGGATCAGTGCGAGCATTTCCGGATCCTTGAAAATGCGGAAACCCTGTGTCGGGATAATGACAGCCCTTACAAAGGAGGACAGCCGGATCTTGTCATATTTGCCCTCTACGATGATGGCTTGCGGGATAGATAGCATGGGTGTCTCCTTTCCAGACGGGCTGCCCCTTATTGCAGCATTTCAAGAATGGTCTTTTCAAACAATACACGCTCATCGGCAGCACCGGTATGCAGACGCTGTTCGGCACGGCAGAGCAGTTCAAGACATTTTGTGATGTGTGCCGCACTCTCCGATCGGCTCGACCGGAAGGCATTTTCCACCGCAAACCCGAAGCGATAGGAAAAATCCGCCATCACGTCCTGCACTGTCCTGCCTGCCTGACGGGCAGCCAGTGCCCGCTGTACCTCGATGAGACTGCCCGCCACTGCCGCCGTCAGATACGCCGTTTCCACACGCATGGCAAGCAGCGTATCCACCGCACGCATGGCATCCGCTGCCCGGTGCTGCAAGATCGCACCCGTCAGCGCATAGACCGTGGTGTCGAGCTGCGGCATGACCAGTTCCTCCACCATCTGCTCCGTGATCTCCCCGCCGTCCGCATAGGCGCAGAGTTTCCCCATCTCCTGATGCATCGTGAGAGTCTGCCCGCCGCAGAGTTCTGCGAGTTTCACCGCCGCCGGACGTGCCATCGTGCAGCCCGCTTTCTTCGCCGCCGTGACGAGATCTGCCGCTGCCTGTGCCGGTGCCTTTGGCTCCAGACAGCACACCGTTCCCTGCTTTGCCGCCAGATCAATGAGCGTCTTGTTCTTTGCTGTCGGTTTCTTGTTTCTGCCGGTCTTGCCGCCGAACACATCGAACCCGGTCACATCGAACACCAGCACCGTCTGCGACGGCAGATCCTTTACGATGGCAAGCAAAGCCTTGCGCTGTTCCTCCCGCAGGCTCTCCATGTTGCAGTCATGGACACGGATGCAGTTAAAGTCCGCCAGCATCGGGCAGAGCTGCGCCTCATCCTCAAGCTGGCTCACGTCGAGACTGCCGCCGTCAAGTGTCGTCACGCTGTCAGGCTCCCCGTCTGCGACCGCCTTCAGCAGGCTGTGGGTACATGCCTCCACCTGCATCACATCGCCGCCGTAAAAATAGTAGACATTGGAAAATGTCCTCGCTTTGATCTGTGCCTGTAAGCCCTTTGCATCCAGTACCATTACAGTCTCCTTACCCGGCAGTTCCCCGCCGCCGTGATCGTGATCTCAAGATCCTGCTCGCCCACATAGGTCTGCGCATCCGCACGGTAGGGGCTTTCCGCATCAAGGATCGTCAGTATGCCGCATGCCGGCAGCGTTCCCCGGCTTTTGCCGTACACCGTCATCAGCTCCGGCGTTTCCGCCGTCTGCACCGTCTCCCCGGTGCAGAGATATGTCACGCCCGCATACTCGACCCGGATCTCCTCTGCCGTCACCGTGATGCGTGCGCCGTGAAACAGGCATGTCTCCGAAGTCTGCTGCTCTGCCGGGACATCCCCGATCGGCGGGATGACCTTTTCCCGCAGCAGACAGACCCGTGCGGGCGGGAATGCCTCCAAATATCTGCCATACTGCACCGCACTTTTCGCATTCGGCGCACACAGGTACAGCATCTCCACCTGCCGGATGCCCTGTTCTTCCAGATATGCCTCCGCATAGGCAGCACTGTCCGATGCACCGCCCACATCCGCCAGCACCGCTTCCTGTCCGCCGGACAGCACCAGTACGCAGTCCCTGCCGCTGCCAAGCACGGCAATGCGGAATTGCTGTGCCGTATAGGTCTGTTCTATGCGCACCGCCATGCAGGCGGTCAGCACGGCACAGGCAGCCGCCATTGCCGAGAGTCTCCGGCTCCGGGACAGCAGGAATATCCCCGCTGTCAGTCCCACGCCGCCGAACACCGTAAACAGCAGCACCCGGCTGCCGGTGGAAAGATATGTCCACGGGACGGCCATCAGCTTTTCCGTGACCCACAGCACCGGTGCCAACAGCCGATCTGCAAAGAACAGCAGTATGTTCGCCGCAATGCCCTGTCCGCCGAGCAGCACTGCCAACGTGCCGCACAGCATCGCCGCCAGACAGACCGGCACCAGCAGCATATTGGAAAGCGGCGAGATCAGAGACACTTCCCGGAAGAAGACCACGCTTGCCGGAAGCACCGCCGCAAAGACCCAGCAGAATCCGGTCAGCTGCTGCACCGGTTCCCGGAACATCTCCGGCAGCGGCAGTTCCCGGCGCATCGCAGGTGCCAGAACGCCCATGCCGAAGGCTCCGCTGCACGACAGCCAGAAAGCACCGCTATGCACCACAAACGGGTTTGTCACACCCAAGATCAGCATTGCCACGCTCAGGGAGCTGACTGCATCCGGCGTCCGGAAAGCAAGCCCTGCGCCCTCCCGGAGCAGGATCATGATGCATGCCCGCCGGACAGACACCGTCTCCCCCGCACACAGCACAAACAGCACACAGACCCCCGACAGCAAGGCGAAACGCAGCCGCCTGTCCGCATGCAGACGTTCCAGCACCCATGATACGCAGAGTGCCAGAAAATCCAGATGCAGACCCGACACCGCCAATAGATGCCCTATCCCCGCACGGTACAATGCCGTCCGGCTGCCCCGTGAGATGCCCTGCTTCTCCCCGAACAGCATCCCCGTCAGAACAGCACCTGTCTCCGTGCCCATTGCCTCCCGGATGCGGGCGACAGTGCGCACCCGCCAGTCATAGATCATCCGCCGCAGTGTCGGACAGGACAGCGGCACATGCGACAGGATCTCCGTCTGCATGGGAAAGGCGAGCAGAATGCCCTCCGCCCTTGCATAGTCCTCCGCACGCAGCACATAGCTGCTCTGTATCACCTCCGGGCAGCCCCGGAGGGTGACGGTATCCCCGAAGCCGAATGCCGGCTCCGCACAGACGAATTCCACCCTTGCCGATGTCTCCCCGCCGAGCGTGCCATCGAGGTAATACTGGGCATAGCCGCTCTCATACTGTGTGATGTCCGTGATCTGTCCGGTGAAGACGGTCTCCTCCCCGGCAAAGGGGAGCTGCTGCCGGGTCATGGCTGTATCCGTGTACCAATACACACAGCACGCCGTCAGACATGACAGCGTGCTGAGCAGAATATACATGTGCCGCTCCTTTGGCAGAAGCAGTATCCCGCCTGCCAGCACCGCACCGCCGCAGACCAGCATCCACAGCGGCTGCCGGAATACCGAAGCCAGTGTCAGCCCCAGCACAAACGGAAAGCCGAGACACAATGCCGGACGTTTCATCAGTCCTTGAAAAACAGCGGCAGTTTCTCCAGAAAAATAATATCGTCCCTGTCCGCCGCATCGCCCTCGGCAAGCACTGCCGCACAGCCGGCGATATTGCCGCCTGCCTGCATCGTCAGTTCCGTCAAAGCCCGCAGGGACTCTCCGGTGCTGATGACATCATCCACGATCAGCACCCGTTTCCCGGTCAGCATCCCATATTTGTCCTGTCCGAGGTAGAGCATCTGCTCCCCAGCGGTCGTGATGGACTTCACCTTGACGGCGACCACATCTTTCATGTAGATCTTGACGGATTTCCGGGCGACCACATAGGGCTTGCCGCTCTGCCTTGCCATTTCATAGGCAAGCGGGATGCCCTTGCACTCCGCCGTCAGGATCACATCAAAATCCGGACATTTTTCGAGCAGTGCCTTTGCACTGGCAATGGTGATCTCCACATCGGAGAACATGATAAACGCTGCGATCTCCATCCGTTCATTGACAGGGAATTTTTCGAGTTTCCTCGTCAGCCCGGCGATCTGCATTTCGTAGAATTCAGCCATTTCCGGACACTCCCTTTCAGCCGAGCGACTGCTCGCCCCAGCCCATCTTCTTCCCTGCCAGCAGATGGAAATGCAGATGCATCACGCTCTGTCCGGCATCCTCACCGCAGTTGTTGATCACACGGTAGCTCTCCAGACCCTCATCCTCTGCGACCTTTGCGATCGCCTCGAAGATCTTTGCCACACTGCCGGAATTCTCCGCCGTGATCTTCTTTGCACAGCAGATATGCGGCTTCGGCACAAAGAGATAGTGTACCGGTGCGATCGGCTGGATGTCCTTGAACGCAAAGACAAATTCATCCTCATAGACCTTCGCAGAGGGGATCTCCCCTGCGATAATTTTACAAAACAGGCAATCCATAGCCATCCTCCTCACTTGAGAAATTCCGCAGCCACGCTCTCAAGCGCAGCCAGTGCCGTATCCGTCAGTGCGGCATCTCCGATGCCAGCCATTGCGCTGTCGGGTCTGCCGCCGCCCTTGCCGCCTGTGAGAGCTGCCAGCTTCTGGACGATCTTGCCGGCATGGGCACCCTTTGCCACAGCCGCCTTGCTGCATACGCAGTAGAGCTGTGCTTTCTCTGTCCCCGTGCCTGCGAGGACGGCGATCAGCGGCTCCTGCGTGTCTTTCAGACGGTCGCCCATGTTGCGGAGCATGTCCGCATTGGCACCCTCCACAGCCTTTGCCGCAATCCTGACGCCGTTCACATCCTTTGCCGACTGCATCACATCTGCGATCGAATCACCGGCAAGCTTCTGCCGCAGCTCTGCAACGGTCTTTTCTGTCGCCCTGAGCTGTGCGGTCAGGGCAGCGCACTTCGCCGGGAGTTCCGCAGGATTACCGATCTTCAGGATCTTCGCACTTTCATTCAGTGTCCCCTGCACATGATCGAGCAGTGCCAGCACGCCATTTCCGGTCACCGCCTCGATACGGCGCACACCGGATGCGACCGAGCTTTCCGAAACGATGCGGAACAGCCCGATATGTGCCGTATTGGCGACATGCGTGCCGCCGCAGAATTCGATCGAAACGCCGTCAGCCTCGACGACTCTGACGATATCGCCGTACTTTTCGCCGAACAGTGCCATGGCACCGAGCTTTCTTGCCTCCTCGATGGGCATTTCATTCACCTCGACCGGGATGGCTTCGAGGATCCACTGGTTGACAAGCTGCTCCACCTTCCGGATCTCCTCCGTGGTCATGGCACTGAAATGGGAGAAGTCGAACCTGCAGGCTGCGTCATTGACGAGCTGTCCTGCCTGATGGACGTGTTCGCCCAGTACCTGCCGCAGGGCTGCCTGCAGCAAATGCGCTGCGGTATGGTTGCGCATGATATGCTGGCGGCGATCCCAGTTGAATTCTGCCTCTACGGCATCGCCGACACGGCAGCTCCCGTGCGCCACATGACCGTGGTGCAGGTAGTGTCCGTCCTCATCCTTTGTGACAGCGGACACCTCAAATACATCCTCCCCGTCTTTCCGGATCTCACCGGTATCGGCGACCTGTCCGCCGCTTTCGGCATAGAATGGTGTGGTATCGAGGATCAGTGTGACCTTGCCCTCTGTGTCCGCATCCACCGCCTCCACGGCGGTATTATCACAGAGGATCGCTAAGATCTTCGCCTTGGCGGAAAATGACTTATAACCGACAAATTCGGTCTTCGGCACATCGAGTTTTACAGAATCATCCGCCCACGAGGAGCTTGCCTTTGCCAGATGGTCAGCCTTTGCAGTTGCCCGCTGCTTCTGCACCAGTGCCCGGTAGCCCGCTTCATCCACGGTCATCCCCCGCTCTGCGGCGATCTCCACAGTCAGATCATACGGGAAACCATATGTATCGCTCAGGCGGAACGCATCCTCACCGGAGAGCTGCTTGTCTGCCTTGTCAAGGCATTCATTGAGCAGTTCCAGACCTCTGTCGATGGTCTTGGCAAAGGTCTCCTCCTCCACCTGAATGATCTTCTTGATGTAGGCACGCTTCTCCTCCAGTTCCGGGTAGGCACAGCGGTTCTCATCAATGACGGTGTCGCAGACCTCATGCAGGAACGTACCCTTGATGCCGATCATCCTGCCATGCCGTGCGGCACGCCGCAACAGACGGCGCAGTACATAGCCCCGTCCCTCATTGGACGGCAGTACCCCGTCGCCGACCATGAATGTGGTCGAACGGATATGGTCAGTAATGACACGCAGGGAAACATCCCGTGCGGCATCCTCATGATAGGTGATCCCGGCAATGCGGGAAATATGCTTCATGATGTTCTGCACCGTGTCCACCTCAAAGAGGTTGTCCACGCCCTGCATCACGCAGGCAAGCCGTTCCAGGCCCATGCCTGTGTCGATGTTCTTGTGTTCCATTTCGGCATAGTGTCCGTTGCCGTCCGAGTCGAACTGACTGAACACCAGATTCCACACTTCGACATAGCGGTCGCACTCACACCCGACATGGCAGTCCGGTCTGCCGCAGCCCTTTTCGGGGCCACGGTCAAAGTAGATCTCCGAGCAGGGACCGCAGGGACCGGAGCCATGCTCCCAGAAATTGTCCTCCCTGCCCATCCGTACCATGTGGGACGGATCCACGCCGATCTCCTTTGTCCAGATGTCATATGCCTCATCGTCGTTCTCAAAGACGGAGCAATGCAGCAGTTCTTTCGGCATTTCGAGGACATCGGTAAAGAATTCCCATGCCCAGCGGATGGCATCCCGCTTGAAATAGTCCCCGAAAGAGAAATTTCCGAGCATTTCAAAATAGGTGCCGTGCCGTGCCGTTTTGCCGACATTTTCAATATCCGGCGTGCGGATGCACTTCTGACAGGTCGTCACACGCACATTCGGCGGCACTGCCTGTCCGAGAAAATATTTTTTCAGCGGTGCCATACCGGAATTGATGAGCAGCAGGCTCTTGTCGCCCTGCGGCACGAGGGAGGCACTTGCCATCCGGGTGTGCTGCTTACTTTCAAAAAAGGACAGGAACTGCTCACGCAGGTCATTCAGTCCACGCCATTCCATACGATTCACTCCAGATCATCAGATTTCCGGGGCTATGCCCCATACACATAATAGTATAGCAAATTCCCGGCAAAAAGTCAATCGTTTGGATAAAAAAAAATTCGGGAGGGGCATCGTACCCTCCCGATCTGTGAATAAAAAGTCCGCACAGCATGGGCATCATGTCCCGCCTTTTGTGATCTCCTCTGCCAACGTCCGGAAGATGGGGGCGGCGGCATCATTGCCGTAGCCGCCGTCCTCGACCAGCACCGTCACGGCATACTGCGGCGATCCGAGCGGAAAATACCCCGTGATCCACGCATGGCAAAGCTCCACTTCTTCCTTGTTATACCGTCCCGTCTGTGCCGTGGAGGTCTTTGCCGCCACATAGATGCCCGACGGTGCAGCATTGGAATTGTCGCTCTCATTGACCGCCGCCGTCATCAGATCCTGCAGATAATAGGCAGTCTCCCTCGGCAATGCTCTGGCAAAGACCGGCTCTTTCGGATTTTCCACCGTGCAGCCGTCGAGCGTATATCCCTGTACCAGCCGTGCCAGAGGCATATCCCCGTCATTGGCAATGCCGCAGGTCATCTGTGTGACCTGTAACGGCGTAGCAGTCAGACGTCCCTGCCCGAAGCAGAAATTCGCCATTTCCGCCGGAAGTCCCAGCTCCCTGTCAGACGGCAGTGTGCCGCTTGCCGATACGATGCTGCTGCTCAGGGCGATCTGTGTGCCAAAGCCGAGATCCTGTGCCGTTTCCCGCATGATCCACGGATCAAGCCTTGTGCTGAGGTCTACAAAATAGGCATTGCAGGAGTAGATGATCGCCTGCTTCATGGTCAGTTCCCCATGTCCCCGCCAGTCATGGCAGCGGAAGATCTGCCCGCTGACTTCGGTCTTGCCCGTGCATTCCGTCTCGAAATCGGTCATTCCCTGCCGGTATGCCGCCGCACAGGTCACCAGCTTGAAGATGGAACCCACGCTGTATGCGCACAGACAGCGGTTGATCAGGGGACTGTCCGGGTCCTCAAGTGCCTCCCCCAGCCGGTCGGGGTCATACGAGGGAAAGCTCGCCATCGCCAGCACATCCCCCGTGCGGACATCCATCACAACGATCGCACCACGCTCGATCTCCTGCGCCTCGCAGAGCCTCTGTATCCGGCTGTCGAGTGTCGTGACAACGCCCGCATTCTTCCCGGTGACAGGGGACACGACCGGCAGTACACCCGGCAGCACCCTGCCGGCAGCATCCACCTGATAGGTCACGCTCGCCGTGTCCTCCTGTCCCCGCAGGATCTTGTCATAATCTGCCTCCAGTCCCGTCACGCCCGCACCATCATGCACATAGCCGATGAGATGCTGCGCCGGGAGCTGCCCCTGTCTGCGCTCCGGCACCGTCAGGGAGAGGATGTCCGGGCAGGAGAACCCTGTCGTATC
>CANQYC010000053.1 GCA_947627945.1 uncultured Clostridia bacterium
CATGATCTCCTGTACATACTCCGCATACTTCACATCGCCGCAGGCAACAGCGACCGTTGTCGGGATGCCCCGGGATTCTTCCTCCGCATGGGAGGGACCCGTCAGCGTCACCACAGGATAGCCCGGACATTCCTCCCCGATCACTTCGCTCATGCGCTTGTAGGTGCCGTCCTCCAGTCCCTTGGACGTGTTGACGATCACGGTGCCGTCTGTGAGGACGGGAGCCGCTTCTCTCGCCGTGCTGCGGACAAAGGCGGACGGCACACCGATCAGGACGATGTCCCGCCCGGCAGCGCAGCCGATGTCCGATGTCATTTTCAGCTCCGGGGGAATGGTCACGCCCGGCAGCTTCGGGGATTCGCCCCTGCTGCGGATCTCCTCGATCTCCTCCGGGAATTTTGACCAGACCGTCACCTCATGTCCTGCGCTGCGGCACAGCAACGCCAGAGCAAGCCCGAAGGCACCTGCACCAAGTATGGTAATCGTTGCCACAGTTGTTTTCTCCTTTCCGATCCGCTAAAGATCACAGAGTGCGTGTATACACCTTGCCAGTTGTTGCATTGACATTGATATAAAGAATACTACAATCCTGACTGCCGACATTTGTGAGCCTAAACTGCCACATAGGCTCCATCCTGACAGCAACAGAGTCCCATCTTGCGTTTTCATCTATGATGGAACCAGTGCAGTACAGCAATTACATTATACCACATGCCATTCCGAATTACAATCCATATTTCACACAAAAAATCTGCTATTTTTTGTCAAACATATACAAGCCTGAAATATAACAGGATAGATCCCCTACATTCCCCATTCAAAACTGTAAAGATCTTACAAATGTTTCCCGTGAAACATCTGCCTCATTCATTCTTCTTTTCGGCGTGGTTCACAAGATACTGTGCGCAAAGTCCGGTCAGCAGCCCGGCGACCGCACCGGCGATGAGCAGCACCGGCGCACTGGCAGCGATCGTCACCGACCGCAAGATCATGACCGCCATCAGGAGCTGCCCGACATTGTGGAGCATCCCGCCAAGCACACTGCAAAGCCAGATGTGCGAGGCGTCCAAAAACCTCCGTACACAGAGCATCCCGATCAGGCAAAGGCACGCCCCTGCCGCACTGTAGAGCAGGGCAGACGGATTGCCCGCAAAAATGCAGCCGAGCAGCAGCCTGACCGCAACGAGCATCGCCGTCTCCTTTGCCGTGTACCGGAAGACGGCATAGACCGTGACGATGTTTGCCAGTCCGAGTTTCACACCCGGGATGGCAATGTCCGGCATCCGCAGTTCAACGAGGAACAGGATGAGCGAAACTGCCGTCAGCAGGGAAAGGGTCGTCAGCCGTTTTGTCTTCACGATGCACCTCCCGCCGCAAACCGGATCACCAGCCGGTTCGGCAGACAGACCACCGGCATTCCCTCTGTGCGGAGCATCCCGGCACGCACACAGACCTGATCCGGGCAGCCCGCCTCTGACACAAAGATCTCTCCCGCCTCGATGGTGATGATGTTGTAGCTCCCGTTTTTCGCATTGATGCGCAGCGTCTGATCTTCCGCCGTGTTCAGGTCAAATGTGTACAGCACTTTGCCGTCCTGCACGACTTCGCAGACTCGCTGTTCCGGCTCACGCATCCCCAGCAGGAGCAGCACCACTGAACCCGCAAGCACTATGCCGATGCCGGCGGCAAGGAATTTGGTCGGTCTATTCACGGCGCAGCACCTCCACCGGCATGTCACTTTGCTTCGTAAAGCAGTCCTCCAGTCCCTCTGTCAGCAGGATCTTTCCGTCCTCTGTCACACAGAGCATTTCAAAATCGTCCCTGCGCCGCCAGTGTTCCGCCGCCTTGTCCGTCCCCTCGATGAACAGTGCCGTAGACAGCGCATCACAGGTCAGACCGCTCTCTCCCACGACCGTGACAGAGACCAGTCCATTGTCTGCCGGACAGCCATCTGCGGGGTCAAGGATATGCCAGTACCGCACGCCGTCTTCCTCGAACCAGCGTTCATAATTCCCGGAGGTGATGACGGCACACTCCCCGACTTTCAGCGTCCCCAGAATTTCCGACGGGGCAAAAGGATCGGTGATGCCCACCGTCCAGAGGGAGCCGTCCGGCTTGGTGCCGAGCGTCTGCACATTTCCGCCAAGGCTGATGATCGCCGATGCCGCCCCGTTTTCACGGAACAGCGAGATCACAGCATCGCTGGTATAGCCCTTGGCGAGTGCCCCCACATCGAGCATGGCATCCGCCGGGATGGTGACAGTGTCACCGTCAAGCGATATCGCAGAGGCATCCACAGCCGGGAGCAGGGAAGTGATCTCCTCCCCGGAGGGCACCTGCTGTGTGTCCGTCGTAAACCCCCATGCCCGGAGCAGGGGATAGATCGTGATATCCAGTGCGCCGCCGCTCTCCGCACCGATGTCCAGTGCCTCCCGGAGAATGGCAGCGGTATCGCTGCTGACCGGAACGGGTGAGCCGCCTGCGGCATTGATGCGGCTGATGTCGCTGTCCGGTCGGGTGACGGAAAGCGTCTTTTCCAGCTCTGTGATCCGGGCGGATGCCTCCCGGAGCAGGGCGTTGCCATCGGGGGCGGATACCCGCAGATCCATGTAGGTGTCCATGGCAAAGACATCCATCTTTACTTCCTGCGGACTTTGCGCTGTGCAGCCGGTAAACAGCAGCATGGCAGCCGTCAGAAGCGGCAGCTTGCGGAACATGGCAGGCTCCTTTCTGCCCTGATACGGGGCGCAGTAATATCTCCATTATACCACAGCCTGCCGATTTTTTCAAATGTTTCCCGGCATCTGCCGGAATATTTTACAGGAATTGTGCAAAGTATACAAAACCGATCCCTGAGAAATGGAAAATATATAGAAAATGTTTGACTGTCATTGCAAAAGGAGGGAGCAGATGGTATAATAGAAAGTAGCAGGGGACGGGTGCTGTCCGTTCCGGCGACCGTGATCTGTAAGTACTGTTCGATTACCGTTTTTGGGATGCTGCCCATGCGGCGGCATCCCGAAACTTTTTTGTGATCGTTCACAATGGCTCCAAACGAGCCTGTAATATCAGCAAAGGAGTACCACTCATGAACCAATTCCATGCAGACCGTATCAAGAACATCGCACTGGCAGGACACCACAGCTCCGGCAAGACCTCACTTGCCGAAGCACTGCTGTATGTCGCCGGTGCCTCCGACCGTCTCGGCAAGATCGCCGACGGCACGACCGTGTGTGACTATGATCCGGAGGAGATCCGGCGCAAAGGCTCACTTGCAACGACCCTTGCAGGCTTTTCCTATGACGGGAACTGGATCAATCTGCTGGACACGCCCGGTATTCTCGATTTTGCCGGTGAGCAGCTTTCCGGCATTGCCGCTGCCGACACCGTGCTGATCACTGTTTCGGCAAAGTCCGGTGTCAGCGTCGGCACGAAGAAAGCCTATGCCGCCGCACAGGAGATGGGGAAGTCGGCGATGTTCGTCATCACCAAGATCGACGACAAGGATGCCAATTTCTACAATGTCCTGACACAGCTCAAAACGGTGTTCGGTCCCACCGTCTGCCCGGTCGTGGTGCCGGTGCTGCAAAGCGGTGAGATCACATCCTATATCAACCTGATCGAAATGAAGGCATACCGTTATGACAAGGCAGGAAAAGCCGGAGAGATCGACCTGCCGAGCGAGGCAACGCCCGACAAGGAATACCGTCTCGAAGGTCTGAAAGCTGCCATTACAGAGGCAGTCGCCGAGACGGACGATGCCCTGATGGAAAAATTCTTCGAGGGTGAGGAATTCAGCCAGAAAGAACTGATCGACGGTATCCATGCCGGCATGAACAACGGACAGATCACGCCTGTGCTATGCACCTCTGCGCTGACGCTTGCCGGCATTGACATGCTGCTCAAGGAATTCGGTCTGCTCGTGCCTGCCGCTAACGAAGTCGCCCCTGCACAGGCAGAGGCAAACGGCGATGAAGCAGAGATCGTCTGTGATGCGGATGCACCGCTGGCAGCACTTGTCTGCAAGACCGTTGCAGACCCCTTTGTCGGCAAGATGTCCTATCTCAAAGTGCTTGCGGGCAAACTGAGTGCAGATTCTGCCGTTGTCAATTCCCGCACAGGTGCCGAGGAAAAGATCGGCAAGCTCTACACGCTCTGCGGCAAGAAGCAGACGGAGGTCAAGAGTGCCGAAGCGGGGGACATCGTTGCAGCTGTGAAAATATCCGCTCTGACAGGGGATACCCTCTGCGCACCCGCAAGGGTCGCCACGGCAAAGATGCCGGCATTCCCGCATCCGTGCTATTCGCTTGCCGTCCGTGCCAAGGCACAGGGCGATGAAAGCAAGGTATCTGCCGGCATGCAGCGTCTGGTGGAGGAGGATCCCACGCTCACCTATGCACAGGATCCGCAGACAAGAGAGCAGATCCTCAGCGGTCTGGGCGAGCAGCATCTTGAGATCGCCGTTGTCAAGCTGTCCACCAAATTCGGTGCAGAAGTGACGCTTTCCAAGCCGCAGATCGCCTATCGTGAGACCATCCGCCACAAGGTGCAGGCGGAGGGCAAGCACAAGAAGCAGTCCGGCGGTCATGGACAGTACGGTCACGTCATCATCTCCTTTGAGCCGTGTGTCAGCGATGAGCTGATCTTTGAGGAAAAGGTCTTTGGCGGTTCCGTTCCGAAGAACTACTTCCCGGCAGTGGAAAAGGGGTTGCAGGATTGTGTGAAAAAGGGCGTGCTTGCCGGGTGTCCTGTAGTCGGCGTCAAGGCGATCCTTCTCGATGGTTCCTACCATCCGGTGGATTCTTCGGAAATGGCATTCAAGACCGCCGCTTCGATCGCTTACCGGGAGGGTATGCGTCAGGCAGATCCGGTCATGCTCGAACCGATCAGCACACTGCATGTGACTGCGCCGGATGAGAATACCGGCGACATCATGGGTGAGCTGAACAAACGCCGTGGCAGGGTACTGGGCATGGAACCGACTGCCAAGGGCGAAACGACCATCACGGCAGAAGTGCCCGGACGTGAGATGCAGGATTTTGCATTGTATCTGCGTCAGGTGACACGGGGCATGGGCAGCTTTACGCTGGAATTCCTGCGGTATGAGCCGCTGCCCGCAAATCTTCTTTCGGAGGTCATTGCTTCCGTTTCGGCACAGGGATGACGGTGCAGATGACAGAAATAAAACAGGCAGACGGCTGGTCTGCCTGTTTTTTTATGCTTCAAGATCCATGTGAAACAGGATAAAATGCGCTCACTTCGTCTCCGGTTCCTCCGCCGCAAACTGGCTCTCATGCCGGGCAAAGAAATCCGTCCGGGGCGGGAGAAATTTCAGCTTGTGCGGCTGTTCTGTAAAGGCAGTCAGCGGCTCTAAGATCGTATCCCATGACCAGATGCGTTCATCGACTTGCAGATATTCCCGCAGCTTTTCCGTGCCGAAAGGTGCCATCGGGTGCAGCAGTACGGCAGCGATGCGGATGAGATAGAAGAGATTCGCCAGTGCCTGTTTCAGCTCTGCCTCGCTCTGCTCCTCGTCATGCAGTGCCTTTGCCATATATTTGCTGCCGCCACGGATGTAGCTGTCAAGCACATAGGTACACTGGTGGAATGCGAATTTCGCCATATAGCGTTCATATTCCAGAACTGCCTTTTCGGCTTCTTTCACAAAGCGTTCTTCCGGCGGTACCTCCGGAAGGATGCCGTCAAATGCCTTCTGTGTGGTATAGAAAGCGGTGCGGATCATGCGGTTATAGACATTCGCCAGCAGGAAACCGCCGTCCTTGACGACCGGATCCGTCTCCTCCGGGGCAGCATCGGGATTGTAGGGCTTGGGCATGAAGCTGACAGAACGCTGTCCCAGTCCCAGCCCCAGCCAGTGCATCCGTAGCTGTTCCGGCGTATAGTAATGCAGCAGATCATCCGCCATCGGGGGCTTGACAGCACCGGAGCTGGATGCTTTCTTGTCCAGAAACAGGATGTGATGATTTGCCACGATCAGCGGCATCTGCAATTCGCCCTCCGGCGGGTCGGCAGTCTTTTCCTCTGCTGCCTGCTGCGCCATCCACATTGCCGGTTCTGCGATGCCGTAAAAATAGATATTGTCCTGTCCGATGAACTGGTAGACCCCGGCATCCTTGCTGCACCAGTAGTCTTTCCATGCCTCACGGTCTTTGCCCTGTGATTCGAGATATGCCTGTGTGAAGGAGATCGGTGCCCAGAGGGACTCCGGCCATACCCAGACAGTCAGCCCGTCTGCACCCTCCAGCACGGGGGCAGGTACGCCCCATTCGATGTTGCCCGTGAGCCGGAACGGCACCAGCGTCTTGCCCGTGCGGTAGCGGATGCCATGTTCCGTGAGGATGCGGCATGCCTCATCGCAGTCGGAAAGGGTGGAAAATTCGATGGTGAATGACGGTTTTTTCGGCTCCTCGAGGTAACGGTGCGCCGGCATGCTGTCTTTCAGACTGCGGTATGTCTCCTCAAACTCCCGCTTGACATAAATGACCGGAGGTTTCAGAAATTCTGCGATCGTCTTCCAGACGACCGGACGCACATCCTTGCGCTTCTGGAGTGCCGATACCCATTCCTGCAGGAGGGTCTCATAATCACGCAGCTTGAAATACCAGTTGGTGACAGGTTTCATGGAGGGTGTCTCGCCGGTCAGGGTGCTGACAGGGTTGATCAGATTTTCGGGCATGTACTGATGTCCGAGGTCACATTCATCCGCATAGCCCTTTTCCGAGGTGCAGCCCTCTACAGGACACTTACCGATGACCTGTCTGCCGTTGAGGAAGACACCGGCTTTCTCATCAAAAAACTGTTTGGTCGTGATGCGCTGCAGCTGCCCTTTCTGGTACAGGGAACGCAAGAACCAGTCCGACACCTCGGCATGGATCTCCTTTGTCCTGCCAAGACCGGAGGCACCGAACAGGTCGAGGGAGATGCCATAATCGGCAAGTGTCTGCGCCTGTTTTTCATGGTTGGCACTGACAAATTCCGGGAGCGTTCCGGAGAATTCGCCCTTTTCCACTTTCTGCCGCCATCCCTCAGCGATGGGGGAGCCGTAGCAGTCGGTGCCGCAGACAAAAATGACATTCTCCTTGCCGATCCTGTCACGCAGAAAGCGTGCAAAGGTATCCGCAAAGACAAACATACCGCCGACATGTCCGAAGTGCAGCTCCTTGTTGCCATAGGGCATACCGCCCGTGATGACGGCACGCTTCGGAAAGACGGGGCGGGGGATCTCAAAAGACTTCTCATTGTGCTGTTTCATGGTCATCCATCCTTTCTTTCCCTATTATACCACAGGTATGAAAAAAATGCAATAGGGAGATCACAGCGGACAGCAGCAGAGGAATTGTGAAAAGTAGCCAAAAGATTTGGTCAGAATCACTAAAAATCGAGTAAGGTCTTGCAACTTTCCGTAAAGTATGCTATAATGAAACTACATGTATATGTGTAAACGGCAGCGGAACAGAAACCGACTGCCGCAAACAGAGGAGGAAAGTGTTCTATGAGGAAAAGAAAGATCGCCGGCAGTGCTATTGCTGCGGCAATGGTCCTGAACACGCTTGTGGCATTGCCGCTGCCGGTCGGTGCGGTGAATGTCAAGGCAGAGTTCGAGGACGGCACGCTCGTAAACGATGCGACTGTCCAGACAGACGAAGCCGGTTATTCCGGCACGGGGTATGTGTTCCTTGGCAACAATGAGGGGACGATCCCGGAGGCATCTGTCACGGTGAACATCGAGGAGGCAGGCAATTATTCGCTGAAAATTGCCTACTCTGCTCCCTACGGCAGCAAGCAGGGCAATGTGACGGTCAACGGTGAGGGCTTGACGACTGCAAAGTTTGATGAGTGTGACGAGTTCACAGAGCTTGATCTGGGCAAAGTTTCGCTCAAGGCGGGCGAGAATACGATCAGCGTTGTCGGCACATGGGGCTGGACGAATCTTGACTATGTGCTGGTGACGGACTATGTTCCGCCGACACGCCCGGAGATCAAGGCAACGCAGACCAGCACCTGCGACCCGGATGCCATCGAAAGCACCAAGCAGGTGATGGCATACTTGGCAAGCATTTACGGTAAGCAGTTCCTTGTCGGACAGCAGGAAATTTATCACGGCGGTCCGCACAATGAAGAAACCGAATTCGAGTATCTTGAAGCAACTACCGGAAAGCTCCCTGCAATTCGTGGCTTTGACTTCGGCAACTACTGCAATCCCTGCTTCGGCAGCGATGACGGCAGCTTTAGCCGTGCCATGGAATGGGGACAGAAAGGCGGTATCGTTACCGCATCGTTCCATCTGAATGTGCCGACAGATTTCGCAAGCTATGAGATCGGTTCTTCCCTTGCCTTTGACAAGACGACCTATTCCGAAAAGACGGACTTTTCTCCGGCGAAGGCTGCTGAAGAAGGCACAAAGGAAAACCAGTACTATACACAGTCGCTGGATGTTCTGGCTGAACAGTTCCAGAAATTGCAGGAGCAGAACATCACCGTCCTCTGGAGACCGCTGCACGAAGCAGAGGGCAACGGCGGTGAGAATACCTCTTGGTTCTGGTGGGGCAGAGAGGGCTCTAAGGCATACAAGGAACTGTGGAAGTTTACGTATGACTACCTGACAAATGTCAAGGGCTGCCACAACCTCATCTGGGAGTGGAACAGCTACGATTACAGCACATCTGCCAACTGGTACCCGGGCGATCAGTATGTAGACATCATGGGCTATGACAAGTACAACTGCAACGGCGGACAGTCACACAATGTCAGCTCGATCGCTGATACGTTCTACAACATCATGGATCGCTTCAACAGCGCAAAGATGGTCGCTATGTTCGAGTGCGACTCCATCCCGACACTTGCCAACATTCAGGACGATCAGGCTGGATGGCTGTACTACATGCCTTGGTACGACGGCGGCAGTGAGAGCATCAATTTTGTCAGCAACCCGAATATCAACGACCCGGCTGATCTCAAGGAGCTGTACAACAGCGAAATGTGCATCACGCTCGATGAGCTGCCGGACTTCGGCACGATAGAGATCGACCCCGATGCTACGAATCCGGTCGAGAATACGGAACCGGAAGAGCCGGAAGAGGGTCATGCAAGCATTGCCTTTGACAAAAAGAACAATATCTATCAGATCGATCTGCCGGAACCGGGCGATGTGATCTGTCTGGAGATCGAGTTCGGCGATGATGCGATCAATTATGCAAACGGCTGCCTCGGTGTTTCAATCGAGGTCGATGGCGAATACTACTGGGCAAATGTACAGTGGGAAGCAACAAAGAGCGGTGTCATAGAAGTCGATCTTGCGAAGGATCTGTACAATGTATCGCTCGGAACAGAAGTCCTCGATGAGGATGATCCGGTCATTGATGCCGTCAAGGAACAGCTCAACAAGCAGAAGTCCTTCCAGGGACAGATCTGGTATGCCGGCATCGGCGAGGATGCTGTGGACGATCTCACGCTTGTAAAGATCGTGGATGCCTATGTCAAGAAGGATGTTGCCGATACGACAGAGGCACCCGAGGAGACTGAGGCGACTGAGCCTGAGACAGAAACGGATGTGACACCCGGCACTGTCACCTATGGTGATGCCGATGAGGATGGCACCATCACGATCGCTGATGTGATCCGTCTCAACAAGTTCCTGCTTGGTGATGCTAACGTTCTCACGAAACAGGGACAGGCAAATGCAGATGTGGATGCAAATGGTTCACTGGATTCTACGGATTCCCTGACCATCCTGAAAGTCTGCGTACAGCTCATTTCTCCGGAAGAACTGGTCCCGGTCGACAGATAAATACAACAGATCATAATACAAGCCCGTCAGCAGCCGAAAAGCTGTTGACGGGCATTTTTGTCTATTCCGTATCAGTCGAGGAAGTCCTTGACTTTCTTGCTGCGGCTCGGATGTCGGAGCTTGCGCAGTGCCTTGGCTTCGATCTGCCGGATGCGCTCCCGGGTGACATTGAACTGTGCCCCCACTTCTTCGAGGGTGCGGGAACGTCCGTCCACCAGACCGAACCGCAGACGAAGCACATTTGCCTCCCGGTCGGTCAGCGTACTCAGCACTTCATCAAGCTGTTCCTTGAGCAGAGTATGGGAGGCGGCATCTGCCGGCGCAGGGGCATCATCGTCCGGGATGAAGTCCCCGAGGTGGGAATCCTCCTCCTCACCGATGGGCGTTTCGAGGGAGACAGGATCCTGCGCAATGCGCATGATCTCCCGTACCCGCTCTACCGGCAGCTCCAGTTTGTCAGCGATCTCCTCCGGTGTCGGATCATGTCCGTTCTCATGCAGGAGCTGGCTGGAGATCTTCTTGACCTTGGTGATCGTCTCCACCATATGTACCGGGATGCGGATCGTCCTTGCCTGATCGGCAATGGCTCGGGTGATCGCCTGACGGATCCACCATGTCGCATAGGTGGAGAATTTGAAGCCCTTGTTATAATCGAACTTTTCCACAGCCTTGATCAGTCCGAGGTTGCCCTCCTGTATCAGATCCAAGAACTGCATCCCTCTCCCCACATATTTTTTGGCAATGCTGACCACCAGCCGGAGATTGGCTTCTGAAAGCCGCTGTTTGGCACGTTTTGCCTGCAGGGGCGTGCCCTCAGCCATCAGGCGGGCAAGCTCGACCTCCTCGTCACCGGACAGCAGCGGCACTCTGCCGATGTCTTTCAGGTAGATCTTGACCGGATCATCCACTGCCAGCCCCTCAGTAGAAAGCGCAGCGTCCAGATCCTCATCCGGGTTCTCACTGATGTCGATGTGGTTCAGATCCAGATTGTCGTCCACAATGTTATTGTCGATGATCTCGATGCTCAGCTGCTCACAGCTGTCATAGAAAGAGTTGAGCTGATCGGCATCGAAATCAATTTCTTCCAAAGCATCCGAGATCTGCTTCGTGGTCAGCTTCCCGGATGCCTTTCCTCTGTCGAGCAATCCCTCAATGGTAGACTTCTTGTCCATTTGTATTCCTCCTTATGGACGCTATTGCTTTTTTCTCTGATTGGCAACGACCTGCAGCAGGTCGTCATCCGTCATCGTTTCCCCGGGCAATACCCGGCTGTGTGCCGCTTTCAGCACCCGGATACATTCTTCCAGTGCGTCCCGGCTGACGGGCAGCTCCTGACTGCGTGCGGCAATGCCGGAGATGCGCCCCATTTCTTCCACAGTGAATGTCTCTTCGAGCAGCGGGAGGGAAAACTGTCTGTGTTCCCGGCACTGCTCACAGACGGCAAGATAGATGCGCCTGTGGAGATCTGTCACAAAATCCGATGGGGAAAGGCTCTCCCAGAGCATTTCATGATCTTCCGGATTCCGCAGCAGATAGGCAAGTATCATCTGTTCTGCCCGGCTTTCCCGGGGAAATTTCTGCGAGAGCGGGTTCAGCTCATCCCGCTGGAGCGACCGGGATTCGATCGCATGGAACTGTATTTTTTTAGCAGCCCGCTGCTGCCGCAGTACGGCAGCATCCACCGTCTGGCGCAGTACCTCCACCCGGACATCCATCTCCCGTGCGGTGCGGGAGGTGTAGACTTCCCGCTGTAAGGAATTTTCGATGCCGGCAAGGACTGCCACACTGCGCCGGAGCAGCTCATCTTTGCCCTGCTCCGTGGACAGATCCAGACCGTCCTTGCATTTGTCAAGCTGGAAATTGATGGCATCGCCTGCCTGTTCGACAAGACGGCGGAAACTGTCCGCCCCGAATGTCCGGATGTATTCATCCGGATCCTTGGCACCCTCCATTTTCAGGATGCGGGCAGGCAGTCCCACTTCGCTGAAACGGTTCAGTGCCCGCTGCGTGGCAGTCTGCCCGGCGGTGTCGCTGTCGTAGGCGATGACGATCTCCCGGGCATACTGTGAGAGCTTTCTTGCCTGTGCGGAAGTAATGGCAGTTCCGAGCGTTGCGACCGCATTCGGGAACCCTGCCTGATACAGTGCAATGACATCCATATACCCCTCCGCTAAGATCAAAGTATTGGTGGATGCGTTTTTGGCGAAATGCAGGGAAAACAGATTGCTTCCCTTGTCAAAGACAGGTGTTTCGTTGGTATTGAGGTACTTGGGCTTGCTGTCGTCAAGCACCCGTCCGCCGAAGCCGATGACGCTGCCCTGCAGATCGACGATCGGGAACATCACCCTGCCACGGAACTGATCAAAGACATTTCCCTTTGCCGAGCTTCGGCAGACCCCGGCGGTCACCAGCTCCTGTTCGCTGTAGCCTTTCTGTTTCAGATGATCCCGCAGCGCATTCCAGTCATCCGGCGCATAGCCCAGTCCATAGGCTTTTATGGTCGCCGGGGAGAGCCTGCGCTGCCGGAAATATTGCAGTCCCCGTTTATCCGTTCCCTGCAGCAGGTTGAGGTAATAGAAATTGGCAGCCTCCCGGTTGATCTCATAGCACCGCCGGCGTACATTTGCCTGTCTTGCCTCCTGCGAGTCCTGCAGGGGCATCTGCATCCCCACACGCTGTGCCAGTGTGCGGACGGCATCCATGAAAGACAGATTCTCCATCCGCTGCACAAAGGTGATCGTACTTCCGCCCGCACCGCATCCGAAGCAGTAGAAGCTCTGGTTATCGGGGTAGATCGTGCAGGACGGTGTTTTTTCAGAATGGAACGGACAGCAGCAGACATAGGTGCGCCCCCGTTTTTTGACAGCGGCATAGGTGCTGAACAGATCCACGATGTCCGCACGTTCCCGCAGCTCGTTCAGGAATCCTTCCGGCAGCGGCATACACGCACCCCCTTATTTCCACGATTTCGGGACAAACAGCTCCATGTACAGATCGACCGCATACCGGTCACTCATCCCGGAGATATAGTCACAGACCGCCCTGTCCACATCGGTCTTTTCGGAAATACGCTGATACAGTTCCGGCATTTTTTCGGGTTTTCTCCGGAAATACCGGTACAGCTCCTCGATCAGGATCTTCGCTTTCTGTTCCTCGTGCTTTGCCGTGTTGTTGTGGTAGACATGTTCATACATGAAAGTATGCAGCTCGTCATGCGCCGCCTGTATGTCCTCCGGCATGCCGATGGTATCCGTGCCGTGTGCCACGACCGCCGCCACCAGCGTGGTGATGCGCTCCGTGTGGGTGTGTCCGAGGATCTGCACTGCGCTCTCAGGCAGTTCCTCCCGGTGCAGGATGCCGGCACGGATGGCATCCTCAATATCATGGTTGATGTAGGCGATGCGGTCAGCGACCCGGACAATATTGCCCTCCAGGGTATCCGCAACGAGATTGGTGTGGCAGACAATGCCGTTGCGCACTGCCTGCGTCAGGTTCAGTCCCTCGCCGTTTTTCTCGATGCAGTCCACCACACGCATGCTCTGCTGATAATGCCGGTAGCCGTGCGGACAGATGGCATTCAGCACGGATTCTCCGGCATGCCCGAACGGGGAGTGCCCGAGATCGTGTCCGAGTGCGATCGCCTCCGTCAGATCTTCATTCAGGAACAGCGCACGGGCGATGGTGCGTGCCACCTGCGAGACCTCGAGCGTATGGGTCAGGCGGGTGCGGTAGTGGTCGCCGACAGGGGAGAGAAAGACCTGTGTCTTTCGTTTCAGCCGCCGGAAGGCATTGCTGTGCAGGATCCTGTCCCTGTCACGCTGGAATGCCGTCCGGTAGGGGCACGGTTCTTCCGGTTTTAGCCGGATGGCTGCGCCCGTGTCGGTACTCAGGCAGGCGTGCGGTGACAGCATTTCCGCCTGCTGTGCTTCGATCTGTTCACGGATGGTCATGTGCCGTCCTCCTTTCCGCAGGATCACCCTCTATCAATATATACGCATCCACAGCGGAAAAACCCTCTTTTTTCTTTCCATGTCAGAGCGTCCCCGCAAAATCGGCAAACTCTGTGTTCCCGGTCTGCATCCGGATGCGTCCGGCAGAAAGTTCCGTGAGTGCTTTCTGCAATGCCGGCAGCACCTCACACCGCACCATGAGCTTCTGGATGACCTCTGTGCCGAAGTCACAGGAAAGCTCCACGGTGCCATAGCCCGGCAGCATCGCCGCAACTTTGCCGTACAGTCCATAGTCCATCTCAAGTGTCAGCATGACCGCCTCGCACATGTGCCGTACACCTGCCGCATCGCAGGTCAGTGCGGCACTGTGGGAGTATGCCCGCACAAGTC
>CANQYC010000054.1 GCA_947627945.1 uncultured Clostridia bacterium
AGCATGCAGCAGCTTTCCGAGCTGGCGCAGATGCTGCGGTCAGAACCGGAAACGGCACCTGCATCCCCCGCACCCGCCGTTCCCGGCATGGCGGACGGGCTTGATCCGGGCATGCTGCTCAAGATCGGCGAGCTGTTCAAAAATTCCGGCGAACCGGATAAAAATGCCGCCCTGCTGCTCGCACTGCGACCGCATCTGCGGGAAAAACGTCAGCAGCGGGTCGATAAGGCACTGCGCCTGCTGAAACTCTGGAACATGTGGCAGGTCATGCAGAAAAGCGGGATGCTCCGGGATCTGCTATAGTCCCGCATGACAGAAAGGAGGGGATCACATGCCGCAATACCCAAATCAGGATCTGAGTGCCATGCGGCAGGATGCTATCCGGCGTTCACGGGAAATGCACCGCCGTGCGGCAGCATCCCCTCCCCCGCCGCCCGCACCGCCGGAAGTCCCCGATCCTCCCCCGCCGGATGAGACCATGCCGAAGCCCGGCATCCCTGCGGAGGGGCTGCATCTGCCGGAGGAACTGCGCTCTCTCCTGACAGACTGGGACGGGGAACGTCTGGCACTGGCAGCACTGTTATATCTGTTGTACAAGGAAGGCTCTGACCCGGCACTGCTGCTGGCGATGGCATATATTCTGCTGTAATGCGGCAGCAAGGTCTGCCGAAAGGAAAGGAGAACAGTATGGAATTTCTGATGGGACACTGTTACTGGCTGCTCTGGACACTGGGGGGATTATGTGCGATCCTGTTTTATCTGCGGCACAGAAAGCGCATCCATGCCTTTCTGCTGGGGAGCGTAACGGGGCTGACCGCACTGGTGCTGCTGCATTTTTACGGGGGTGCTGTCGGCTTTGTGCCGACGCTGTGCCTGACCAATCTTCTGGTCTGCACCGTGTTCGGCATCCCGGGGGTGGCACTGCTCGCACTCGGGAGCCTTTTTCCGGGATAGGACAAGCCCGGATGCCGGCAAAAAAACCGGAGAGCCACTGCCCTCCGGTTCTCTGTGTACTTTCTCGGCAATGCCGGGGATAACTTACTTCAGCTCGATGGTTGCGCCTGCTTCTTCGAGCTTTGCCTTCAGCTCCTCAGCCTCTGCCTTGGAAACGCCCTCTTTCAGAGCCTTGGGTGCGCTCTCAACGGCTTCCTTAGCCTCCTTCAGACCCAGACCAAGTACGTCCTTGACAGCCTTGATAACGCCCATCTTCTTGTCGCCGAAGGATGTCAGAACAACGTCGAACTCTGTCTTCTCCTCAGCAGCGGCAGCGGCTGCGCCGCCGGCAGGTGCTGCAGCAACGGCTGCGGTCACGCCGAACTCCTCCTGGATAGCTTCTACCAGCTCTGCCAGCTCCAGAACGGAGAGAGCCTTGATATCCTCAATAAACTTGAGTGTCTTTTCAGATGCCATGATAATGATCTCCTTTACTAAAATTTCAGATTGCTGCTGCATATCCTATGCAGCCTGTTGGTACAGCGGACTTATGCAGCCTCGCCGTTCTTGTCCACGATCGCCTGCAGCAGAGCAGCGAGCTTCTGAATCGGACCCTGGAGAGAGCCGACGAGCTGTGCGAGCAGTACGTCCTTGGACGGGATTTTGGACAGTGCCACGACCTTTGCCTCATCGTAGAATTCACCCTCTACGCAGCCGGCTTTGAGCTTGAAAGTCTCGGACTTCTCCGCAAACTTGCCCAGAATACTTGCCGGTGCGGTCTGGTCTTCCGTAGAGATGGCAATGGCAGTAGTGCCGTTAAGCACCTCATCAAAGTCCTCCATGCCGATGTTGTGCAGCGCACGCTTGAGCATCGTGTTCTTCTCTACGAAATACTCCACGTTCGCCTCACGCAGCTCACGGCGCAGTGTGGTGTCCTCTGCTACGGTGATGCCCTTGTAATCCACGAGTACAAAGGATACCGCACCCCGGAGCTTTTCCTCGAGTGCCTTTACCTTCGCTGCCTTTGCCTCCAAGATACTTGCACTTGGCATTTCACATTCACCTCCGATGGATAAAATATCGTATCGGGAGAAACAAAAACTCCCCTTGCACGCAAGGAGAGTATGGATATTTCCTGTATAAAAATAACCATCTGCACTCCTCGGCCGGATTTACGGCATACGCCACCGGCTGTCTTTAGAATACGACTTTATCATTATAGCACAGACGGGGGGACATGTCAAGCAAAATTCTGCATTTTGTGCATTCTGCACAAATCCGGAAGAAAAATGCAGGATGCTTTCAAAAATATCTCCCTGCAAAAAATGCTTGACAAATCCGGGGCGGTATGCTATAATAAAACCATTCCCGGCTGCGCAGCAAGGAAAAATTCTTACGGAAGGAGCAAACGGTATGTTCTATTATTTTGAGATACATCAAGTGCCGACCACCGAAAAATGGAATACATTCACAACAGAGACCGCCGTCTGCCTTTCGGACAAGGAAAAGGATCCGGTATAATTTCGTATACCGTTTTGCTTTTATGGCACCTCTGTGCAATACAGGGGTGCCTTTTTGCGTCCGCAGGCACGGGAAAGGAGAACATCTATGTTTGAGATCAGAGGCGCATTCGCATGCGCTAAAGTCTTTGCTGACATCACGGACGAAGCATCCGTGGCACAGATCACCGAACTGTGCAGTCAGCCGTTTGCCGAAGGTTCGCAGATCCGCATCATGCCCGACGTCCATGCCGGCGCAGGCTGCACCATCGGCACCACCATGACGATCACCGACAAGCTGGTACCCAATCTTGTCGGTGTAGATATCGGCTGCGGTATGGAAACGACCATCCTGAAAGAAACGCACATCGAACCGCAGAAACTTGACAAGCTCATCCGTGCGGAAGTCCCCTCGGGCTTCTCCGTGCGCAGCGTCCCCCACCGCTATGCCAACGATCTGGAGCTGCGAAAGCTGTACTGCTTTCCGCATATCCACGAACAGCGGGCACTTTGCAGCATCGGCACGCTCGGCGGCGGCAACCACTTCATCGAGGTAGACAGGGGCAGTGACGGCTCCCTCAGTCTGGTCATCCACTCCGGTTCCCGCTATCTTGGCGTGGAAGTGGCAAAGTGGTACCAGACGGAGGCATACCGCCGTCTGAACGGCTCGGATGACGGCTCTGTTCAGGAGCTGATCGCCCGGATGAAGGCAGAGGGCAAAAGCGGTCAGATCCAGACGGAGCTGAAAAAGCTGAAGTCTGTCAAGCGCACGAATATCCCGCAGCACCTTGCCTACTGTGAGGGAGAGCTGTTTGAACAGTATCTCCACGACATGGCGATCGTGCAGGCATTTGCTGCACAGAACCGGCAGGCAATGACGGATGTCATCGTCCGGGGCATGCACTGGCATGTCCGGGAACAGTTCACCACCACGCACAACTACATTGATCTGGAGCATAACATTCTCCGGAAAGGTGCCGTCTCGGCGCAGAAAGGCGAGATCCTGCTCATTCCCATGAACATGCGGGACGGCAGCCTGCTGTGCCGGGGCAGGGGAAATCCGGACTGGAACTGCTCCGCACCCCACGGTGCAGGGCGGCTGATGTCCCGTTCACAGGCAAAGGAGACATGCAGCATTGCCGAATACCGCCGTCAGATGAAGGGCATCTATACGACCTCTGTCGGAATGGACACACTCGATGAATGCCCGATGGCATACAAGGATATGAACAGTATCATGGAGAACATCGCCCCGACTGCCGAGATCCTCGACATCCTCAAGCCGGTCTATAATTTCAAAGCCGGCACTGAGGAAGCACCGTGGCAGAGGCGAAAATAACACAGATCCACCCGGAGGAAAGGAGACATTTCTATGGATATCACACTGCTTGGGACAGGCGGGATGCTGCCGCTGAAAGACCGCTTTCTGACAAGCTGCTATGTGGAGCATAATGGCAAGGCAGTGCTGATCGACTGCGGTGAAGGGACACAGGTCGCCATTGCGAAGCATGATCTGAAACTCAGCCGCATTGAAATGCTGCTCATCACCCACAGCCATGCCGACCATGTCACCGGACTGCCGGGGCTGCTGCTCTCGCTGGGCAACACCGACCGCCAGTCCCCGCTGCCCATCTATCTGCCCGCTTCGGCAGAAAATGCCGTGCGGGGGCTGCTGCAGGTCTGCGGCAGGCTGCCGTATCCGGTCTTGTTCCGGCAGCTTCCGGAGCGGGAAGCCGTCTCCTTTACGGCACAGGAGATCGACCCGATGATGACCATTTCCGTCCTGCCGCTGCGGCACACGGTGCCCTGTCTCGGCTATCGGATCGAGCTGCGGAAAAAGCCCGAATTCCAGCCGGAACAGGCAAAGGCACTGGACATCCCCGTGCAGTTCTGGAAACGGCTGCACAGCGGCGAACATGTCACGCTCCCGGACGGCAGGGAGATCCTTCCGGCGCAGGTCACGGGGGCAGCCCGTCCGCCGGTGCGCATCGTCTATACGACCGACACGCTCCCCATCCCGCAGATCGCCGATCTTGCGGCGGGTGCGGATCTGTTCGTCTGTGAGGGGATGTGGGGCGATCCGGACAGAAAAGAAAACCTCAACAGCAAGCGGCACATGCTCATGCAGGATGCCTGCCGGCTTGCGGCACAGGCACAGGCAAAACGGCTCTGGCTGACGCATTACAGTCCTGCCGAGAAAGATCCTGCGCAGTATCTGAAAACATTACAGTCCATCTGCCCCGCTGTCACTGTTTCCCGTGACGGCGAGCGGATCACATTGCGGTAAGGAGGGTCTATGCACGAGATCACACAGAACGAAGCCAAGACAAAAGTCATTCTTGTCGGACTGGACACGGGGGAATATGACGCCGATGTTTCCATGGAGGAACTGGGAGAGCTGGCGGATACCGCCGGATGCGAGGTGCTTGCCGCCGTGCTACAGAGCCGTCCGGCACCGGAGGCAGCGACATGCATCGGGACTGGAAAATTAGAGGAGATCAAGGAACAGGTCAGGATCTTAGAGGCGGACATGCTGATCTTCGACACGGAACTGACTGGCATGCAGATGCGGAACATCTCGGATGCGACCGACTGCAAGGTGATCGACCGCACCATGCTCATTCTGGATATTTTTGCCGGGCGTGCCCGGACTGCCGAGGGCAAGGTACAAGTAGCACTGGCACAGTATCAGTACCGCCTGTCCCGGCTGACGGGCATGGGCAATGCCCTGTCCCGGCTGGGCGGCGGCATCGGCACACGGGGACCGGGCGAGACCCGGCTCGAAACAGACAGACGCCACATCCGCAGCCGCATCGACCAGCTCAAACAGGAACTGAAAGACATGGAAAAGCACCGGAAATTCCTGAGCCGCCGCCGCAAAAAGGACGGCATCCTGACGGCGGCGATCGTCGGCTATACCAATGCGGGAAAATCCACATTGTTCAACATGCTGACACAGGCGGGCGTGCTGGCGGAGGACAAGCTCTTCGCCACGCTCGATGTCACGGCACGGGCACTGGAGCTGCCGGACGGACGGCATGTGCTGCTCAGTGATACGGTCGGGCTGATCCGGCGTCTGCCGCACCATCTGGTCGAGGCATTCCGCTCCACACTCGAAGAAACGGCACAGGCGGATGTGATCCTGCATGTATTGGATGCCTCCGAACCGGATATTGAGGAACGGATGCAGATCACACAGAAACTGCTCGGAGAGCTTGGCTGTGCGGAGATCCCGCAGATCCATGTGCTGAACAAAGCAGATCTGGTGGATATGCCAAGAAAAAATGACAGCGACACCGTCTGGATCAGTGCAAAGCACGGAGACGGGATCGATGCCCTGTTACAGGCGATCGTCCGCCATCTGCCGCAGACGGCAGTGCGCATGAAACTCTGCATCCCCTACCATGAGGGCAGTCTTTTGCAGACGCTCCGTGAGGAGGGCAAGGTGTTTTCGGAGGAATTCACCCCCGAGGGCACTTTGGTCGACCTGATGGTAGACGTCCGGCGGCAGAAGGCAGCAAGGGCGTTTTTGGCAGAGTAGAAGTTTTTGTCCTGCCACTTCAAAAATAAGATACCCCTGCCCCGGGAAACTGTCCCGGAGCAGGGGTGTTTTGTCATATCACTCTGCCGTCTCTGTCGTGCCGTACTCCTGAATAAATGCCTGTAGTGCGGGGTAGGCGATGTCATAGGTCTTCTGCATCCGTTCTTCGGAATCCAGCGAAGTCTTGCGCACGGCACGGATGCCGATGTAAATGTCGTCATCGACCGGCTCCACCCAGTCGATATCCTTACCGAACGCCGTATCCGAGAGCATGAAACGGACACCCTCTGTCTCCTGATAGCTGCCGAATGCGGGTTCGAGGTCTACCAGCGTATCCTCCGGAGAAAAGAATGCATCCGCATCCTTGTCCGAGATCATCAGCACCGCCTCGCCTGCCATCAGCTCCGTATAGAATTTTTCATGATCGCCCGACAACCCTGTCGTCTGCTCATTCTTGCCGGAGATCGGGACATAGTATACTTCCGCCTTTACTTTTCCGTCGCCGTTCGCATCGGAAATATACTGTTCAAACACGTCCGCAATGCGGTCGCCGCACAAGGCATAGAAGGAGTCATCGTCCGATGCCAGCAGGATGATCATATCCGGCTGCACCCGCATCAAAGTATGCACCGTCAGGAACACGGTGATCCCCACCAGCAGACCGGCGATCCCGAGCCACCAGCTGTTATGATAGAAGAAATTGCTGATCTTCTGCCAGATGGTGTAGTGCTTTTCCTCCGGCTGTTCCTCACGGAACGTCTCACTTTCCCCGATCACGCCCTGCCGGAGCTGCATCAGCTCCACACGCTCCTGACGGATCTGGTCGGCGTATGCCTCCCGTGCCGCTTCCTCCTGCCGGTGCAGTTCCTCCTGCTGCTGTGCGAGGAGCTGTGCCTGCTTTTCCTCCAGCTCCCGGGCAGTCTCTGCAATGCCTTTCCGGGGCTTTTCCGGCGATGCGTCAGGCTTTTTCTTCATCCTGCGCCCCCTGCATCTCGGACGGCAGCGGCTTCATGGTCGGGAACAGCAGCACATCCCGGATGGAGGGGCTGTCCGTCAGCAGCATCACAAGGCGGTCAACGCCGAATCCCAGACCGCCTGTCGGCGGCAGACCATATTCCAGTGCGGTGATGTAATCCTCATCCACCTGTGCATTGGTGTTGCCCTGTGCCCGCTTGGCAGCGACCTGCCGGACAAAACGCTCTTTCTGGTCGATGGGATCATTCAGCTCGGAGAAAGCATTGCCCATCTCCCTTGCATAGATGAAGTACTCAAACCGCTCCGTAAATGCCGGATCCTCCGGCTTTCTCTTGGCAAGAGGCGAATTTTCCACCGGATAGTCATAGATGATGGTCGGCTGGATGAGCTGCTCCTCCACGAAAGCATCAAAAAATGCGATCAGCACATGTCCCTTTGTCGCAGAGCTGCCCTCCTCGACATGGACATCCTTTGCGGCAGCACATGCCCGTGCATCCGCATCGGTCGCCCAGTCGTTGTAATCGACACCCGCATATTCCTTTACGGCTTCGATCATGGTCATGCGCTTCCACGGCTTGCCGATGGCGATCTCTGTCCCCTGATAGGTGATGCAGTCCGTCCCGCAGACATTTCTGGCAATGGTACGGTACATGTTCTCGATCAGATCCATCATGCCCTTGTAATCGGTGTACGCCTGATACATTTCAACGGTCGTGAATTCCGGGTTGTGGGAGGGATCCATGCCCTCGTTCCGGAAGATCCTGCCGACCTCGTACACCCTGTCAAATCCGCCGACAATGAGCCTTTTGAGGTTCAGCTCTGTTTCGATGCGCAGATACATGTCAAGATGCAGCGTGTTGTGGTGGGTGACAAAGGGACGTGCCGCCGCACCGATCTCGATCGGCAGCAGCACCGGGGTATCCACCTCCACATAGCCCAGACCGTCAAGATAGCTGCGGATCTCCCGCATGATCTGGCTGCGCTTGATGAAAGTATCCTTGACCGGCGGGTTGCAGATCAGGTCAAGATACCGCTGACGGTAGCGCATGTCCTGATCTTTGAGACCGTGCCACTTTTCCGGAAGCGGCAGCAGCGATTTTGCCAGCAGCGTGACAGAGGCGGCATGTACCGAGATCTCGCCCATCTTGGTACGGAAGGCATAGCCCTCGATGCCGATGATATCGCCGATGTCCCATTTCCGGAACTCCTCAAATGCCTCCTTGCCGATGTCATTCATCCGGACATAGACCTGTATCCGGTCGGTATGGTCACGCACATCGAGAAAATGTGCCTTGCCCATCCTGCGCCAGCTCATGATCCTGCCGGCGATGCGCACGGTCTGCTCGGCGATACGGGCAAGCCCGGCAGCGGTCTTTTCCTCATCCCCGTCTGCCTCCGCAAGCACCTGCTGCTCCTGCGTCTCATACTGCTCCCGCAGCGCAGCGTTCTGGATGGTGACCGGATAACTGGTACGGACAAAGGGATCCTTGCCCTCCGCCTTCATGGCGTTGAGCTTATCGAGACGTATCTGACGGTAATCCGTGGTATCCGTCTCCGGTGTATTCTGCTGTGTGTTCTGTTCTTCCTGCATAATGCTCCACCTTTATGATCTGATCGTTCGGTTACTTGGAAATGCCCATGACTTCATAGCGGATCTCCCCGGAGGGTGCCTCCACGATAAAGACATCGCCCACACGCTTCTTCATGGCAGCCTTGCCGATGGGGGACTCGTCCGAGATCTTATTCTCAAAGAAATTGGCTTCATTGGTGCCGACAATTTTCAGTTCCTCTGTCTCTCCGGTCTCCACATTGCGGATGGACATGATGGAACCCATGCCGATCTCATCGAGGGAGATGCTGTCATCCTCCACGATCTCGGCATTGTCGAGGGTATATTGCAGCTCTGCGATCTTTGCTTCGAGCTGTGCCTGATCATTTTTCGCCTCATCGTACTCCGCATTTTCGGACAGGTCGCCGTAGGAACGTGCTTCCTTGAGCTTCTGTGCGATCTCGGGACGCTGCACGGTGATCAGCTCATCGAGCTGGGCACGCAAATTTTCATAGCCCTCACGGGACATCTTCTTTCTTTCCATAGATACAAGCTCCTTTCAGGGACCCGGCAGTCTGCCGGGATATCTATTCTATTATAGTATATTTCCGCCGGAATGTCAAGAGCCATTCCGGCGGAAACTGAGAAAAATCAAATGGGCGCAGCAGCCTGAAACATTCCCCGGCTGCCTGTCTCACTGCCGCCTGTGCGGCTTGCCGAGCTTGTCCTGATACATCAGGACATCCGCCTTTTCCAGCATCTGCTCCACCGTTTCCCCGGAGGAGGTGTATACACCGATGCTCGCCGAAACATCGTATGGTTTCCGGGAGCGGCTGTTGTACATGGAAAGGCGGTCAAGGATCTCCCGGCGGATCTCCACCGGATCCCCTGCCTCCGGCAGCAGAGCGATCAGCTCATCGCCGCCGTACCGGCAGCAGAGCCCGTCACGGCACACGGTATGCAGTGCATTGGCAGTGACGGCAATGGCATTGTCGCCCTCCTTGTGGCTGAAATGGTCATTGATATATTTCAGCCCGTCCACATCACAGAGTACGAGCGTCATGGCGTCGATATGCTGATCTTCCTGCATCCGGCGGTACTGTTTCAGGAAGGCATTCCGGTGATACAGTCCCGTGAGGGCATCGTATTTATACATTTCCTCCACGACTGCCTGCAAACGCCGCTGGTACTGCGCATTCCGGAAACCGGCGACCGCACTGCTGACGGACATGGCGATCTGGTTGATCTTCAGGTAGGGCTGGCGGTCGAGCTGCTGGAAGTGAAAGCAGATGAACCCGAGCGGGATGTCGATCTGGTGCAGGGCGATGAAGATGAGCGGTGCCGATGACCGCAGCATGTTCTCCATGCGGGGCACCATCGTCTTGAGCGGGATCATGTTCCCGTCAGATCCCGGTGCATCCGTATCCGCTGCGATATAGAGCCTTTCCCCGAAGGTCGTGGTGGAATGTTTCTCAAGGGGATCGAGGGAAAAATCAATGCATTCCTCCTTGAGCAGCACGGTCATGGAATAGAATACCTCATGATGCAGCTGCTCCGTGACTTCTTTCAGCGTCTGGCAGCCCTGAATGCGGGAAGAGATCTCGCCGAGCATCTCCTCCTCCGTCTGAAAACGGTTAAAGGTATCGTTCAGGTTGTTGATGAAGTCCACCATGTCAATGGAACTGCGGGATACACAGCCGCAGGATTCCTGCAAAATGAGCTTCGGCAGCAGCAGCACCGTGCGGGGCGTGTCATTCCCCTCTGCCACAAGCTCTGCCAGTTTCGTGCCAAGCTCCGCATAATCACACTTCGCAGAGGTGATCTTCGGGATGGAAAACTGGATGGCATCAATGCCGTCAAAGCCCGTCACGATCACATCCTCCGGGATGTTGTAGCCGTGCTTGTGCAGCTCCACGCACACGGCGATCGCCATGGTGTCATTGGCGCAGACGATGGCACGGGGCAGGCGGTCTTCCTCGATGAGTTTCCGCACTGCCTCCCTCGCCGGCACCGACCAGAAATCCCCATAGCTCACCCGGCTCTCATCAAAGGGGATCCCCCGCTCCCGCAGCAGCTTCTGCATGACGGCGATCCGGGTATCGGAAAATTCATTGTCCCGCATCCCGGCGATCATGTGAAAGTCCGTGACGCCATGCACGTCGATCAGATGCTCCACCACCGAGGCAAACCCGCCCTCATAGTCGAACATCAGGTTGCAGCAGTCCTCACGGATCCCGTTGAGGTGGTAGACCGGGATCTGGTGTTCCCTCGCCCTGCCGATGATGTGCCGGAGGCATTCGTCGTCGAGGACTTTGTCCCGGAACACGACCAGCGCATCAATGACATCCGGATCGATCAGATCAAATACAGCTTCCTCGCCCTGATTGGACTTCGTCCGCCAGAACAGATCTGTCCCGGTCGTGAACACAAAGAGCCGCCATCCGTGTGCAGCGAGCGTCTCACTGAACGCAGAGACAAAATCCAGCAGCACCTGTTCATGGATCCGTGAAACACACAGAGCCGCCATCCGATAACCGTACAACATGCGAGACGCCCTCCTTTCTGCACCGGCTGGCATTTTAGTATACTTCATTATACCATATTCCCGGCATGATTGCAAGCGTCACGCCGCCGTCATTTTGCACAAATGCTGTGCCAATATCCACATAAAATTCAATATATTTCACAATTATTAAAAATTCACTTGACAAGCGTCTGATTTTTCTGTATACTAAGAAATGGGTTAGCAAAGACTAACTTCTTACATTGCGGGAAAGGAGCTTTGGGTATGAAAACACTGGAGAAGGTCAAGATCGGCGAAACTGTCCGTGTTGTCAAGCTCGGCGGAGAGGGTGCCGTCAAACGCCGGATCATGGATATGGGCATCACACGGGGTGTCGAGATCTTTGTCAGAAAAGTCGCACCGCTCGGCGATCCGATCGAGGTCACGGTGCGTGGCTATGAGCTTTCCCTGCGGAAGGCTGACGCTGCCATGATCGAAGTGGAATAGCGAAGGCAATGCCGCACAGAGACCGCCTGACGGCTTTGTACGGTGCTGCCCATACGGAGGAAGTGATTCCTCCGCAGCTATTGCATGGCAGTTAGCAGCTTCTAATCCAAATACATCAGAATGTCAGAAAGGAAGGAACACGCATGTCAGATATTCGTATTGCCTTGGCGGGGAACCCGAACTGCGGGAAAACGACACTGTTCAATGCCCTGACCGGTTCCAATCAGTTTGTCGGCAACTGGCCGGGCGTCACCGTAGAGAAGAAGGAGGGCAGGCTGAAAAAACACAGCGATGTGGTCATCACCGATCTGCCCGGCATCTATTCGCTCTCGCCCTACACGCTCGAAGAAGTCGTGGCAAGAAACTATCTCATCGGGGAACGTCCGGATGCCATCCTCAACATCGTTGACGGCACCAACTTAGAGCGCAACCTCTACCTCACCACGCAGCTCCTCGAACTGGGCATCCCGGTGGTCGTTGCCGTGAACATGATGGATCTTGTTGAGAAGAACGGTGACAAGATCCGCACGGATGCGCTGAGTGCATCGCTCGGCTGCAAAGTCGTGGAGATCTCCGCACTCAAGGCTGACGGCATCATGGCAGCCGCAGAGACGGCAATATCTGCCGCCAAGGAAAAACGCCCCATCCCCAAGCACGCATTCTCCGGAACGGTGGAGCATGCACTGGCACATATCGAAGAAGCCGTGGTACATGATCTCCCGGAGGAACAGCAGCGTTGGTATGCGGTGAAGCTGTTCGAGCGGGATGAAAAGGTCATTGCGCAGCTCGGACTCTCCGAGGAAAAGCGCAGACACATCGAACAGGACATTGCGGCTGTCGAGGAAGAACTGGATGACGATGCCGAATCCATCATCACGAGTGAGCGTTACCTGTACATCGGCAATCTGACACGTGCCTGCTGGAAACGGAAAAGCATCGGGCAGCTCTCTGTGTCGGATAAGATCGACAAGGTCGTGACGAACCGTTTCTTAGGTCTGCCGATCTTTGCGCTCATCATGGGACTGGTCTACTACATTTCCATGGTCACGGTCGGCACTGCTGCCACGGACTGGGCAAATGACGGACTGTTCGGCGATGGTTTCCACCTGTTCGGCATCGGAACATCGGCTTACACGGAACAGGCGGAGGAATACAGCGATGCCGTCACCGCCGCAGATGCCTTTGCCGGACTGGATCCGGAGGAGGAAGCATTTGACGGAGAGGCGGCTCTTGCCGGACTGAAGGCATTCACCGCAGAGGATACAGTCATCTCCTATCCCGTTCAGGATGAGGAAACGCTCGAAATGTCCGAGCTGATGGTATACTATGACCAGATCCCCGCAGATGCAGACCCGGATGCGGTCTGCGGGATGACCTACCTTGAGGCAGTGGAATATTTCAACGAAAATGGTTTTGAAGCCCCCGACCCGGCTGCCTATGGCGTCTGGGTGCCGGGTGTGCCGGTGCTGGTCGGCAATGCCCTTGAAGCTGTGGGATGCGCTGATTGGCTGAGCGGGCTGATTTTGGACGGCATCGTTGCCGGTGTCGGTGCGGTGCTTGGCTTTGTGCCGCAGATGCTGGTGCTGTTCCTGCTGCTCGCATTCCTCGAAGCCTGCGGCTACATGGCAAGGATCGCCTTTGTGCTGGACAGGATCTTCCGCCGCTTCGGGCTTTCCGGCAAATCCTTCATCCCGATCCTGATCGGTACGGGCTGCGGTATCCCCGGTGTCATGGCATCGAGAACGATCGAAAACGAACGTGACCGCCGCATGACCATCATGACGACGACATTCATCCCCTGCGGTGCGAAAGTGCCTTTCATCGCCATGATCGCAGGTGCCATCTTTGGGGGAAGTCCCATCGTTTCCGTATCCGCCTACTTCATCGGCATGGCTGCCATCATCCTCTCCGGCATCATGCTGAAAAAAACGAAGATGTTCGCCGGCGACCCGGCACCCTTTGTCATGGAACTGCCGGCATACCACATGCCGACGATCAGCAATGTCCTGCGTTCCATGTGGGAACGTGGCTGGTCGTTCATCAAGAAAGCAGGCACCATCATCCTGCTCTCCACGATCGTGGTCTGGTTCACCTCTTTCTTCGGCTTTACAGAAGACGGCTTCCGGATGCTGACAGAGGACGAGATCGACAAGTCCATCTTAGGCTCCATCGGCAGTGCGATCGCATGGATCTTTGCCCCCCTCGGCTGGGGCAACTGGCAGGCAACTGTGGCAGCGATCACCGGTCTTGTCGCCAAGGAGAACATTGTCGGCACGATGGGCGTTCTCTACAATTCCAGTGATACGACTACCTACGCCAGCATTGCGGCTGCCTTTACCCCCATCAGCGGCTTCTCCTTCATGGTATTCAATCTGCTCTGTGCGCCCTGCTTTGCGGCGATGGGTGCCATCCGCAGGGAGATGAACAATGCCCGCTGGTTCTGGTTTGCGATCGGTTATCAGTGTGTCTTTGCCTATCTGGTGGCACTGTGCATCAATCAGATCGGCGGTCTGTTCACCGGGAATGTCAATGTGGTCGGTGTGGTCGTTGCCTTGGCGTTGATCGCATTGATGATCTGGATGCTGGTGCG